>NZ_JBHWIQ010000008.1:127463-266766 GCF_042732055.1 Streptomyces sp. NPDC059816
ACCCCGGCCCGCCGGGGGGATACCACCCGCCCCCGGGGCCCGAACCCCCCCCCCCCTGCGCCCGCCCCCCCCCCCACCCGGCGTCGAGAGGGGCACCGGCACTTCGGCAACTTCCTTTGTTTTCAGCGAATTTGGTGCAGGGTGGGACGCGGGGGCGTCCCGGACGGGGCAGCGAGCCCCACGGGGAACCTCACGGAGGCTGGTGCACATGAGCGGCGACGCCCGCGGGACCGACGACCGAACCGACCGCGCGACGGACGCACCGGACTGGCCGGGACCGACCATCGACACGACCAAGGCGCACCCGGCGCGGGTGTACGACGTGCTGCTCGGCGGCAAGGACAACTACGAGGTGGACCGCGAGGCCGCCGCCGCAGCGCTCGCCGTCAATCCCCGGGGCTACCTGGACGTACGGCACAACCGCGACTTCCTGCGGCGGGCGGTGTCCCACGTGACGGGCACGACCGGGATTCGCCAGTTCCTCGACATCGGCACGGGGTTGCCGACCCGGGAGAACGTGCACCAGATCGCGCAGCGCACCGCCCCGGACACCAAGGTCGTGTACGTCGACAACGACCCCGTCGTCCTGGCCCACGCCCGTGCGCTGCTCACCAGTCACCCGGAGGGTCGGACCGCGTACGTGCACGCCGACTTACGGACGCCGGGGCGCATCCTCGACGAGGCCGCGGAAACGCTCGACCTGTCCCGGCCGGTGGCGCTGGTCCTCGTCTCGGTGCTGCACTTCGTCGAGGACGAGGAGGCGTACCCGGTCGTCGCCGAGCTGATCGGCCGGTTGGCGGCCGGCAGTGTCGTCGTCCTCAGTCATCTCAGTGCGGACTTCAACCCGGTGGCGATCGGCGGGGTGGCCCAGACGTTCCGGGCCCGGGGGTTCTCCTTCGTGCTCCGGTCCCGTGAGCAGGTCGCGCGGTTCGCCGCGGAGAACGGGCTGGAGCTGGTCGAGCCGGGCGTCGTCCGGGTGCACGAGTGGCGGCCGGACCGGATCGAGGACGTGGTGCGGGCGGCTCCCGCGGACCCGGCGTACGTCGCTTCGCTGGACTACGTCGACCGGACCAAGTACTTGGACATCACGGACGTCCGTGACGAGGACATCAACCTCTACGCGTGGGTCGCCCACAAACGCTGACCCCTGCGATGTCCCGTGCGGGTGCGTAGCGGTTGCCCTCGGTACGTCGTTCCCTGCGGGTGCGCTGTGCTTGCCCGCGCAGTTCCCCGCGCCCCTCCGGTGCGCTTCCCTGCGGGTGCGCTGTTGTTTTGCGCAGTTCCCCGCGCCCCCAGGGGGTACGTCGTTCCCTGCGGGTGCATGGGGGTTGCCCGCGCAGTTCCCCGCGCCCCTGTCGGGGGCCGTTTCGGGGCGGACGGCGACGGTGAGGAGCGCCCCGTCAGGGGCGCGGGGAACTGCGCAAAACCACAGCGCACCGCACAGAAACAACGCACCCACAGGAGAACGCACCGAAGGGGCGCGGGGAACTGCGCGGGCAACCGCTCCGCACCCGCACGGGACATCGCATCCCGCAGGGCAACGTGGGCGTCAGGGCCGCGACGGCTTGCCCTCACCGTGGAGCCACGTGGCCCAGACACGCCGCAGAGCGCCCCGGTGCCGAGGCGCGACCCGCTCGACGTACGCGGTGAACGCGGCCGTGTCCACCGTGCCGTACCGGTGAACCGTGGGCCACCCCCGCAGAACCTCCCGGAACGCGCCCTCCCCGACCGTACGCCGCACCTGGTGCAACACCATCGCCCCGCGCTGGTACACGGGCGCCTGCGAAACATCCGCGGCCGAGGGCGGCGCAGCAGGCGGGAACGCCCACACCGCCGCGTCCGCACCCGGCTCGTCGTAGTAGTCACCGCGGTACAACGCGTCGAAGACGCTCTGCGCGGTGCGCCCCCCGTGCTCCTCGTCCCACAGCCACTCGGCGTACGTGGCGAACCCCTCGTTGAGCCACATGTCCCGCCAGGTCCTCGGGGTGACGGAGTCCCCGTACCACTGGTGGGCGAGTTCGTGGACGATCAGGACGGGGTCCGGGGCGCCCGGGTAGACCGGGCGGGTCTGGGTCTCCAGCGCGTACCCGGCGTCACCGTCCCGGTCGACGATCGCGCCGGTGGCGGAGAACGGGTACGGGCCGAAGGTGCGCTCCGCCCAGGCCATGATCGCGGGCAGCCGGGAGAGCGGCTTGCGGGCGGCGGCGGCCACCTGCGGGTCGACCGCGTTGTACACGGACAGTTCGCGGCGCCCGTCGGTGGCCTTGATGCCGTCGTCCTCGGTGAGCCGGTCGGCGTCGATCCGGGAGGTGCCGACCCGGTAGCGGCCGATCGCCACGGTCGCCGTGTAGCTCGCCTGCGGCTCCGCGCCGTGCCAGTCGAAGGTGGTGCGGCCGTCGACGGTGCGGGTGGAGCGGAGCTCGCCGCCCGAGACGGCGGTGAGGCCCTCCGGAACGGTGACGGCGATGTCGTAGGCCGCCTTGTCACCGGGGTGGTGGTTGCCGGGGAACCAGGCCATCGACCCGGTGGGCTGTCCGAGGGCGAGGGCGCCGTCCGCGGTGGGCAGCCAGCCCTCCTCGGAGCCGTCCGGGTCGGTGATCGTGCGGGGCCGACCGGCGTAGCGCACGGTGGTGCGGAACTCCTCGCCCCGGGTGAGGGCGGCGCGGGGTCGCACGGTCAGTTCCTGTCCGTCGCGCGCGACGCGGGCGGACGCGCCGTCGACGGTGACCGAGCGGACGGTCAGGCCCAGCAGGTCCAGGTTGAAGGCGGTGAGGTCCGCGGTGGCCCGGGCGGTGAGGGTGGCCGTGCCGGTGAGGTGGCGGGTCTTCGGTGCGTAGGCGAGGGCGAGGTCGTAGTGGGTGACGTCGTAGCCACCGTTGCCCATCAGCGGGAAGTACGGGTCCCCGACCCCGTCGGCGCCCGCCCCGCGGCCACCGGACCCGGCGGTCAACCCGCCGCCCGTGGCGGTGCAGCCCGCCAGCACGGTGATCGCGAGGCCCAGCCCCAGCCGGGCGCGCGTACGGGCGCCGGTGGCGCAGCGCCTACGGGTACGGGTGCGGGCGGGGTCCACGCGACCGATCCTAAGCAGCCCGGGTCCGGCGCGCCTGCGGTGCCGGCGCCCGTGCGACGGGGGCGCCGGCACCGCAGGCGGGCTGGGCAGCGGGGGCTAGCGGTTGTTCAGCGCGGCGACGCCGGCCTTGGCGAACTTCTCGTCCAGGTCGCCCGAGGGGGCGCCCGCGACGCCGATGCCCGCGATCGGGGCGCCCTTCACGGTGACGGGGGCGCCGCCGCCGAGGAACAGGGTGCCGGGGATGTCCTTCAGGTTCGGGGTCTGGGCGAGGCGCTTGACCAGTTCGGAGGTGGGCGCGTTCCAGGAGACCGCGGTGAACGCCTTGCGCTCGGCGGACTCGTAGGACTGCGGGCCCGCGCCGTCGCCGCGCAGCGTCACCAGTGTGTTGCCGTTGCGGTCGACGACGGCGACCGTCACCCGCTGGTTCTCCCGCTCGGCCGCGTCGAGGGTGGCCTGCGCGGCGCGGGTCGCGGCGTCGACGGTGAGGTGCGTGGTCTGCTGGAGGTGACGGCCCGAGGGGTCGGCGGTGGCGGTGGTGCGGCCCGCCGCGGCCGGGGAGTCGGCGCTCGCCGACACGACGCCGAACGTTCCGGCGCCCACCGCGGCGAGGGCGAGTGCGCCGACGCCGATCCGGACGCGACGGCCCTTGGGGGACCGGTGCCGCCGGGGCGCGGCCGTCTCGGAGGTCGTGGCGGTCTCGTGGGTCTCGGGGGTGTGGCTCATGACGGCACTGCCTTTCGCTGGCGGGTCCGACCGGACCGGCCGGTGGGTGGTGGTGCCGGTGCGGCGCTGACCGGCTCACTTCGATCCTGGGGGCGGAACCGGTCGCTCCCCGTCGGCGGACCGGACACGGTGGCGGTGCGGGACGGCTGATCCGGGGGTCGACCGATCGGATGACCCCGCGGGTCCCGCACCGGGTCACAATGGGAGGGAATGCCCAAGCCGGGCCGGACCCGTACGCACCACGAGGAGGCACGGCGTGGCCGCACCGCCCCCACCGCACCGGACGCCTCCACCGCCGCAGCGGACTCCCCCACCGCACCGGACGTCTCCCGGCGCGGACCCGGACGCGCGCTGGCTGGCGGTCGTGATGCACACGGCGTTCTTCCTGCTGCTGGGCGCCTCGCTGGCCCGGTTCCTGCTGCGGCACCCCGGCGAACCCCGTACCCCCTGGATCATCGCGCTGTCCGTGGTCCTCGCCCTGCTGTACGTGCTGGGCCCGGCCCTCGGCACCACCGCGCCCGCCGACCCGCCCCCGGGCAACCGACGGCGCACCCGGGCCTCCGTGCTGCTGTGGCTGGGCATGGTCGTCGCCGTGTGGGTGGTGCTCGTCGTGCTCGCGCCCAGCTTCGCCTGGTGCGCGGTCCCCCTCTTCTACACCGGTCTGCGCACCCTGCCGGCGCGCCCCGCGCTCACGCTGATCGCCGTGCTCACCGCGTTCGTCGTGGTCGCCCAGATGCGGCTCGCCGACCGCTTCGACCCGAACCTGCTGCTGGCGCCGCCCGCCGTGGCCGCGATCGCGGCGGCCGGGTTCGTCCACATGCAACGTCAGGCGGCCCGGCAGCGCGCCCTGATCGACGACCTGATCCGCACCCGCCGGGAGCTGGCCGCCACCGAACGCCGGGCGGGCACCCTCATCGAACGGCAGCGGCTCGCGATGGAGATCCACGACAGCCTGGCCCAGGGCCTGTCCAGTCAGCGGATGCTGCTCCAGGCCGCCGACCGGGTGTGGGAGACGGACCCGGCGAAGGCCCGGGCGCACGTCCACGCCGCCGCCTCGATCGCCGAGCGCAGCCTCACCGACGCCCGGCGGTTCGTCCACGACCTGGCCCCCGCCGACCTCGCCGAGGGCGGCGGGCTGGTGGGGGCGCTGCGCCGGCTGGCGGACCGGGAGTCCCGCGCGGAACTGCCCGTGCGCTTCCACGTGGAGGGCACCCCGGCCGCACTGCCCGAACGGACGGAGTCGGCGGTGCTGCGGATCGCGCAGGGCGCCCTGGCGAACGTCCGGGAGCACGCCGCGGCCGGCACCGCGGCGCTCACCCTGACCTGTCTGGGCGACCAGCTCGTGCTGGACGTCGCGGACGACGGCCGGGGGTTCGTCCTGGAGGCCGTCGCCGCGGACCCGGCGGGCGTGCGGGGGCACGGGCTGCCGGCGATCCGGGCCCGGGTGCGCGCCCTGGGCGGCACCCTCACCATCGAATCGGCCCCGAACGAGGGCACGGTCCTGACCGTGTCGGTCCCCCTGCCCGCACCCGAACGCCCGGAGCGACGATGAGCACCCCCCACGGCCACCCCGTGCCCGACCCGCCCGCCGGCACCACCGGCGGCGGTCCCGTGCGACTGCTGCTCTGCGACGATCACGCCGTGGTCCGGGCGGGGCTGCTGGCCCTGCTCGGCAGCGAACCGGACTTCGAGGTGGTCGGCGAGGCGGGCGGCGGGGAGGAGGCCGTGGCGATGGCGGCGAAGCTCGGTCCGAACGTCGTCCTGATGGACCTCCAGTTGGGCGAGGGCATCGACGGGGTGGAGGCGACCCGGCAGATCGCGGCGACCGGCGGCCGGGTCCTCGTTCTCACCACGTACGACACGGACGCCGACATCACCCGGGCGATCGAGGCGGGCGCGACGGGCTACCTGCTCAAGGCGGAGCGGCCCGAGGAACTGTTCGCCGCGATCCGGGCCGCCGCCCGGGGGCACACGGCCCTGTCCGCGCCGGTCGCCAGCCGGGTGATGGAACGGATGCGCAGTCCGCGGCCGTCCCTCACGGCACGGGAGCGGGACATCCTCGGGCAGCTGGCCCGGGGGCTGGGCAACCGGGAGATCGCGCGGGCGCTGTTCATCAGCGAGGCGACGGTGAAGACGCACCTGGGGCGCATCTACGACAAGTTGGGCGTCGACACCCGGGCGGGGGCGGTGGCGGTGGCCACGGAACGGCGACTGCTCGCCTGAGCGCCCGGCGACGGGGGCGGTCCGGCGGCGGGGATCGGGGGCGTGGCGCCGTGCGACCATCGGGGGGTGCTCGACATCGGATACGCCCTCTCCAACCGCTTCCCGGACCCCCCGCAGACCGACTACCGCCGGGCGGACGTCCGCGCGCTGCGCTACGACCTCTTCTGCGGGGACGTGTACCTCGCGGACACCGAAGCGGACCGGGAGTTGTCCACAGCCTGGGGATGGGTGCCCGTCCTGGACTTCGCGTGGGCGCTGTGCGACATCGTGGAACGGCTGGACCGCAACCCGCTGGGGGCGCGGGCGGCGGAGCCGCAGTACGCCGAGCTGGACTTCACCGAGTCGACGGACCGCCTGCTGTTCGAGCGGCGCTTCGGCTGGGTCGACATCGAGGCGGAGTGGCGGCCCGTGGACGACAAGCCGCTGTCCTTCGCGCACACGGAGCTGCGCCGCGAGGCCCGGGACTTCCTGCACGACCTGATCGCGGACCTGACCGACCTGCACGACGACCTCGCGGAGAACCCGACGATCTGGACCCTCCAGTCCCGCTTCCCCCGCATCGCCTGAGGACCCGTATCCCCTGGGGCCCGCAGCCACCCGGGGACCGGGGACCCTCGGGCGCCCGGGCCCGCTCAGCCCTCGACGCGCACCCCCAGCTCGCCGGCGAACAGCCAGGCCAGGTCCAGTAGTTGGGACGGGCTGATCACCGCGCCCCGGAGCCCCTCGACCCCACGGGTGATCTCCAACTGGTCTGCCCCCCGCAGATCCACGTCCCTCAACTGCGCCCCGCCGAAGTCCACCCCCTTGAGCACGCAGTCGTGGAACTCCACCCGCTCCAACGTGGCGCCGCCGAAGTCGGGTTCGACCAGGACGACCGACTCGAACACCACGTCCTTGAGCCGGGCCTGCCGCAGGTTCAGATAGTCGATCTTGCCGCCCCGGACGACCACCCGCTCCAGGTTGGCGCCGTGCAGCTGCACCCCGCCGAGCCGGGCGTCGACCACCTCGGCGTCCCGCAGGGTCGCCTCCGCCAGGTCCGTACCCACGCCACGGGCACCGCTGAGGACGGTGTCGACGATCCTGGCCCGGGTCAGTCTGGTCTCGTTGAGCGTGACGCCCGACAGCCGGCAGTCCAGGAAGTGCGCGCCGCCGCCGTCCTGACCCGAGCAGTCCAGGTCCGTGAACTCCACTCCGTCGTAGTCCCCGTCGGGCTCCCACCCGGCGCCCCGGAACGGGACCAGTGCCGGGAGGTTGACCGTGGGCCGCTTCGCCCTCTTCACCGTCGCGCTTCGCGTCATGGCCCCCATCGTGCACCCGACCACTGACAGTGACCCTCCGGTGCCACCACCCGGAGCGGCTTGACCTCAAGTTTGCTTCAGGTTGCAGGCTGTGATCGTACCGCCGAAGAGGGCAGCCCCCACCCATGAGGAGTCACCATGCGCGCCGTCCGCCTGCACGCCTTCGGGCCCGCCGAGAACCTGGTGTGCGAAGAGGTGCCCGACCCGGTGCCCGCCGCCGGCGAAGTCCTGATCGAGGTGGCCGCCGCCGGGGTGCACGTCCTGGACACCGACCTGCGCAAGGGGGTCCAGGGCCCCCTGCCCCGCCCCGTGGAACTGCCCACCGTCCCGGGCCGCGAGGTCGCCGGCACGGTCAGCGCCGTCGGCGAGGGCACCGACCCCGCCCTGCTGGGCCGGCGCGTGGTCGCCCACCTCGGCATGAACCCGGGCGGGTACGCGGCCCGGGCCGCCGTCCCCGCCGAGCGACTGCACGAGGTCCCCCCGCAGCTGGACTTCGCCGCCGCGGTCGCCATGATCGGGACGGGGCGCACCGCGATGGGCATCGTCCAGTTCGCCGAGCCGGGCCCGAAGGACGTGGTGGTCGTCCCGTCCGCGGCGGGCGGCATGGGCACCCTCTTCGTGCAGCACGCGAAGAACGCCGGTGCGGTGGTCGTGGGCCTGGCGGGCGGCGCGCCCAAGCTCGACCGGGTCCGGGCGGCCGGCGCCGACCTCGCCGTGGACTACCGCGAACCCAGCTGGTCCACACAGGTGCGGGACTTCCTCGACGGGCGCGGGCTGCCGGGCGCGACGATCGTCTACGACGGCGTGGGCGGCGACACCGCGCGGGCCGCCGTCGACCTGCTCGCCCCGGGCGGCCGGCACCTGGTCTTCGGGTGGTTCGACGCCGAAGGCAGCGGGACGGGCGGCCCGTACGAACCCGACGGGGCGTTCCTCAAGGAGCGGGGCGTCACCTCCACCTACGTGCTCGGGCCCGCGATGATGGAGAAGGCGGGCGGCGAGAACCCGATCCGCACCCTGGAGCTGCGCTCCCTGGCCCTGGCCGCCGAGGGGCGACTCGTCCCGGCGATCACCCGCTTCCCGCTCGCCGCGGCGGCCCGCGCCCACCACGCCCTGGAGACCCGCCGCACCGTCGGCAAGGTCGTCCTGGAACCCTGACCGCGCCGCGACACGGAGGCGGGAGCGGCGGATGCGGATGCGACCCGTCCCGTTCCGTGGTGTTCTGTCAGGGTGAGTACGCCCCTGAGCGGTGAACCGGCCGACGAACCGGCGGCGGACGGCACGCCGGACCGCCACCGCTGGTGGGGGCTCGTCGTCATCGCGCTCGCCCAGCTCATGGTGGTCCTCGACGCGACGATCGTGAACATCGCGCTCCCCTCCGCCCAACGGGACCTCGGCATCTCGGACGCCAACCGCCAATGGGTCATCACCGCGTACACCCTGGCCTTCGGCGGACTGCTGCTGCTCGGCGGGCGCATCGCCGACTTCGTGGGCCGCAAAAGGACGTTCATCATCGGCCTGATCGGATTCGCCGTGGCCTCCGGGATCGGCGGGGCGGCCACCACCTCGGGCATGCTGTTCGGGGCCCGGGCGCTCCAGGGCGCGTTCGCGGCGCTCCTCGCGCCCTCCGCGCTGTCCCTGCTGACGACGTCGTTCATCGACCCCAAGGAACGGGCCCGGGCCTTCGGCATCTACGGCGCCATCGCGGGCGGCGGCGCGGCGATCGGCCTGATCATGGGCGGGGTGCTCACCGAGTTCCTGGACTGGCGCTGGTGCCTGTACGTGAACGTGCCCATCGCGGGCATCGCGGTCCTCGGCGCGGTGACCCTGCTCCACGACCGCCCCGGGCACCGGGAGGCCAGCCTCGACATCCCGGGCGTCGTGCTGGGCTGCGGCGGACTGGTGGCGATCGTCTACGGGTTCAACGAGGCCGAACCGCGCGGCTGGACCGACCCGTTGGTGCTGGGCCTCCTGCTGGGCGGCGTGGCGCTGCTGGCCGCGTTCGTCTGGTGGCAGACCCGCGCGCCGCACCCCCTGCTGCCGCTGCACGTCGTCCGGGAACGGAACCGGGCCGGTTGTTTCCTGACGATGGCCCTGGTCACGATCGGGCTGTTCGGGACGTTCCTGTTCCTGACCTACTACCTCCAGACGATCCTCGGCTACTCCCCGTTGAAGGCGGGCCTCGCGTTCCTGCCGATGACCGCGGCGATCATCATCGGGTCCACCCAGGTGTCGGCGCGGCTGATGCAGTACGTGGCGCCGCGCGTCCTGATGGTGCCCGGACTGGTGCTCGCGGCGGGCGGTCTGGTGATCCTGACCCAACTGACCGTGCACGCCGAGTACGCGACGCACGTCCTGCCCGCCGAACTGCTGCTCGGCCTCGGGATGGGCATGACGTTCATGCCGGTGATGGCGACGGCCACGCTGGGGGTGGCCCCGCGGGACTCCGGGGTGACCTCGGCGACCGTCAACACCTCCCAGCAGGTGGGCGGTTCCATCGGGACGGCGCTGCTGAACACGATCGCCACCAGCTCCGCGGGCGCGTACGTGGCGTCCCACCTGAGCGCGTCCGACGCCCACGACCCGGCGGCGGTGGCCCGGATCACCAACGTGGGCGTGGTGCACGGCTACACCGTCGCCATCTGGTGGGCCGTCGGGATCATGCTGCTGGCGGCGGTGGTCGCCGGGACGATGGTGACGGGCCGCCCCCGACCCCACCCCACGCCCGCCGGCGAACCCCTGCGCACGCCCACGTCGTGAGCGGCCCACCCCGGCCCGCCCACCAGGAACGCTCCGAGCGATGATTCCACGGGGCCGACCCGGTCTATCCCGTCGTCACCACCGGGTGGCCGTCACCACCGAACGATCGAAGAGGAGCAACCGTCGTGCGCATCGTGGTCAGCGAGTTCATCAGCCTGGACGGAGTCGTGCAGGCGCCGGGCGGACCGGACGAGGACACCGACGGCGGGTTCGCCCACGGCGGCTGGTCGCACCCGTTCTTCGACCCGGAGGTGGTCGGCAGTGCCTTCACCGAGGTACTGGCCGGGGCCGACGCCCTGCTCTTCGGGCGCCGCACCTGGCAGACCATGGCCGCGGCCTGGCCGGACCGGGCGGGCGACCCGTTCGCCGACCGGATGAACGCCCTCCCCAAGTACGTGGTCTCCCGGACCCTGACCCCCTCCGACCTCACCTGGGACCCCACCACGCTCATCCCCGGCGACGGAGCCGTGGCCCGTCTGCGGGAACTGCGCGGCGCCGAGGGCGGCGACCTGGTCGTCATGGGCAGCCCCACCCTGGTGCGCACCCTGCTCGCCGAGGACCTGGTCGACGAGCTGCGGCTGATGGTGATGCCGGTGCTGCTCGGCGGCGGCAAGAGCATCTTCCCCGCCGACGGCGGGCTGCGCACCCTGGAGCTCGCCGCCACGGTCACCAGCGAAGCGGGCGTCCAGGTCACCACGTACCGCCGGGCGGCGGGGTAGCGGCTACGCCCCGGGGGCCGGCGCGCCCAGTGCGGTCAGCGCGTCGTCCGTGAGGCGGTACACCGTCCACTCGTCCTGCGGCCGGGCACCCAACGCGCGGTAGAAGTCGATGGAGGGCTGGTTCCAGTCGAGGACCGACCACTCCAGGCGCTCGTAGCCGCGGTCCACGCAGATCCGGGCGAGTTCCGTCAGCAGGGCCTTGCCGTGGCCGCCGCCGCGCCGGTCGGGGCGGACGTACAGGTCCTCCAGGTAGATGCCGTGCACCCCGCGCCAGGTGGAGAAGTTCAGGAACCACAGGGCGAAACCGACGGGCTCGCCGGTCGCGTCGTCCTCGGCGACGTGCGCGTACGCCGCCGGCCGCTCGCCGAACAGCGCCTCGCGCAGCTGCTCCTCGGTGGCCCGCACCTCGTGCAGCGCCTTCTCGTAGTCGGCCAGTTCACGGACCATGGCGTGGATGGCGGGCACGTCGGCGGGGGTGGCGGTACGGATCATGCCGGCCAGTAAACCCGGTGTATCACCCACCGGTCCAGTGGTTCCGGGGAGTGGTCACAGGGAGCGGTCCCCGGGGTGGGGTCCCGGGAGGGGGACGCGTCCCGGGGAGCCGATCCGGTCGGCGGAAGCCGCTCCGCCCCGCTCACCGCGTACGGTCCGCTCACCGCGTACGGTGCCTCAGCATCAGCTCGGCGATCCGCAGCTGCATGTCCTGGAGGGGCTCCCCGTCCTCGATGTCCCACAGCGAGTTCTGGAGCGCCCGGGCCAGCGTCCACCGCGCCGCGCTCCCCCGGTCCAGGCCCAGCCGCTCGGACAGCAGGTCGAAGCGCCACAGCACCTCGCCGTCCTCGTAGCGGTTGTCCAGGGCCGGCATGATGTCGAAGCCCGGGTCCCCGACCAGCGGGTTCGGGTCGATGGCGAGCCAGGGCTCGCGGTCGGCGGCCAGCACGTTGTCGAAGTGCAGGTCCCAGTGGAGCAGCCGGTCCCCCGGCTGGGGCAGCACCTCGCGCAGGGCGTCGCCGCAGGCGGTCAGTACGCGTCGGGCGGTCGGGTCGGGGACCCGGTCCAGGGCGCCGGGCAGATCGGCGAGCATGTCGGCCCCGATGTCGGCGAGGTGCTGCACCCCGTCCGGCCCCGGCACCGCGGTCAGCCGGGCCAGCAGGTCCCCGATGACGGCGACCGCGGCCCGGGAGTCCTCGACGGCCGACAACGGGCGGCTCTCGTCGGCGCGTTCGAGCAGCTGGGTGGTGGTCTTCTCGTCGATCTCCAGCAGCCGGATGATCCCCTGACCGTCCCAGATCCGCAGGGCGAGCCCCTGGTACACGCTGTCCTCGTCCGCGACCTGCATCTTCAGCACGGCGGGCGTTCCGTCGACCCGGGTCACCGGCAGGACCAGGGACGCCATTCCGTGCATCGGGGGGCCGGTGACGGTCAGCTCCCAGTGGTCGACGTACTCGGCGGCCAGCCGCGGCAGGTCCTCGATGAACGCCCGGCCCGCCTCCCCCTTGGCCCGGTGCTGGCTCGTGATGAGTTCCGCCGGGATCTCGAACCCGGGACGCGTCCGCTGCTTCTCGGTCATCCGACCGATCCTAGGCAGCGCACCCCGCGCACCGCCCCTGAATATCCGGCGGCGACCGGCTGGCCGGAGGTCACTCCACGTCGATGCCGAAGTCCCCCACCAGCGCGCCCAACCCGCCCTCGTACCCCTTGCCGCCCACCACGAAGTTCCAGTCGCCGCCGGCGCGGCGCCGGAACGAGCCGAGGACCAGGGCCGTCTCGCCGGGGCGCCCGTCGGAGACCTCCAACTGGTCGAGTTCCGTGCCGTCGGCGTCCCGCAACCGGATGCCCGCGCCGGTGAACCCGGCGAGGTCGGCGTCCGGGTTGACCTCCGGGTCGACGGCCGCCACCAGCACCAGCCGGTCCGCCGCCGCGGGCAGCCCGTCGAACGCGACCCGGACGGCGGCCCGGTCGCCCGCGAACCCGCCGAGCATCCGCACCGAACCGTCCGGGGTGCCGGGGTTGTTGAAGAAGACGAACCAGTCGTCGCCGAGCACCCGTCCGCCCCGGCACACCAACGCGCAGACGTCCAGCGCGACGGACCCGGACCAGGACATGCCGAGCACGTTGTAGTCACCGCCCCCGTACGTGTCGTCGTCGCCGCTCCGGTGCGTGCCGTCGTCGCCGGGACCGTACGCGGCCCGGGAGCCGGGGCCGCCGTGCCGGGCGCCCGCCGCCCGGCCGTGCGGGGCGCCAGCCGACCCGGGGCCGTCCGGGCCACTGGGCATGACCAGCGTCGGGGCACTGGCCGACGCCGCGACCGCACCGGCAGGCCCAACAGGCGCGGTGGGTCCGGTGGGTGCGGTGGGCCCGCCGCCTTGCGCACCCGGGGCCGTCGGGCCGCCGCCGAGCCGCCCCAGCAGCCCGTGCGCATGCAGCAGGTCGACGAGTTCCGCACCGGAGACCAGGGTGAGCGGCTTGCCGTTGGCGAAGGTGTACGAACCGGGGCCGAAGCCGGAGGTCGTCACCAGCACCCCCTTGTTGGCGCCCTGGTCCTGCACGGTCCCGTACAGATCGCGGACCGCGCTCGGCGGCACCGTGTTCCGGTACCGCTTGACCTGGACCACGATCTTGCCGCCGCTGATCGGATCGGGATCGACCGCGTCCACGTCGACACCGCCGTCCCCCGACCGCTGGGTGGTGACGGCCTGCATGCCGCGGGCCCGGAACAACTCGGCGACCAGGCCCTCGAACTCCAGCGGGTCCATCTCCAGCAGGTCCGGCTCGGCGCCCCCGCCATGGCTGATCACCCCCGCGCCCACCTGCTCCGGCAGCCGCACCGGCCGCACCGCGGTCCGCTGGTCGGGCTTGGCCGACAGGCTGCCGCGCAGGGCGCCCGTCAGACAGTCCACCGCGTTCACCATCTCCAGCCGCAGCTCCCCGAAGGCGTTCCGCTCCGCGACCACGGAGGCGACGACGATCTCCGCGCGCCGGCCGGTCGCCGGATCGTGGTCGTCCACGAAACCGTTGAGGGCGACGGACGCCAACACCCCGTGCTCGTCCGCCGCGAACACGTCCCGCAGCGCCAGCAGCACGCTCTGCGCCAGCACCTCCCGGTACAGGGCCCGCCGCTGGGTGACCGGCCGGGGGCTCTCCTTCACCTGGTCCGCGTTGATCAGGTAGCGCGCCGACTTCGTCTCCGGGACGACGTCGAGCGCCGGCAGCTCCCAGGTCAGGACGAACTGCCGCGGCCCGGGGTCGAACGCGGCGCTCACCTGCCGGGGGAAGCCCTCCGGCCACACCGAGTTGGCGTACAGCGCCGCCGAGAAGTACTCCACGACCGTGTCGGGCTCCGCCGCGCGCAGGGCCGCGGTCATCGAACCGACACCCCGGTTGTGCCCGCGCACCTCGGCGAGCCGACCGGCGGCCCAGGTCTCGTACCGGTGGCGGTAGTCGGCCAGCTCCCGCAGCCGCCGCTCCTCCGCGAGCCGCGCCGCGTCCCAGTCCCGCCGGTAGCGTTCCTGGGCCTCCTGCTGGGCGCGTGCCCGGGCACCTGGACCCCAGCCACCGGCCCGGGCTTCGTACGCCCTCGGGTCCGGCATCGGCACCGGCACGGCGAGCGGTCCGGGCGCGAACGCCTCCACCGACTCCTCGCGCCGCAGCGCCGCCACCCGGAACGCGGGCGCGCGGCAGCCGGCGACCAGCAACCCCGACAGTTCGGCGACCCGCGTTTCGATCTCCTCGGTGCGGCGCAGGGCGTCCGTCTCCCGCTGTCTGCGGTACGCGGCCTGCTGTTCGCGGTGCATCCGGGCGAGGTCCCGCTCCCGGGCCCGCTGGTCACGCTCGTACGCGCGCTGCTGACGGGCCTGTTGGCGCCGGCCCTCTTCGTACTGCCGCTGCTGCTGCCGCTGGGCCTCGGCCCACGCACCGATCAGCCCACCCGAACGCCGCCCCACCGAGCCCGCCCCTTACGTCCGCCTCGCACGGTCCGCGCGCACCTTCCGCCCCGACCGCTCACTCTTCGACCTCCCAGTCTTACCAATTCGAACGCGATCCGACAGGTTTTCACCTGATTCGGCGCAGATCAGGGCCGGGACGCAGCGCCGATCGCCCGGCCGGTCGCCTCACCGGCGCCCCTCTCCAGCTCCTCCGGCCCGTCCGGCGACGACAGCGTGCACCAGACCACCGCACCGTCGCCCCGGATGCCCCAGTCGTCGGCGAGCGCCTCCACCAGGAACAGCCCGCGGCCCCGCTCGGCCAGCGGATCGCGGGGCAGGAACGGCGCGGTGCGCGCGAACGCCTCGCGGGCGGCGGGCGGGGCGGCCCGGGCCGACGCCGGAACGTCTCGGGGCGCCGGAGGTCCGGTCGGCGGCGCACCGGGCGCGGGTCTCGGCGGGGCCACCACGGGACGGGCCCGGCCGGCCGCGGGACGGGGCGCAGCGGGTACGGGGCGGGGCCCGCCGTTCGCGTACGGGACCGGGCCGCCGTTCGGAAACGCGGTCGGGGTCGCGGTCGCGGGCAGGGTCGGGGGCGGGGTCGCGGGCGGACCGGGTAAAGGGCGGGGGGTCGGCGCGGGTACGGGGCGGGCCGCCGGGGCGGTTACGGGGCGGGGCGTCGGCAGGGGGCTCGTCCGCACCTCGACCCGTACCGTGCGCGCCGTACGGCTCAGGTGGATGCCGACCTCGTCGCCCCACCCGTGCTGGAACGCGTTCGTCACCAGTTCGCTCACCACCAACTGCGCCGGCTCGACCAGTTCCTCCAGACGCCAGTGCCGCAGCTGCGCCCGGACGATGCGGCGGATCTGCCGGGGCCGCGCGCCGTCCCGTTCCGTCAGTACCCCGCCCGGAAGTGAGGTGCGCAGATAACTCACGGCGAATCCGCCTTCCGCCGTGGTGTCCGTCGTGCCCGCCGTATGGTCGTTTCCGCGGTCGACTGTTCTGGTGCCGCTCACCCTGTTCTCCAAGGGGCCTGGATCGTTCAGTGTCGATCGATATCGATGGATGGCCTTCAATGTCCGTGCAAGAGATAACCGTCCTTGCGGTGTTCACCGGTACCGTTGGAGACCAGTGGGACCGTGAATACCGTGAACACCCAGATCGGCACGGGGAGTTGAGGTCATGGCCACGAGGAAGCGCACCCCCAATCCCAACCTCGCCCGGCTGCTCGACGAGGCCGGATGGACGCGGACGCAACTCGCGCAGCAGGTCAACCGGCTCGGCCCGCAGGCCGGGTTGAATCTGACGTACGACCGCACGGCGGTGGCGCACTGGATCGCCGGCACGGCACCGAGGCCGCAGGTCAGGGCCCTGATCGTGGAGGCACTGTCCGCGCAGCTGGGCCGTCCGGTGACCCATGCCGAGGCGGGGCTCGCCCCCGCCGAACGCGCCGCACCGGCCGGCGGGGCCGGCGCCACCGGGGACGCGGTGGAGGAGTTGATCGAGCTGGGCCGGGCCACGATGGACCCGTCCCGGCGGGGGGTGCTCGCGGCCTCCGTGTTCTCGGCCGCGCTCACCCTGCCCGCGTTCACGCTCCCCGCGCACGCCGCCGACCGACCCGCGACGACCTGGCGACCCGGGCACCGCACCGTCCGGATCGGCACCTCCCAGGTCTGGTCGGTACGCACCATGACCGACCGGATCGCCGACATCCTCGACGAGTTGGGCGCCGCGCACGCCATGCCCATGGCGTCCGCGTTCCTCGTCAACACGGTCGGCCCCTGGCTCAAGGCCCAGGCCACCGAACCGGTCCGCAAGGACATGCTCGCCGCGGCGGCCGACCTGGCGTACCTCACCGGTTGGATGGCCATGTACGAGAAGGCCCACGGTCTGGGCCAGCAGTACTACGTACGGGCCCTGGGCCTCGCGCAGGAGGCGGAGGACCAGGTCACGTACTGCCGCACCCTGCGCGGGATGTCCTTGCAGGCGTCGAACCTGGGCCACGGCCGCAAGGCCCTGGAACTGGCCGACTCGGCGGCCGAGGCGGCGCCCTCGGCCGCGCCCAGACTGGTCGCCTTCCTCCGCGGCCAACAGGCGCACGCGGCGGCGATGGTCGGCGACCGCGGCCTCGCGCACACCCGACTGCGCGAGGCCGAGGACGCGTTGTCCCGGGCGGACAACAGGCGGGAGTCGATCGGCGGCTACGACCGTACGGCCTGGCTGTTCCACGTGGCGCACGTGCTCCACGAGGAACGGGACCTCCAGGGCAGCATCCGCGTCCTCCAGCAGTCGATCAAGCACCAGCCGGTGCAGGAGCGGCAGGGCCGGGCCCATGCGTACGCGGTGCTCGCCGAGCGCCAACTCGCCCTGGGGCACCTCGACGCGGCGTGTCACAGCTGGGGGCGGTTCCTCGACGAGTACGAACACGTGAGCAGTGCCCGGGCCGACGGCCACTTCCGTACCCTGCGGGGCGTGGTGCGGCGGCACGCGCGGGCCCGGCCGGTGGCCCGGCTCGCCGACCGGGCCGGGGAGATCGCCGCGCTCAAGGCGGCGTGAACCCGCCACGTCCGTGAACACCCGGCCCCGGCCGACCCGCCCGGGGCCCGACCCTCGCCGGTACGTCCGGCGGGAAGGAACGGCGCGGTGCCCCGAAGATCGACCGATGAGCGGCGCGGTCCGCTGGCCCGACGACAGGGCCGGGCGACGACCCGCGCCGCGCAACGCCGCCCCCCGCACGAGGGCCCGGCCGGTACCCAGGAGGCCGGACCCGATCCGACGGGTGCCACCGGACGCGTCAGCGGGAGGATGTGGTTGGCGGGCCTGGCGGCGGTCGTGCTCGGGGCGGCACTCGGCGCCTGGCTCAGCGGACTCCCGTGGCTACTCTTCGACAAGTCCTCGGTCAAGGACGACCTCCGCTCCGGCCCCGACCTCGGAACGGCCGTGGCGAAGGTCCAACTCGACGACGAGGGCATGAGCAGGGCCACCCGCGAGGACCACCGTCCCGACGCGTCGTTACGGCGCTTCCTCGCCCGCCCGATGGTGGCGGCCTCACCGGAGTTCGACGGCAGGCTCGCCGCGGTGGGCGCCGTCAACGTCGACAAGCTGACCGTGCGCGTCGTCTTCACCAGCCGCCGCAGCCAGTTGATCAACATCATCGACATCACGCCCGAGATCGTGAAACGCGAACGGCCTTGGTCGGGAACGCTGTTCGACGCCCCGCCGCAGGGCGGCAGCCCCACGATGAACATGATGTTCGACCTGGACCGCCCACGCCCCCTCGCCCGGGACGCGGGATTCGACGAGAAGCGCAACACCCTGGCCCCCGGCAAACCCTTCTTCGCCCAGCGGACGATCAGCCTCCTGGGCGGCAAGCAACAGGTCGTCCTGATCCGCACCGAAACCAAGCGCCACTACGTCGCCTTCCGCCTCAAGGTCACCTACATGCTCGGCGACCGGACGAAGACCACCGTCATCGACGACCGCGGAAGCCCCTTCCGACTCACCGCCCTCAACGGCAGCCAGGACCGCAAGAACCTCAAGTACCCCCGCGTCTACGAGTTCCACAAGGGCTTCTCGCTCTGTCAGACCCGCCCGGCGAGCAAGGACTGCGGATGACCCCCCGCCACCCCCGCTGGGCGTGGCCCATCGGCGCCCTCCTGGCCATCAACGCCCTCCTCCTCGCGTACGTCGTCGCCCTCAGCACGCTCGAACGCAACGAGCACGCGGACCGCTCCGCGCCACCGGCCCCGGGAACGCCACCCTCTCCGTCTCCGCAGCGGAAGTCCCCGGCGTGCACGGAGGCGAACCTGGGCGAGGTCGGCGCAGGGCTGCCCGCGGCTGCCGCGCGCGACGCCCGCAAGTCCTGGCGGTCCGCGGTCGACCCGGTCTACCGTGCGGCTTGCGACCAGGACGCCCCCCGCCTCGCCGCGCTCCTGGAGTTCGAGGGTTCGCCCGAGCACTTCAACACCGCCCCGTGTCCCGAGTGCTCCGCCCTGGAGATCGTCACGATGTGGCGGGACGAGTTCGTGTTCGACGGCACCGACCTCGCCCGGCTGCTGGAGGCTCGACCCGTCCTCCAACAAGGCGGGCTGACGTTCCAACGCGGCGACGCGGTGGCCTGGTTCGCCCGCGGCACGCACGACGTCCCCGGCCAGTGGTCGGGCCTCCACCCCCGCTGCGACCTGGACGACACCTGCACCAGAATCACCTGACCCTCACACCCGCGCCGCGACGGGTCGATTCCTGGTCCCGCACGGTCGGTCGCCGGTCCGGACAGCCCCGCCGTGCCACGGGCCGCCGGAATCCACCGCTCCGTACGGGTTCACGGGTTTCGATCGGCCCGCTCGAACCTGAAGAATCTGAGTTCGGCGAACGGGACCCTGAACAAGGCCCGTTGATCCTAGGGTTACTGGTGATCCACCTGTTCCGGGTCGTGGCGGCAGCCGTGCCACCGCCGCCGTGTCGCGGCTTGCACGACGAAAGCCATGAACGTGATGCCCCCTCTCCCCATTCCTCCAGCCGGTGACGACTGGGAGTCGTCGCTGGCTCATGCCTTCGGTGTTCTGCTGGACCGGCCGCTGCCGGAGTTCGACGCCGGTGCGGAGTACGTGTTCGTCCACTGAGACGAGATGTTGTCGTACGAGATCTTCGACGACCTCGTCAGCGGTGAGCTGGACCGGGGCGCCGTCGCGCGCGGTGAGCCGGTCGACGGCGCCCGGTATCTGGAGGACGACGAAAGCCCGTTCGGATGGGGCCAGTGGTCTATCGACCTGGGGCAGTCGGTCTGGCTGTTCGGCAAGGAGGCGTTCGGCGCGGTGCTCGGCGCAACGCTGTCGGAGGCCGCGGCCGCCGACGGGCAGGGTCGGGTCCCCGTGTCCGGAGCGGACTTCGCGCGGGTGCTCGCCGAGCACGGCGAAGAGGTGGCCGGTATCGACAGGCACGAGGTGATGCCGATCCTGCTGCTGCGGATCAGGACGGATGGGACGCTGTTCGATGCGATGCGGGCCGCCACCTGGACAACGGGGGGTCCAGAGCGCCTGGTCACGCTGGAGGAGGGGGCCGAGGTGGAGCCCGACTGGGAGGAGAGGCTGGGTGCGGTTCCTAACCTCGCGCTCCGTGAGCATCTGAGCCTGCTCTGCCTGACCGCGCATTGGGCCCGCGGCTGCGGCGCCTTCTACCGCGGGCCGGGTGCCAATTCGTGTCCGCCGATGCTCGACTGGTTCGGCGAGCGGCCCGGCCACCATACGGTCGCGGGGTGGGAACTCGGCGAGGGGCAGGCAGCCTCGGCCGTCCTTCGGATCGTCTAGCTAAGGGCTGTCCTGCAAATGATCTCCGAGTTGTCTCGGGCAAGGTGGCCCACCGTGCGGGCCCTCTGGCCTATCCGGCGAGGTCGAGGTTATGCATCCGTGCGATGCTGAGCACGGTGTAGGGGACGCCGGGCTCCTTTGAGGCGGCAGTCGCGGACGATTTTCCAGGTCTTCATCCGAACGAAGACGTGCTCGACACGGGCCTGGACCTGCTTGTGGGACTTGTTGTGTTCCTGCTTCCAGGTCCGGTCCTTCAGCGGAAGGCTCCACAACCGGCCTTTGCGAACCGCGTCCGCACCTGCGCGTCACAGCACCGTCACCAGCTTGCCGAACTGCTGTGGGCTGAGCCCGGTAAACAGGGCTATCTAGGAAGGCTCCGAAGCAGTGATCACACCAGTCCCTCGGTGATCCTCGCAGTGTCGGCCCCGGGCCACGAAGCTCACATCGCCTCTCCGCCTACCGTGAGACGGCGCCGCCACCAAAGGTCAGCACGCCACTGCCGACGATCGGCGAAGGGATCAGGCAGAGTTCGGTCGAGGTACTTGGCGTCCAGGGAGGCGACCCGGTGCTTCAGTTCGGCGCGGGACCGGAAGGGCAGCTCCAGCAGAACTTCTTCGAGCACGTCACGGGCATGACGCACATCATCGAAGGAGCAGCCGCGGCATGAGCAGTGGGAGTCCTGGGGATACAAGGGCCGCCGCCCCGGCGGCTGCAGGAACGCTTGATATCGCCGCAGTGCGCGGGCCGTGGCACCAGGGAAGACGTAGTAGTCACCCGAGAGGCGCTCTGCTCGGTGTATTGCCAGGCTGGTATGGGCGGAGAGCCCGTGGATCCGAGTCGGCGGCGGATCCCCCCAAACGCGAGGACCATGGTGCTGGGCGCGCAGGTCGCCAGGCCGTCTACGCGGCATCGGCCCTTCGGATTGCCGTCATGACCGGCATCGTGCCAGCCCCACGCCTACGCAGCCAGGGATTAACGCGACAGCCCTGAGAGCGGGGCGCCAGAAGCGAAGCCGGCGATGGGCATCGTTCAGTAGTTTGGCGGCCCGCCACAGGGACAGGCCAGGCCGGAGCGCGCCCGCGGACCTATGTGGAGCGGACCATCACGGTCAGCCTCGGCGAGGCCGGTGACGGCTGGCTGTACCCGATGTCCTCGTAGCCCCATGACCTGTAGAGCGCATGGACCTTTCCGTCCCCGGCGGTCGGGTTGACCATGAGGGTGACGTACGGCTCGCCGCTGGTAGCAAGGAGGGCATCATGGATGCGGCGAGCGGTGCCGGTCTTCCGCCAGGCCGTACGTACGCCAATCTCTTTCAGGGCCACCGCAGGACGCGCGGTGTACTTCTCTGCTGGCGCTGGTGTGGAGCGCTGCCAGTAGCGATCACCATGCTCAATGGTGTTGCCATAGGCGTAGCCAACCGGACACCCGTCCACATATGCGAGGACCGCAACAAAGCCCGGTTCCATGCCGTGCCGGTCCAAACGCTCGCCGAATGTGTTGAGCGCGTAGTTCGGCAGATGGAGTAGTGGAGCGCGCACATCTGCGTACACGTCGAGGAGGTCCCCGCGGGCAGGAGCGAGGGTGGTGAAGGTACGCAGCTCGATGACAGACGCCTTGCTCATGCGGTCATCTTCCAGGTGGCCACGTGCTCAGTCCAGGTCCGCACGACGGAAGTAGCCGGCGCGGTGGCGCGCAATGCAATCCCGAACTCTTGAAGCATGCGAGCTACCCGGGCGTGCTGGGTGGCGGCTTGAGCGGGGACCTTCATTGCAGTGACCGTTGCGGCCTCGGGTGCTCCCTGTGCGAGCTGGGCTCGTGCGAGTCTGGTCGTGGCAATGGCTCGGGACCTGGCCATGTGAGGTCGAAGAGACGCCAGGCAACGATGGGCGTGGTACTCGGCGGTCGGGTACTCACCGAGCGCCGAATAGGCAAAGAGAGCGAGGGAATCCAGTTCAGCCTGATCGTAGAAGGCAAGCATCCATACCGGTCGACCGTCGGCCCTGTTGGCGCGCAGCATGGCCTCCTGCGCTTGCTCAATGGCGCGCCGAGCGCCGGTCCGATTCTGCTCCACCCCGTGGATGGCTCCTTGCCGAGCCAGGCCCAGGGAAGCGAACAGCGGGTCCCGCCGGGTGAGGTGCAGGTTGCGGGCGACGTCGTTGGCGGCGAGGGCCTCCGCGGGACGGCCCAGGTGTCGGTACATGGTTCCTGCGTGGCTCCAGATGCGGAACTTGATCGTTTGGTCACCGGACAACTCGGCAAGCGCCTGGGCCTCGCGCATATGCGCCTTGGCTACCTCGTAGCGACGACCGTCGATGGCGGCCCACATCGCCGAAGAACGGAACGCCGCCGCGGACGCGTAGAGACCGCTACGCACGCGCTGCGTCGCGCTCCCGGCGTTCTGGAGGTCCAGCGCCTCCTCGGCGAGCGCGGCTGCTTCCTGTTCGATGCCGAGTTGCCCTCCATGGCGGTGGTCGCTCACCACGATGCCGGCGAAGCGCTCGTTCAGCCGGCTGACGTCGCTCATGCCGATGCGGCGCGTCGATGTGGAGCTGGGCGCGGTGGTCGACACGGCAGCTGCCGCCAGGCCGCCGACGAGAGTTCGACGCTTCATGTCTGGGTCCTCCTCTTGCTGCTGCGGTGGGACCGGAGCCGGCGCAGGCCGCCCCCGTGGCACGAATCCCAGGGCGATCGCGGATAAGCCGGTGACGTCTTCAAGTGCGGCGCGGGTGAGCGACTTGGGCCACCGGACCCGGCCCGACTTCCACCCCCGCACCGATGAACCGTCGTGTCCTCCGGGACGCCCCGACAGCTGCTCGGTCGCTTTGTTCACGGCCTCGGCAAGGCTGTTGGAGCTGTATCCGTGCTCGGTCATCCACGCCTCAAGCACGACGTTGCGGATGTTCTCCATCCCGGCACGGTAGCTCCTCCAATCCCGACAAAGCACGCAAAGGAAGTGCCAAAACCTCCTAGGTATAAGCACGCAGCGGACGTACGAGTCCCCTAACCAGTGTCTGCTGGAGAGGAGTTGTCTAGGTACTGGCCGCCCATACCATTCGCCTTTCGGGCGGCTGTTGACGGCTCGGCCACCCGAAGGCGTTGCCAAAGGTGTGCCTGGCACCGAGACAAGACGAAAGCTCCGCCTCGATGACGAGTTCGAGAACACCACAGGCCGTTCACCTCGGCAGCCCCACGTACAGTCAGACCTTCCCCTGCGAACCGTCCACGGCTTCCACCGGACGCATGCTCGTTCGAGGGCTACTCGCCCTATGGCGTCTCAGCGATCTCGCGGACCGTGCCGGCTTGGTCGTCACGGAGCTGATCGCGAACGCAACCAGACACACCCCCTGCCCCGAGGTCCGCGTCATCATTCGACGTCCGGGAGCGGCCTGGGTCCGGGTCGGCGTCGTGGACCGGGAGCCGTCGCGCTTGCCGACGCTCGGCCCGACCTGCGATGAGGACGAGTCCGGCCGCGGACTCCTCCTCATCGACGCGGTCGCCGACCGATGGGGCTACGACCTGCACCGTCGGGGCCGACACCCGTGGTGCAAAGAAGTGTGGGCCGAGATCCACGTCAGCGGTGACGAGTGAAGGACCCGACCGCGGCGCACCTGGCGCTACCAGATGTCGCCCACCTCCGTCCCCACCAGCAGATGGCCATGGAGTGCGCCCTCTGCGCCCGCCCGCTGGGCGCGAACGGCCAGCGCTTGGGCGAGGCGCACCACCTCGGATTCCCGTTCCAACTCTGGGCGTGCGCACCGGCCTGTCGGTCCGCCGGTTGAAGCGGGGTCCACCCCCGTGCGCCACTGCCGAGGACCGCCCGGCGCGGCGGTCCTCGCTAGCATCATCGCGTCGAAGGGGGAGCCTTGGCACTGGTCCGCAAGGGGGCGCGTCGGATCGTCATCGACGGCACAGCATACCGCTGGCGCGTACGGAGCAGACCCACGTACCTCCAGGCCCTGGCTTGGACCCCGTGCGCGTTCGCGGTCGAACTCGCTGACGTTCCGGGGTCCACGCTCGTGGTCACGACCGACCGGCCCCACCCGAGCAACTGGCTAGGACACGAGACCAGCGCCGTACTGCCGGCCGACGTCGCCGAAGCCGTACGGATCGCCCTGCGGAAGGGGTGGACTCCGACCATGCCCGGCTCCCCGTTCCGCCTCGACCGGACGAACGAAAAGCTGACCGCATGACCGCGCACCGCGACCCCGCCGAACTCTTCGCCTCGACCGCCCCGTACTACGCGAGGTACCGCCCCGGGTACGACCCGGCCCTCTACGCATTCCTCGCCGAACGCTTCCACCTCGACGGCAACCAACGCGTCCTGGACCTCGGCACCGGCACCGGAGTCCTCGCCCTCCCGCTCGCCGCCCACGTCGCCGAGGTCATCGCCGTCGACCCCGAACCCGGCATGCTCGCGGAAGCCCGCCGCCTCGCCGCCGAAGGCGGCATCACCACCGTCGACTGGCGACAGGGCGACTCCACCACCCTCCCCCGCATGAACCTCCCGCCCGTCCTGCTCACCGTGATGGGCGCCGCGTACCACTGGATGGACCGCGACCAGGTCCTACGGGACCTCGACCCGATCACCGAGCCCGGCGGCGCCGTCGTCATCGTCTCCGGGGGCGCACCCGGCGACCTGGAACCCGCCCCCTGGCTGAACGTCGTCGCCGACGTCCGCACCCGCTACCTCGGCCCCGAGCGCCGAGCCGGCTCCGGCACGTACAGCCACCCCACGGAACGCCACCGACAAGTACTGGAGCGTTCACCGTTCTGCCGCGTCGAGACCACCCACTGGGACCGCACCCTCACCCGCACCGTGGACGAGGTGATCGGGTACGTCCTCAGCCTCTCCTACTCCAGCCCCGCACAGCTCGGTGAGCACCAGGACGCCTTCACCCGCGACCTCCGCACCGCCCTCCTCGCCTCCCGCCCCGACGGCCGCTTCGACGAGGTCATCCGCACCGAGGCGATCACCGCCACCCGCCCCCGACCCCGTCCGCACACGCGAAACGCCCCCGTGGTCGGTGGGACCCCGGGGGCGTAGGCGCAGGTGATGCGGGAGAGCCCCCTGTCGGATTCGAACCGACGACCTTCGCTTTACAAGTTCCCCCCGGCACCGCCCGGACCAGGGCTTTGCGCCCCGGTCGGGACCTTGGGGGTGCAGGGGGGCCGCCGTTGTACGGCGTTGTGTAGCTCTGTTGCCGTCAACTATTGCCGTCGCCCCCAGGGCACCGTGGAAAATGATCAGCGGCGGGCGCCCGCGGGCATGAGACGGCTCGTGAAGCCGTCTCGGCACAGCCGCTCGTACGCCTTCATGACGTCCTCAGGTACGTCCTGCTTGATCATGAACCCCTGTTGTGGGTAGATCACGAGCCGTTGGAGCGCGCCCACGAGCATGTCGATCACGAGTCGGCCGTCACCGATGCTGTCGACGTACTCGGGGAGCTCCATGGGCGACGAGGCACACACAACCTCGACGCCGGGCCAGAGCTTGCGTGCGGTCGCGTACGCCCGTCGCTGCTCGTAGGGCTTGGAGAGGAGCAGGACCGACGACACGTCGACGCCCTTCGCCTCCAGGAGCTCCCGTGAGCAGGTGATGTTCTGCCCGGTGTTCGTGGCGGTCGGCTCTACGAGGATCGCGCTGTCCGGCACCCCGAGCTTGAGCGCGTGTTCCCGGTAGGCGACGGCCTCACCGTCGGGAAAGCGGGTTCGGGTCGTCGGGCTGTTGGCCCCGGTGAACACGATCAGAGGGACCAAGCCCGTCTTGAACGCTTCGGATGCGGCTGTGGCGACGCTCAGGTCATGGCTGCCGAGGCCGATGGCGACCGAACAGGGCGTCGGGGCGTGGTGCATCTGGTGGTAGTCCCAGACGAGTCGTGCGTCTTCCCATGCCTGTACCGAGATCACTCGCCCCGCCCGTCTCCCGCGAGACGCAGCGCTTCGGCGGCCTCGTCGTCCGGAAGCTGTTGGGACCACGTCCTGAATGCCACCCGCGCCTGTTCCGGATCGCCCACGCCGAGCGCCCCGGCGAGCTGTACCCACGTCGCGCCGTGCCGCAGTCCCTCACGGACCAGATGCTGCTCCTGATCGTCAAGGACACGGCGGATCGCAGTGCCGAGGGCGAGTGCGGCGAGGGCGTCCCCAGCCGGAGCGTCGCTTGCGCTCCGTCCAGTGATACCCGCAGTGTGGCGCTCCCGGCGGTCCGCCAACAGCCAAAGATCGGCGGTGGGGATGTCGTCGGGGGTCGCGATGACCGCCGTATCGATCGGCTGCGGCCTTCCTTCACTCGGCACTGGAGCCTCTTTCGTCGGTCTTCTGGGCGTGGGCGGAATCGGGGACTTTGAAGTCGTACTCCCACGCGAAGCGGGTAGCGGCGTGCACACCGATGGCGAACTCCACCACTGTGCCATCCGCCGTGTACGTGGTCCGATGCAGCTCGACCACGGGTTCGCCGGGTGGGAGCTGGAGCAGCTTTACTTCCTCGGAGGTGGGGACGCGCGCGGACAGCTCCTCTTTCATGTGGTCGATCTCGTATCCCGCGTCGTACAGGACTCGAAAGCCGCCGCCTCGGCCGGCCGGTCCGGGCGTCGGGTTGACGATCCTCGTCCCCTCGACGTGCTCGGGCCGGTAGTAGCTGGTCAGGGTGTGCGTCGGCTGCTCGCCCTCCTTCACCAGGCGCGCTCGGGCGTAGACCTCGGAGCCGGCCGGTAGTCCGTGAGCTGCGGCGACGGCCGGAGGCGCCTCGACGCGGCTCACGGACTGGGTCTGCTCGCCGCGTCGGTACGCGCGTCCAGAGGCAACCCGGTCGGCAATGAACGCCACCTCGTCACCGTCGCGCCACTTGGCCTTGTCGTACCGAGCGATACCGAGCCGCTTAAGCGGGGTCTGCTGCCGCACCACGGTTCCGTGACCCCGCGATGAGGTCACCAGGCCCTCGGCCTCAAGGGCCTTGTAGGCCGCGTGGACCGTGGACTTGGAGCCCTCCCCCGCCTCCACCAAGTCCCTGATGTGCGGGAGCCGCTCGCCCGGCGCGTAGTCGCCGTTCTTGATGCTCCCGGCCAACCTGTCCGCCAGCTCTCGCCACTTCGGCGCCATTGCAGGACTCCTCTCGACAGCTCCAGTCAAACACAGTCCCAGGACTGTTGACAGTCCTGGGACTGTGCGTCATCGTCTTCTCATGAGCCGCAGTCCTAGGACAGCGGGTCGGAAGGGGTCCTCTTTGGGCTGCTTCGGAAGCGCCCGGCGGGTCCTGTCCTGTGAAGGATCAGGAGCCCCTGATCAGGGGTTACCGCGCTCGTCGGGGAGTGCTTGTTCCTTGAGAACTGAACAGTGTGCGGGTTTCTGAGCCGTCTCCCTGTAAGTGACGGCCGCGCGGGTGAAAGACCGCGCATCCCTGTCCGCTCGTTCGAGAGGGGTCAGCGAATGACTCAGCGAATGATCTGGGCGCCTTCATGCTGGACCGGCATGGACGGCTAGCCCTTCGTGTCATCCCCCTACTGCGGTCGTTCCGGGAGTTCCCCGGGCGTCGGCGGTCAGGGTTCCAGCACTGGGTGCTGGCGGTTGCCTCCGTGGCCCGACCCCGCTGGGCGGGTTCGGGTCACGTGTGGGGAGCCGGAGGTACCGGCCCCGTAGGGGGTTGTGATGATCATTGCTCTGTTCGCCGTGGCGGGCACCTTGTTGGGTGCGGTGACCACGGCGTTGCTTCAGCAGCATGGGGCTCGGGCGGAGCGTCGGGCCGCTCATGCTGATCTGGACCGGCGGGAGCGGATCGCCGCGGTTGCCGCTCTGGTCGCCGCGTTGGCGGACCACCGCCGCGCGATGTGGATGCGGGAGTCCCTGCGGCTGTCTGGTGCCCCCGCGGTCGAGTACGACACGGCCCGGGCTGACTCGCACGGCACTCGGTCGGCGATCTCCGCGCCGCTGGTGACCGTGGAGATCCTGGCCCCCGCCCTCGCTACCGCCGCGGGCACCGCAACCACGGCGGTCTACGCCCTGCGCGGCGCCATCGACCAGCACGACCTGGACCGGTTGCGCGCGGCGGCGATCGCAGCCACGGGCGACCTGGTCCGCGCCGCCGCCTGCACCACCTGACCCTTCACCGGGCGTCGGATCAGATCCGGCCCGGGGCACCGACCGCGATCACGCGGTCCTTCTCCCGCCCACGTTCGTGTGGCGGCACCTCCTGAACGGCGCGGCCCCGGTGGGCAAACACCGGGGCCGCCACGAGCCGTTCCGCCTGAGAGGAACAACCCGTGAAACACATTGTGGCCGGTCACGTGGCCGCTGACACCACCGACTTCATCGAACTCGCCATAGGCACCCCGGTGGACCTGTGGCTGGGTGACGAGACCCCGCTGGAGCAGATCGAAATCGCCCTCGGCACCCCGGTGGATCTGTGGCTCGGTATCGAGAACGAGTCCCCGTGGGAGCGGGAGGCGCGGTTGGACGCGGCCCGGGACATCCTGGCCGACACCCCGCACCTCGCCGACGACACCCTGCGCCTGGCCGCCCGAATCATCGAGGACCACGCCCCCGACCTGTTCAACGTCGTCGCCCTCCCCCAGCGCCCCACCCGCCCGGCCCGTCTGGGTCGCGGTGGCCGCGGGGTGCGGAAGGGGACTGCGGCATGAGCGCGTCGACGTTGGATGAGCGGGTGGCTTCCGCACACGAGGAGGTGCGGGCGGAGATCGCCCGCACCGACCAAAAGGCGGGTCTCCTGCTCGCGTTCGTCGGGGTGCTCCTGGCCGGGGCCCTGACCGTGGCCACCAGTACCACCTCGACCCGAGCACCGGCGTCCGCCCTGGCGGTTGGCGGAGCGGGTGTGGTGTTCCTGGTCATGGCGGCGGCGGTGGCGTTGTGGGTGGTGCGCCCGGTCCTGGCACGTTCCGCGGTTGGTGGGTTCCCGTGCTGGGCCACCCTCACCCCCGAAGACCTGTTCGCCCACATCACCCTCGACCGTCGGCTCCGTGGCATCGGGGCCCTGTCGCAGATCGCGGTGGCCAAGCACCGGCGGTTGCGTCGTGCGGTCGACTTGATCGCCGTGGGTGGCGCCCTGCTGGCCACCGCAACCGCCCTCACCTTCCTCGGGGGTGTCCGGTGAGCGACACGACCGTGTTGGCGGGCTTGTCGGCGTCGTTGGCGGCGCTGCGGGTGCTGGCCGTGGACTACGGGCATCTGCCCGCCCCGGACGTTCAGATCGGTGATCTGTTCCCGCACCGGCTGGAGCTGTCGTTCCACGGCGGCGATGGGCTGGCCGCGTTCGAGGCGTGGCGGCAGGCCCTGGACGTCCACCCGTACACGGTGTCCGCGGCGCCCCACTCCGGGGGCGAGGGCCGCATGTGGGCGTTGACCGCGACCACCCGCTTCGCGGGTGCTGCGGTCCTGCTGGTCGGGGTTGGGGAGCGGGAGGTGACGGCGTGATCCGGATCGTACGGGCGGCGCGGTTGCGGGCCCTGGTGGAAGACGCCACGCGGGCGCGGCGGCGCGTGGCCATGGCACGAGTCGTAGTCCGGGAGCTGACCCGCCAGGCGCGGGCGTCGCGGGCCGATTTCGCGGCTCTGCGTGAGGAACTGGCCGAGACCACCGCTGACCTGGAGGCGGCCCGGGCCCGGATCTTGGAGCTGTCGTTCCATCCGGACGAGTTCGGGGCCCCGCCCAGGGACGGGGCGGGTGCGGCATGAAGCTGAACCGCAAGGGCAAGACCCTGCTCGTCCTCGCTCTGGTCGCTGTCGTCGCGATGGCGTTCCGCGTGTCCTGGAACGCGTTGCGGGACGTGGCGCGGGCAATCGGCGCGGATGACACCGCGGCGACGCTCTACCCTTTCGTGGTCGACGGGTTGATGGCACTCGCGTTGGTCGCGACGCTGGTGCTGGTCGGGCCTGATCGCAGGTTCGCGTTGCGGGTGCTGGGCACCTACACGCTCGCGTCGCTGGTGCTGAACTACGTCCACGGTCTCGTGCCCGAACTCCACGGCAGCACGGTCGACTGGGGCAAGCTCGCCGACTGGCCCCCCGCCAACTACGCACTCGTGCTGCTGGCGACATCCCTGCCGGTCGGGGCGATCTACTTCGGGTCCGATCTGGTCGCCAAGATCCTGGACCATCGACCGGACACGGCCCCTGTCGAGTCGGTGTGCGGGCCGGACCGCGACGCGTCCGCACACCATCCGCACACCCCCACACACCCCACCGAACACCCCCCCACCCTGGACGCCCCAGCAGCAGAGGCCCCGGCGTTGGAGGCGGCATCTGTGCAGGTCGCGGACCGTGCGGATGGTATGCGGGACGTGGACCCGCACACCATCCGCACGGCCGACGACACCACGGCTGAGGGGGAGCTTCGGCAGGCGCAGTTCGAGGATGCACAGTTGGAGCGGACGCGGCAGGACGCACGCCGTGCGTACACCGAGTCCGCACAGGCGGGCCGCCCGCTCAGTGCGCGTGCGCTGGGCGACGCGTTCGGCATGAGCGAGTCGTGGGCGCGCAAGCAGATCCTCGCCGTCCGCGCCGAGGAAGAGCCCGGACGTCCGCAGCTGCGGGCCCTCGACACCGCGGGCGTGAGCGCGTGAGCACCCTCCCGATCTACCCCTGGCGCTTCGCGCCCGAGGGGTTGGCGACCCGCCGACAGCTGCGGGCCGCCGGGTTGCGGCCCGGCGGGCAGGACGTCGTCGCGCAGCTTGAACGGCCGCGCTGGCGGCGTCGCCCGCTGGTGGCCTATCTGTACCGCGTCGACCGGGCCCGCCCGGTGCGTCCGATGACCCCGGGCCGCCGGGCGGCGCTCGCCAAGGCGAACGCCGCCCGCCGCACCTGCCCCGCCTGTCGGAGGGACGCCGGCTACGTCATCCCCACCTCGCTCGGCACCTGCGTGCCCTGCGCGGATGCCCCCTGCCTAGGAGGACCTCATGAGTGACACCCGAGGGCCTGTGCAACTTGCCGCGGACGTGATCCGCGAAGCCATGGCCTGCGAGCGGCCCGAGTGCACGCCGGACCAGCACCACCGGTTCATCACCGAAAACATGCAGATCGCCGCCCGCCTCACCAACGAGGAGTCCGCGGCATGACTGACACGACGATCCAGCCGGTGGTGGGACCCGGTCCCGCTCCCGGCACCACACCGCCGCCGCCCTCGGTGCCGGGCCCGGTTGAGCCTGTGGCTACGGCGGGTGCGGGGCACACGGCGGGTGGGTGGCCGGTTGTTCCGCTCGCGGTGACCGGTGCGAACGCCACGACGTCGTTGCTGGCCGCGGCGGCGTTGGCGGGTGGCCCGGCGGCCCTCGCTCTCGCGACGACCGGCGCGGTCGCCCTCGGCACCACGGTCGCCACCCGGAGCCGCCGCAAGAACCGCGGGAACACCCCGCCCAAACCCCGCGCCACCACACCGCCCAAGACCACGCCACAGCCCAAAATGCCCCCGACGGACCCCGGGCGCGTCCCCACACAGCCCCGCAAGACGGGCCCCACCCCGCCGACCAAACCGACCAATTCGGTCGGGTCGAACAGGTCGGTCGGGTCGGGTGCGGCCGGCGGGGGTGGCAAGAGCGGTGGCCGTGGCCGCCGTGCCCCGGGCAACGCCCGGACCATGAGCGGTCCGTGGTCGACGGGCGCTGGCCGCACAACCACCCCGCACTCGCCCCCGAGCGTGGCCAAGGGTCGGAGCGGGGGCCGCTCGACGTCGTCTGGTGCCGTGTCGTCCCGTACGCCGGTCTCCTCCTCGCGGGGTGGGGGTCAGCCGGGGCGGCTGGGTCAGCTTCGTGCGGTGCGTGCTGAGCAGCGGGCGGCATCGCCGTCGCGTGCTGAGCGGCGGACGGAGACGACGAACGCGCGGCGGGCGGTCGCGGATGCGCGTCGGGCCGCCCGATCGAAGCCCAACGCCGGCCCCGCCGGCGGTTCTACTCCCAGGCAGGGCCAAGGTCGGGGCCGGGGTGGGTTGGGGCGGTCGGTGGGTCGTGGTGTGGGTCGGGCGGGTGCTGCTCGGGATCGGTTGGTGAAGCGGGGCCGGTCGGGTCGTGACCAGTTGGCTGCGGCGCGTGTGAAGGAGCACCGAGCGCAGGTGCGTTCCGCGGCGGCGCGGAAGCGGATGCGTCAGGCGTTGCGCAGGTCGGCGGCTCGGTTCCAGGGTCGTCGTCTGTTGGCGGCGTTGCTGGCCGCGTTGCTCGGTGTGGTCGGTCTGATCACGACGCCGTTGGGTCGCAAGTTCGGTTGGCAGTGGCTCCAGCACCCCGGCCGCCGCCTGTACAAGCACCTGATGCGGGCCGCTTTGGACGAGCGGAGCAAGCGGGACACGGCCGCGGCCGAGCAGGGCGACGACGAGGACAGCGACGAGGAGATCGGGGACCAGGCGGAGCGTCCGCAGGGTCCGGTACCCACAACCAAGGGAGTGAACGTGACTGGTTCCGGGTTCAACTTCGAGGAGCACGCCGCGGAGATGGAGACCGCCGCGCAGCAGTACGACCCCGATTCGGCTATGGAGATCCTGGCCATGGTCGAGGGTCTGCCCGTCGCGTTGATGTCGGTGGCGAACGTGATGAAGACGCTCGCGGAGCGTTCCGACAGTGAGTTCCCGTTGGAGAAGGTCGTTGCGGACGGGTTCGACGCGATCTATGGGGCGTTGATGAGCGCGGTGGCGGTGGCTGAGGACATGGGCCCGCTGTTCCGGCAGGCCCACGAGCAGGACATCGCCCGGCACGAGGACCCCCGCAACGGGCCCGAGGCGGAGAAGGGTTGGAACGTCTGACATGAGCGACACCACACAGGCCAACACCCCCAAGCCCCAGCTCAAGGCCAAGGTTGGTAAGGGGCCGGTGTGGGATTGGGCTGCCGGTCACGGACCCGTGACCGGCGCTCTGTCCGCCACCACCGGGGCGTTCGCCGTCGCCACTACCGGCGCCGCCGCCGGGATGCCCCCCGCATGGGCCATGGTTGTTGGTACCGCTGGGGCCATCGGCCACACCGTCACCAGCCTCCGTGACCGGCTCGCCGCCCGCACCATCGGCATGCGAGCCGCATCCTGGCTCGTGGGCGCCGGGTGGACCACATGGTCCATGACCACCGGCCCCCTCACCTGGACCGCTCTCGGGTCCCTCGCCACCCTCGGCGTCGGGATCGGCGCCGCCGCCCGCTCCACCCTCCTGCGCGAAGAAGCGCGCGAGTTGGAGGCGCTGGCTGCTGCGGACCGGCAGGTTGCTCGTGAGCTGTCGGCGGAGCGGCGGGCGATCGCTGCGGAGTGGGTGGATCGGGTGCAGCGGGTGTGTGGGGTGACGTTGCGGGTGTTGGCGGTGGAGATGTGGCCCACCGGGACCGGGTTCACCATCGACGCTGAACTCCCTCCGGGCGGTACCACTCACGAGAAGATCGCCCAGTACGCCCCGCAGTTGTCCGCCGACGCGCGTCTGCCGCACGGCTGCACCGCGGCTGCCTCTCAGGGCGTCAACCAAGGGCGCGTCCTGATCGACGTCACCACGGTGAACGTGCTCGCCGGGGAGATCCACTACCCCACCGACTACAGCCCCCTGTCCATCCACACCGGCCTGCCGTGGGGGGTGCGCACCGATGGCCGTGAGGTGCGGGCGTTCCTGCGTGAGCAGTGCGCGCTGATCGTGGGGCCGACGGGGTCGGGCAAGACGAACTTCGTCCACGATGTCCTCGCCTCGTTCGCCCGCGCCAAGGACATGCTGACCTGGGTCATCGACCTCAACGCCGGGTCGGCCGGCCTGCCCTGGGTCCGACCCACCCTCGGTGGTGGGGAGGCGGTGCGGCCGGGGATCGACTGGCTCGCCGCCTCCTACGAGGAAGCGATGTTGATGCTCGATGCGGCGGTCGCGGTCGGCAAGCACCGCAAGGTCGCCTACCAGGACCTCATGGCCCGCGCGAACACCGACCTGCTCCCGATCTCCGAGCAGATCCCGCAGATCATGGTCGTGATCGATGAAGGCGCCGAGATCCTCGCCAGCAACGACCCCCGAATGCGGAAGCTCGCGGCCAAGATCCTGGAAGTCATCCGCCTTCTACGCGCCATGGGGATTCGCACGGTCCTCACCGCGTTGGGCGCCACCGGCTCCGTCCTCGGAAACCTCATGATCCGCCGGGAAGCCAAGACCCGCGTCTGCCTGACCGGCGGCGAGGTCGAGGGCATGGACCTGTCGAAGGTGTTCCCCGGCTCCCGCGGACTCAAGGTCACCCAAGCCCCCTACAAGGGCGCCGGGTTCATGGGCACCCCCGAATCTGCCGCGGGCCTGTTCAAGGCATGGCGGATCACACCGAACCAGATCGCCGACATCGTCCACGCCACCTCCCCGCTCCACCCACGCCTGGACGACGTGTCCGCCAAAGCCGCCGGCCCCGCCTACACCCGCCGCTGGGACACCACCCGCACCGCGTGGATGCACGACACCACCCTCCAGCCCGAGCCGCCCGTGGAAACGAACGCCATCTCCCCGGCGCCCCGCACGGGTGGGTTGAACCTGTCCGCGCACCGCACCGGGCAGCCCCCCACGGCCCCGGCGGGGGCGGCGGGGGTGGATGAGGACGCTGCGGTGCGGGCGTTCATGGACCAGATCGACGCACAGTACGGCACCGCCCCCGAACCCGCGGCCCCGGCCGAGCCGGAGCCGGAGCCGCCCGCGGGGTTGAACCTGTCGGCATTCCGCAACGAGCAGGGCGACAGCGAAGCCCGCACGGCCGCGCTCGCCGTTCTCCTCGCCGCCGGCCACGAGGGCACCGGCGCATCAGCCATCGCCCGCGCACTCGCCGAGCAGCACGGCACCAGTCGACAGACCGTGGTCGGCTGGCTCAAGGAATGGGCTGACGAGGGTGTCGCGGTCCGGATCGGTGCGGGTACCAAGACCCGTTACGTCCACCACCGCAACACCCCCGGCACCCCCGCCGACGGCTGACCTTGTCGCCTGTCGCCCCCGCACCGCAGGAACACCCCCGGCGGGCCCTGAGAGGCCCGGGAACGGTGTCTGACCTGGGAGGCGACAAGCGACAAGACAAGACAAGCGACAAGCCACACGACAAGCGACAAGACAAGCCACACGACAAGCAAGTCACCGGGCAGCACCCCACACACGGGGTGCTGCCCGCCCTGTCGAAAGGGGCACCTTGTGCACGAACACGCCACGTACGAGATCACCACCACGCGCCCTCACACCCCGCCCGGGGTACCCGCCCGGCGGCCGGTGATCCTCCCCGCGGAGATCCCGCCCGGCGTCGACTGGGTCACCCTCCCCAACGGGGTTCGCACCCTCGCCTACACCCAACCCGCACCCCCGCCCCAGATTCCGGTTACGGCCCCGCAACCCATCCCTGCGTGGGCCAAGACCACCGCGCTCCTCGCGCCCACCGTCGGCGGGGGCATCGCCGCCGCTGGCGTCGGCCTCTCCTACGCCGCCCCGGGACTGATCGCCATGACCCATGCCCTGTGGTCCGCCGCCGCGCTCCTCGTCGCCGCGGTCATCGCCATCCCCGTCATCCTCCGCACCACCCGACAGACCCCGACTGCCTCCACCCACATCACCCAAAACATCACCGCCAACGGCCTGTTCGGCCGCGCCAACGGAGCCGTCCACCACCACTGAAAAGGACCCGCATGATTCGTACGGGACACGCCACCCGTGAGGGCACCGCCCTCGACAACGCCGACTCCGCCCGGGTGTACGTTCTCGCGGACGGGACCGTCGGAGCCGCCGTCATCGATGGCATCGGCCACGGGCCCCACACCTCCCGCACCGTGCCCCTGCTCGCGGAGACCGCCGCCCGCGTCTGCGCGCACCGCGGTGCCCTGTCCGGCGTCCTCAGCGCCGGACTCCTCGTCGCCGACGAGGGTCTGGACGGTGATGAGGCTGACGCGGTGGCCGTTGTCGCCCTGGTGGACACGGCCGGTGCTCGCGTCGCCTGGGTCGGTGATTGCCGTGCCTACGGCTGGGACGGCGACCGCCTCACCCTCCACACCACCGACCAGACCATGGCCGAATGGGTCAGCCAGTACGGCCCGCCGGTCGACGTCACCGCCCGCTACGGCGACTGGGTCCGCATCTCCCTGCACTCCGCGACCGTCGCCACCACCCGCGAGACCGACGTGCCCGACCCCCTGCTGATCCTCACCACCGACGGCGTCCACGACCAGATCCCCACGGACCTGATGGAACGCCTCGTACGCGACCACGCCACCGACCCGCAGACCCTCGCCGACGCACTCGTCAACGCCGCACAGCCGGACGAGACCGGCTACCGCGACGACGCCACCGCCATCGTCATCTCCGCACCGAACCCCGCCTAACCCAGCAACAAGCAAGGGCGGCCCCCCTCTCGCCAAAGACCGGGGCCGCCCTCATCCACCTATCAACTGAACCGTGGAGGTCTCAGCATGACCCACCCGACTGACATTCGGCGAGCCCCCGGAAGGGTTCCGCCCCTACTCGTCGTCGCGCTCGACCTCGCCGCAGCCGGTGTTCCGGTGCTGCCCCTGCGGGCGGGGAAGCTCCCGTTCGGCAACTGCCCCTCCTGCACGGAGAGTGCCTGCGGGGACCGGCCGCACATGAAGGCCGGCGGGCCCTGCCAGTGCCCGCGCCCGTGCCACGGGTGGGCCGCCGCCACCACCGACCCGCGCACCCTGACCTCCCCCGCGTGGTCGGCCGCGTGGCGGGCCGCGGGGTCCGTGGCCTACCACCCCGGGGGCGCCGACCTCACCGTGGTCGACCTCGACAGCCCCGCCGCGGTCGCCTGGGCCCAAGCCGAGCTGCCCCCGACCCGGACCGTCGCCACCACGCGAGGCGAGCACTGGGTGTACCGCGGTGCGATGCAGTCCACCAACGCCGTCCGGCCCGGCGTCGACATCAAATCGCGCATGGCCTACGCCCGTTGGCGCGGCCACGGAACCGGGACCATCACCGCCCTGCCAGACGACGTCCGGGCGCTGGCCGTGAAGACCCAGCCTGTTCAGCGCTCCGTTCCGGGCACCATCGCCGTTCCCGCGGCGGTGCGGGGTGGGGTGTGCCGTCACCGCTCCCCCGCCTACCTGGAACGCGGCATCTCCATGGCGGAGCAGGGCATCGCGGAGGCCCACAGCGCGATCCACAACAGCGTGTATCGGGTCTTCCTCGCCGTCCTGTCCACCCACGGCCGGTGCGGCTGCCTCACCGAAGCCCACGTCGAGCGGCTGTTCGTCGCCGCCCACGTCAAGGGCGAGTCGCCCCGGCACTGCGCGGACGCCTGGTCCAACGCCCGCACCGCGCTGGGGATGTAGCCGGTGTCCGAGGACGAGAAGACACCGGCCCGCGAGATCATCACCGACTACGCGCAGGCCCACTTCCGGTACTTCCGCACCGTCGACGGCACCGTCTACGCCCAGCGCAACGGCCATCCCGTCGCCCGCCCGATCCGCTCCCAGGGCACCACCGGCAGCCACCGCCAGGAACTCATGGCCCAGATGTTCCGCGACGGCATGGGCGTCTTCAACGGCACGGCCTTGAAGGAGGCACTCGACTTGATCGAAGCACTCGCGCTCACCGAGGACGTCCAGCCCGTGCACATCCGCGTCGCCCCCGGGTTCGACGGGGCGACCTGGCTCGACCTCGGGCGGGACGACGGCCAGTCCGTCCGTATCCACCCCACCGGGTGGGACATCCTCACCCCCGACCCGCGCGAGGTCTGCTGGCGCCGCACCCAACTCACCGGGGAACTCCCCCTGCCGGTCAAGGACACCGACGGCAAGGGCATCGACGCTCTGCTGCGGTTGTGCAACTTCGCCACCGCCGGGGCTGAGACCCTGGCCCTCGCGTGGCTGATCGGCTGCCTCGGCCCCGACGTCCCCGTCCCCGCCCCCTTCCTCACCGGCCCCCAGGGGGCAGGGAAGTCGACCGCCGGGCGGATGCTGGTGCGGATCATCGAAGGCATGAGCGGCGACCTGCGACGCGCACCGAAGGACGAGGAGAACCTGATCACCGCCGTCGCCGCCGGATGGGTCACCGCCCTCGACAACCTCTCCCACCTGGGCCCGGACCTGTCCGACCTGATGTGCTGCGTCGTCACGGGGGCGGAGAACATCAAGCGCGCGTTGTTCACCGATGGCGACGTCGTCCGCTCCCGCTACCGGCGCCCCCTCCTGCTCACCGGTATCGACGTCGGCGTCATCCGCCCCGACCTCGCCGAACGCCTCCTCCCGCTCCGGCTGGAGCGGCCAATGGTGCGGCGGACGGAAGCGGAGCTGTGGGCCGAGTTCGCTGAGGTGCTGCCCGTGATCCTCGGGTCCGTCCTCGATCTGGCCGTCACCGTCCGCGCCACCCGGGCCGACATTCCCACCGACCTGCGCATGGCGGACTTCGCCCACCTGTGCGCGCAGCTCGACACGGCCACCAGCCTCGGAGCGCTTGAGGCGTACCGTGCCAGCCTCGACGACCTCAACGACGACGTCATCGAGGGCGACCTGTTGGCACAGACCGTCCTCAAGCACGCCGCCACCCTCGAACCGGGCGCGGCGACGCGGATGACGTCCGCCGAGTGGCTCCACGCCCTCACCCTGCTCTACACCGGCGACGGGGACTTCCGCCCCTTGCCCAAGGGCTGGCCCACCACCGGCAAAGTCCTCTCCGACCGCCTCAAGAGGTTGCAGCCCGTACTCGCCGCCCGCGGTGTCCAGATCGAATGGGGCCGCACCAAGGCCGCCCGGTCTATCGAAATGACCCGCCCCCACCACCCGGCCGACGAGCAGCCCTCCCTGCTCTGACCGCAGGGTGTGCGGGACAAGCAAGAGGAGCACCACGCGGTACGCGCCGGGTGCTCCTCTTGCTGTTCGGCGGCTCGCCGCCGCGCTCAGGACGCGCCGCGAAGCGGCTCCTTCTTCAAGCCCTGAGGGCCGGACCACAACAGACACCCACCCTCTCTTTTCCTAAGAAGAGAGACGCTGCGTCACCTGCGTCACCAACGGCCCCAAAACCCCCGACGACCTGCGGGAACAAGGGTGACGCAGAGCCCCGAACCCTGCGTCACCCCGCGTCACCTGCGTCACCCCGGGGCAGACGCCCGCGTCACCCGGTGACGCAGCCGGTAGACCTCTGCGTCACCGAAAACAGCAGGTCAGACGCCTAGATGACGCAGATGACGCGATGACGCAGAAATCCCCACCTCGGACAACACCAGCCACCCGACGCCTGGCTCAGGTATTGCCCGCCCCTCCACGGAGGTATCGACGTGTTCACCGTCGTCCCGAGCGAGCTCCACGCACTCACCGTCCCCGAGGTCATGACCGCGCTTCGGCTGAGCCGAAGCAAGGTCTACGACCTCATCCGATCCCGGCAATTGGCGAGCTTCACCATCGGGCGCGCACGACGTGTCTCCCCTGGCAGTCTGCGCGCCTTCATTCAAGAACAGATCGAGGAGAACGCGGCCTGATGGCACCCCGCAAGAGGAATCCGAACGGTGCCGGGAGCATCTGGCAGCGCAAGGACGGACGCTTCGAAGCGCGCGTCTACGTCCCGCAGCCCGACGGCACTCGCAAGCGCAAGACCGTGTACGGCGCCACCTGGGATGAGTGCGACGAGAAGCGTCAGGAGCTCGTCCGCCGTGACCGGCAGGGCATCCCGACGCCCTCCCGGTCCGCCAAGCTCTCCGAGTGGCTGCCGTACTGGCTGGAGGACCACATCAAGCCCAACCGGAAGCGGACCACGTACGTGAAGTACGAGATGCATGTTCGGCTCTACCTGGTGCCGCTCCTGGGGAGCCGACGGCTGGAGTCCCTGACCACGGCGAACGTGCGGCGGATGATCTCGGAGGTCACCACGAAGGCGTCGGCCGCGACGGCCAAGGAGGCTCACCGCGTGCTCCGCACCGCGCTGACGGCCGCCTGCCGGGAGGAGCTGATCAGTCGCAACGTCGTCCAGTTGGTTCCGTCACCACGTGTCGAACCGCGCGAACTGCGTCCCTGGTCCCTGGACGAGACGCTGACGTTCCTGGAGGCAGCGCGGACGGACCCGCTCTACGCGGCGTTCGTCCTGGCGGTCGCCCTGGGCCTGCGGCGCGGGGAGATCCTCGGGTTGCAGTGGAAGGACGTGGACCTCGACCGGCGCGTCCTGACAGTGCGGACCACGCTGAACCGCGGTGGCAAGGAGCTGTACCTGGACTCGACCAAGAACCGGCGGGCCCGCATGATCCCGATCCCGCTGATGTGCGTAGCGCCGCTGCGGTGGCAGCGGCTCCGCCAGGCCGACCGGCGCGCGGCGGCTGGCCCCGAGTGGTACGACAGCGATCACGTGTTCACCACCCGGTCCGGTCGGCCGATCGAGCCGCGCAACCTGTACCGGTCGTTCCTGCGGATCGGGTCTTCGGCGAAGCTCCCGAAGGTCCGCCTGCACGACACCCGGCACGGGTGCGCGTCGCTGCTGTTCGCGGCTGGAGTCGCGCCCCGGACCGTGATGGAGATCCTGGGGCACTCACAGATCGCGGTGACGATGAACGTGTACACGCACGTGAGCGACGGTGACCGGCGAGAGGCCATGGGCCACATGGATCGGCTGCTAAAGCGGCGCCGTTAGAGGGGGCTGCCGTCAAGGACTACCGTCAACGCCCTCACGATCGATGATCGTGAGGGCGTTTTCCCAGGTGGTGTCTGGAGCCCCCTGTCGGATTCGAACCGACGACCTTCGCTTTACAAGAGCGGCGCTCTGACCAGCTGAGCTAAGGAGGCGTGCCCGTGCAGTGTACCGGGAGCAGGGTGCCCGCCCGCGGGGAAACAACGACGAAGTTCACACCCCTGCAACGGATGACAGATCGGGTGAACGGCAGGTAGCGTCCTGAGGCAGTTCACCCGAGTGGACTACACCACTGAGTTGCCCGTTCCGGGGTCCCGGAGCGGACCACCTTTACTCGGATCGTCCGGCACGTTCCTGCCGGTGAAGGGGGCTTCACAGCCATGGCTTCTGTCACGTTCGACAAGGCGACCCGCCTCTACCCGGGCTCCACCAAGCCCGCCGTGGACAGCCTGGAGATCGACATCGCGGACGGCGAGTTCCTCGTCCTCGTCGGTCCCTCCGGTTGCGGCAAGTCGACCTCCCTGCGCATGCTCGCCGGCCTGGAAGACGTGAACGGCGGTGCCATCCGCATCGGCGACCGCGACGTCACGCACCTGCCGCCGAAGGACCGGGACATCGCCATGGTGTTCCAGAACTACGCGCTGTACCCGCACATGACGGTCGCCGACAACATGGGCTTCGCCCTGAAGATCGCCGGCGTCAACAAGACGGAGATCCGCGCGAAGGTCGAGGAGGCGGCGAAGATCCTCGACCTGAGCGAGTACCTGGACCGCAAGCCGAAGGCCCTCTCCGGTGGTCAGCGCCAGCGCGTCGCGATGGGCCGTGCCATCGTCCGCGAGCCGCAGGTGTTCCTCATGGACGAGCCGCTGTCGAACCTCGACGCCAAGCTCCGCGTCTCCACCCGTACGCAGATCGCCTCGCTCCAGCGCCGGCTGGGCATCACCACCGTGTACGTGACGCACGACCAGGTCGAGGCCCTCACCATGGGTGACCGGGTGGCCGTGCTCAAGGACGGTCTGCTCCAGCAGGTCGCCTCCCCGCGCGAGATGTACGACCGTCCGGCGAACCTCTTCGTCGCCGGCTTCATCGGCTCCCCCGCGATGAACCTGGTCGAGGTCCCGATCACGGACGGCGGCGTGAAGTTCGGCAACTCCGTGGTGCCGGTCAGCCGCGACGCCCTGTCGGCCGCCTCCGAGCGCGGTGACCGCACGGTGACCGTCGGCATCCGCCCCGAGCACTTCGAGGTCGTCGAGCACAACGGCGCCGCCGCGAAGTCCCTGGCCAAGGACACCTCCGACGCGCCCGCCGGCCTCGCGGTCCAGGTGAACGTCGTCGAGGAGACCGGCGCCGACGGCTACGTCTACGGTGGCGCCGACCTCGACGGCGAGAGCAAGGAACTGGTCGTCCGCGTCAACGGTCGCCAGGTCCCGGAGAAGGGCACCTCGATCCACGTCGTGCCGAAGCCGGGCGAGCTGCACGTGTTCTCGACCTCCACGGGCGAGCGCCTCAGCGACTGATCGTCGGCCGCGGGCCGCGGGCCGAAGCGCCTTGACGGAGCCCGGTGTTCCAGGGACGTCCTCCCTGGAACACCGGGCTCCGTCGCGTCACGTCCGCGGCACTCCGGGGCCGAAATCGCTGCACACCGGGCGTTTCGAGCGGCGTTCGTCAACACGGGCGGGCGAATGAGGCCCTGCATCGTCCCTCAAGAGAGTGACTAAGTGTCTTCGCATGACTACCGCCCGCTACGCTTCCGTGCGTGACGCTTTCCCACACCTACAAGCAGCGCCGGAGGCGTGGCCCTGCCCGCCGCATCGGCCGCTCCCTCGCCTTCGTCCTGCCTGTCGTGCTGGTGCTGTCCGGCACCCTCGCGGTCACCTCCGTCAACTGGTCGGGTTCCCAGGACTCGGTGCTCACCGCCTCCGCGGAGAACCTGCCGCGCCGTGCCGAGGCCAAGGCCCCCGCCGCCCACGAAGTCCTACGCGACCGACTGCTGGTCGAACTCCAGGAGAAGGATCCGGGCGTCGCCCTGACCCGCCTCCAGCAGGAGGTCGACCGCAGGCCCTCGCTGTCCAAGCACTGCGTCTCCATCGCCCGCTCCCTCGGTCGGGCCGCCGTCCGCGCCTACGGGCCCGCCCGTGCGCAGTCGTACTCCCGCCCGGTCTGTGACACGGCCTTCGCCTCGGGCGTCGCCACCCAGGTCTGACATCCCAGGTCTGACATCCCAGGTCCGACACCCCCGGGTCCTCATGGCCCGCACCCGCCGCCGCGCGCCCCGCGCGGGTCACCCGCACCGTCGCGGGTGCGCCCCGCGAGGCGCGCGGCGGCGCCACGTACAGTTCCGTCATGACCGATCCGCACGTCCACGCACGTCCGACTCAAGCCGTCGTCCTGGCCGGGGGCCAGGGAACGCGGCTGCGCCCCTACACCGATGACCGGCCCAAGCCGATGGTGGAGATCCCCGGCACCGGCACCCCGATCATCGGGCACCAGCTGGCCTGGCTCGCCGAGGAGGGCGTGACCGACGTCGTCGTCTCGTGCGGGCACCTCGCCGAGGTCCTCCAGGAGTGGCTGGAGTCGTCGGACCTGCCGTTGCGGGTCACCACCGTGGTCGAGAAGGAGCCGCTCGGCCGGGGCGGCGGTCTCAAGTACGCTGCCGGTCACCTCCCCCACCCCGACCGGCCCTGGTACGCCACCAACGGCGACATCTGGACCCGGTTCTCGCTGCGCGAGATGGCCGCGTTCCACGCCGAGCGCGCCGCCACCGCGACCCTGGCCCTGGCCCGCCCCCGCATTCCGTGGGGCGCCGTCGAGACGGACCGATTCGGCCACATCACGGACTTCATCGAGGCCCCGCCGTCCCCGTTCCTCATCAATGCGGGCGTGTACGTCTTCTCCGCGGAGTTCACCGAGCTGCTGCCGGACCAGGGGGACCACGAGCGCACCACCTTCCCCGGCTTGGCGCGCGCCAAGCGCCTCGCCGGCTTCCCGATCCCGCAGGGCGCGTACTGGAGGGCCATCGACACGGCGAAGGACCTCACGGAGGCTTCGAAGGAGCTCGCCGCCCTAGCCCGCTGACCTGCTTCGTACGGCAACGCCCGAGGGGTCCGCGCACGATGCGCGGACCCCTCCGGCGTTGCCGTACGGGCCCGGTCAGTCGCCGCCGATCAGGCTGCCGACGAGCCCGGGCCGCCGCTCGGCGCCGCCGCCGGTCGTCCCGTTGCCGCCGGTCCCGGTGCTGCCGCCGGTGGCGCTGCCGGTGGACTCGCCGCCGCCCGTGACCCCGCCGGTGGCGCCCGCCGAGGCGCTGCCGCCCGAGGTGGGCCCCGCACTGGTGGCGGGCGCCCTGGTGGGCGCCGGCTGCCGGGCCGGGGGCTGCTGCGCCGTGCCCTGGGTCTGACTGGGCGTCCCGGCGCTGGCGGTCCCCGAGGACGGCGGGGTGCCGCCGGTCGCGGCGCCGGGGGTGGCCGCCGCCCGTGAGGGCTCCGGGGACGCCTCGCGCGCCGGTCGGGTCGGCGTACCGGATGCGGACGGGGTGCCGCTCCGCTCGGCCCGGCGCTTGCCGGGCTCCTGCGGCAGCGGTGAACCGGGCAGCTCGTTGCGCGGCGCCTGGCCCGGACCCGGCACGGTGACCCGGTCGGCGTCCCGCACGGCGCCGCCGAGCACCGAGCCCAGCAGCAGGGTGAGGCCCACCGCGACGGAGGCGACGACCGTGCCCCGGCGCAGCACCCGGCGCCGCAGCTCCCACAGTTCGGCGCGCGGACCCAGGGTGCGCCACGCCTCGGAGCCGAGTCGGCCGTCCGCGGAGTAGACCGGGGCGCCCGCGATGATCAGCGGTGACCAGGCGGCCAGGTAGATGATGTCGGGCGCGTCGTACGCGGGGACGGTCCGCCAGCTGACGGTGACGATCAGCGCGGCCGACAGCAGCGCGCCGACCACCGCGGCGACCCGCTGCCAGAGCCCCAGGACGGTCAGCACGCCCACGATGACCTGGAGGAAGGCGATGGTGAGCCCGGCGCCCACCGGATGCTGGAGCGCGAAGTCCCGCAACGGTTCCGCGAGGGCCCAGGGGTGGAGGGAGTTCAGCCACTTCACCATGGAGCCGCGTTCGCCGCCGTCGAAGTAGACGGGGTCGCTCAGCTTGCCCAGGCCGGCGTAGACGGAGATCAGGCCGAGGAAGACCCGCAGCGGCAGCAGGACCACGCCGAGGTTGAGGCGGCGGCCCGGGTAGTAGGCGTGGTGGGGTCGCCGGCCGTCGCCGTGCCGCGGCTCCCCGGTGCCGTCCGCGTCGAGCTCGTACCCGTCGTCGTAGCCCCTGTAGCCGTCGTCGTGGGGCCCGTAGCCCCCGTAGCCGGCGTACCCGTCGTAGTCGGCGTGGTCGTCGGGGCGGCGGTCGTCGGCGCCGACGACGGGCATGCCGGCCGTCTCTTCGTAGGCGCTACCGGTGCTGCGCATCTGGGCGGGCAGCAGTCGGGTCTCGGGACCGCCGGCGCCGGGGGTCTCCACCGTGTCGTCGAACGCGGTCCTGGGCGTGACCCGGGGGATGACCTGGGTGGCTCCACCGTCGCCCGGTTCGGCCCCGACGACCCGCCGTACCCCGGTCTCCCGCACGGCCTGGAGCAGCCCGGTGGCACCGGTGTCGCCCGGTGCCGAACGGCCGCTCCAGACGACGGGCGCGCGCCGGCGCGCGCCCGCCACGGGGACGCGCCCGGTGTCAGCGGCGCCCGCGGCCCGCGCGACCCGCGCGGAGCGCGTCGGCGTGGCGTTGAGCTGCACGCGGAAGCTCGCATGGTTGACGATGACCTGCGCCGGATCGCTCGGCACCTTCACCATGCTCAGCGCGGGAGCGTCGTCGAATCCCGACGAGCGGGCCCCCGTGAGTGTGCGGGGTGTTCTGGTGTCCACACTCATCTAACCGAGTGACGCGAGGTTAGGACACTGCCTTGACCACCCCAAGATGTCCGACCCCCGACAAGCGCCGGCACCCCGCCCCGGGCCCGTCCCGAGGGGGACGCGCCAGCAGGGCGCGGGTGGCGGACCGGCCGGCCCGGACGGGCTGACCGGCCGGGCCCCGCGGGTGGATCAGCGGCGCGACTGGGCCGCCTGGTACAGCACGATGCCCGCCGCCACGCCGGCGTTCAGGGACTCCGCGCCGCCGGGCATGGGGATGCGCACCCGCACGTCGCAGGTCTCCCCGACGAGGCGGGACAGCCCCTTGCCCTCGCTGCCGACGACGATGACCACGGGACCGCCGAGCGCGGCGACGTCGGCGACCTCCGCCTCGCCGTCCGCGGCGAGCCCGACGATGGCGATGCCGGCCTTCTTGTAGGCCTCCAGCGCCCGGGTGAGGTTGGTCGCCCGGGCGACCGGGGTCCGGGCCGCGGCGCCGGCCGAGGTCTTCCACGCACCGGCGGTCATGCCGGCGGCGCGGCGCTCGGGCACCAGCACCCCGTGGCCCCCGAAGGCGGACGCGGAACGCACCACGGCGCCGAGGTTGCGCGGGTCGGTGACCCCGTCGAGCGCGACGATCAGCGGGTCCTCGCCCGCGTCGTACGCGGCGGCGACGAGGTCCTCCGGGTGCGCGTACTCGTAGGGCGGCACCTGGAGCACGAGCCCCTGGTGGTTGAGCCCGTCGGTCATCCGGTCCAGCTCGGGCCGGGGCGCCTCCATGAGGTTGATCCCGCCGCGCTCGGCGGCGAGCTGCAACGCCTCGCGGACCCGCTCGTCGTTGTCGATGAACTGCTGGACGTACAGCGTGGAGGCGGGGACCCCGCCGCGCAGCGCCTCGACGACCGGGTTGCGCCCGACGACCAGCTCGGACGTGCCCTTGCCGCCCCGGCCGCGCGGCGTCGCGGTGCGACCCTGCGCGCGTCGGGTGCGGGCGTTCGCGGCGCGCTGCTTGACGTGCCCCTTACGCATCTCGGCGGGCGGGGTGGGGCCCTTGCCCTCCAGGCCCTTGCGCCGCTGGCCGCCACTGCCGACCTGCGCGCCCTTCTTGCCGGACATGCGGCGGTTGTTTGCGGCCATGACCTACCCGTTTCCTGTGGATGAGACCGCGTACGGTTCCGCGTACGGGTCAGTGTGCGTATGTGTGTACGAGTGTGCCGCCCGGCGGAGCGGGCGGCACCTCGCGTGCGGCACTAGCGCGGTCCGAGCGTCCAGCGGGGGCCCTGGGCACCGTCCTCGATGACCAGCCCGGACTGGTTGAGCTGGTCCCGGATGGCGTCCGCGGTGGCCCAGTCCTTGCGGGCGCGGGCGGACTCGCGCTGCTGGAGGACCAGCCGGACGAGCGTGTCGACGACGCCGTGCAGGTCCTCGCCGCGGTCGTTCTCCCCGGACCAGTGCGGGTCCAGGGGGTCGAGCCCGAGGACGCCGAGCATGGCCCGGACCTCCGCGAGCCGTGCCACCGCGGCCTCCTTGTCGTCGGCGGCCAGCGCGCTGTTGCCCTGGCGGACCGTGGTGTGGACGACGGCGAGCGCCTGCGGGACGCCGAGGTCGTCGTCCATGGCCTCGGCGAACGCGGGCGGCACCTCGCTAGCCGGTTCGACGGGGCCCCCGGTCTTCTCCACGACCCGCTGCACGAACCCCTCGATCCGGGCGAACGCCGACTCGGCCTCCCGCAGGGCCTCGGGGCTGTACTCGATCGTGGAGCGGTAGTGCGGGGTGCCCAGGTAGTAGCGGAGCACGATGGGCCGCCAGTGCTTGACCATCTCGCTGACCAGGACGGAGTTGCCGAGCGACTTCGACATCTTCTCGCCGCTCATGGTGACCCACGAGTTGTGCACCCAGTACGTGGCGAACTCGTCGCCGTACGCCTGGGCCTGCGCGATCTCGTTCTCGTGGTGCGGGAAGATCAGGTCGATGCCGCCGCCGTGGATGTCGAAGGCGGTGCCCAGGTACTTGTGGGCCATGGCCGAGCACTCCAGGTGCCAGCCGGGCCGGCCGCGACCCCAGGGGGTCTCCCAGTCCGGTTCGCCCGGTTTGGCGGCCTTCCACATGGCGAAGTCGCGGGGGTCGCGCTTGCCGGTCTCACCCTCGCCCGCGGGCTGGCGCAGCTCGTCGAGGTCCTGGTTGGACAGCGACAGGTACCCGGGGAACGAACGCACGTCGAAGTAGACGTTGCCGTCGGCCTCGTACGCGTGTCCGCGTTCGATGAGGCCGCGCATCATCTCGACCATCTCGGTGATGTGGCCGGTGGCGCGGGGCTCGTAGGTGGGCGGCAGGCAGCCGAGCGCGGCGTACCCGTCGTTGAACGCGCGCTCGTTCTCGTAGCCGATGGACCACCAGGGGCGACCCTGCTCGGCGGACTTGTGGATGATCTTGTCGTCGATGTCGGTGACGTTGCGGACGAACGTCACTTCGTAGCCGCGGTAGGCGAACCACCGCTGCATGATGTCGAAGTTGAGGCCCGAGCGGATGTGCCCGATGTGCGGAGCGGCCTGCACGGTAGCGCCACACAGGTAGATCGAGACACAGCCCGGAACGAGGGGGGCGAAGTCACGGACCTGCCGGGCGCTGGTGTCGTACAGGCGAATAGTCACCCCCCCAGGGTAGTGGTCGCGGGGCAGTGCCCCGCGACCCCTAGGGCGTACGGGGCACTGATTTCGCGACAACGCGGTGGTGGGCCGGACACCGGTTCCCAAGGGTCAGATCCGGCCAACCACCTTGCGCGGGGTGACGCGGACGACGACGCGTTGGGCGTCGTCCGCGGAGGCCGGGTTGAAGTCGGCGTACTGCTTGCCGGTGTACTTGACCGACAGTTCGTCGATCAGCTCGGGGCCGCCCTCCGTGGTGAGCTGGGCGGTGCCGCGGATCTCCGCGTAGGAGTAAGGGGCGTCGAAGGGCTGGAGGAGCACCGTGATCCGGGGGTCCCGGCGGAGGTTCTGCTCCTTGCGGCGCCCGATCGTGGTGGAGAACAGCACGTCGTCCCCGTCCCGTTTCACCCAGACCGGCGACAGCTGGGGGCTGCCGTCCGGCTGAACGGTCGCGACGGTGATGAAGACGGGGCCGTCGAGCAGGGCCTTGAGGTCGTCGGAGAGCTGGGTGGACACGGGGTTCCCCTTCGCTGCCGGTTCTGGTGGTACGCGCACATCGCGCCGACCCACCGTTACCCCGCCGGGCCGCCCTCGAACCCGACCGGTCCCGTCCCCGCCGACCGGCCGGTGCCCGGGGGACGGCCGGTGCGACAGGGGCAGCAGAGGTGGCTGCGGGGGCGGGACGTGGGTCAGTCGCGGGGGTGGACCAGGGCGGTGGCGATCGCGGCCAGGCCCTCGGCGCGACCGGTGAGCCCGAGACCGTCCGTGGTGGTGCCGGACACGGTGACCGGTGCGCCCACGGCGGTGGAGAGCGCCTGCTGGGCCTCGGCCCGGCGCCGTCCGATCTTCGGGCGCACCCCGATCACCTGCACGGACACATTGCCGATCTCGAAGCCGGCGGCCCGCACGATCCGCGCGGCCTCCGTCAGCAGGGCCACTCCGGACGCCCCCGCCCACTCGGGCCGCGCCGTGCCGAAGTGCGCCCCGAGGTCCCCGACCCCGGCGGCGGAGAACAGTGCGTCGCAGGCCGCGTGCGCGGCGACGTCCCCGTCGGAGTGCCCGGCGAGCCCGTAGCCGCCGCTGTCGGCCTCGTCCCAGCGCAGTCCGGCGCACCACAGTTCGCGCCCCGCCTCGAAGGCGTGGACGTCGGTACCGATCCCCACCCGGGGGAGAACCACCTCAGAAGCCATCGTTGGCCCTCCTGCGGGCGAGTACGGCTTCGGCCAGCACCAGATCGAGCGGCCGGGTCACCTTGAACGCCTCCTCGTGCCCGGGGACGAGCACGACGGGCCGCCCGGTGCGCTCCACCATCCCGGCGCAGTCGGTGGCGCCCTCCCCGTCGACGGGGACGGTGGCGTGCGCGTGCACGAGGGCGTCCCGGTGGAAGCCCTGCGGGGTCTGCACGGCGCGCAGCCGGGCCCGCTCGGGGGTCGCCACCACCGGCTCGGGGTCGTCGGGGCGGGCCGGGTCGCGCGGCTCGACCTCCTTGACGGTGTCGGCGAGCGGCAGCGCGGGCACCACGGCGGGCGCCCCGGCGTGCACCGCGGCGATGACGGCGTCCACCGTCTCGACGGGCACCAGCGGCCGGGCCGCGTCGTGCACGAGGACGGTGTCGATGTGCGCCGGCAGGGCGTCGAGTCCGAGGCGGACGGACTGCTGGCGGGTGTCGCCGCCGGGCACGACCAGGAAGTCGGTGCGCTCGGGCAGCGCATGGGTGTCGAGGAGGTTGCGCACCTCGGCCGCCCCGTCGGGCGGGGCCACCACGACCACCAGCGCGACGGTGCGGGAGGCCGCCATGGCGCGGACGGCGTGGATCAGGAGCGGGGTGCCGCCGAGGGGGCGGAGTGCCTTGGGGGTGCCGGGGCCCAGCCGGACCCCGCGGCCGGCCGCGGGGATCACGGCCGCGGTCCGGGCGGCTGGAGGCGCGGGGCGCGAATCGTCAGACATCGCTTCCGTTCAGGTTTGTGTGCTCGGCCGACATGGGTATGGCCTGGGGGTACCCCCGGCCGGTGGTTGGGGGAGTGTTGGGTGCGACGCCTTGACCGGAGCCCTTCCGTGACCTTTGGTCGAGCCGCTGCGCGTACCCGGCACGCCAGGGGCGGCACCGGCGGGGCACGGGGGCGTTTTCGAGACGATTCCACGAGTCCGGCCCGGTGCTCCGGTCGCGCCGCGTCCGCATGCGCGGTGCGTCCGCCCGCAACGGGGCGTCGACGCACGGTGGGCGCCCCGGTACACCGTCTTCCCCGACCCCGGCGACCGCTGGGGCGCGGGGAGGGAGTGCGGACATGCCGCAGCGCCCGGCGACCTTCTCAGGTCATCGGGCGCCACGGCATTTCCCCGCGTCAGAACCGGTCGCGCCGGATCGGGCGCTCCCGGGTCGGCACGGGGGTGGATGTCAGGACGCGAGCACTTCGTCGAGCAGCGCTTCGGCCTTGTCCTCGTTGGTGTTCTCCGCGAGGGCGAGCTCGCTCACCAGGATCTGGCGAGCCTTGGCGAGCATGCGCTTCTCACCTGCGGAGAGTCCGCGCTCACGCTCACGGCGCCACAGGTCGCGAACGACCTCGGCGACCTTGATGACATCACCGGAGGCGAGCTTCTCCAGGTTTGCCTTGTAGCGACGGGACCAGTTCGTGGGCTCCTCGGCGTACGGCGCGCGCAGCACCTCGAAGACCCGGTCCAGCCCGTCCTGACCGACCACATCACGCACGCCGACGAACTCCGCATTGTCCGCTGGCACACGTACCGTCAGGTCACCCTGGGCGACCTTCAGCACCAAGTAGGTCTTGTCCACGCCTTTGATCTGGCGAGTTTCGATGGCCTCGATCAGCGCGGCCCCGTGATGGGGATAGACCACGGTGTCGCCAACCTTGAACGTCATGTGACAGGTACCCCTTCCGTGGCTATCAAGGGTAACACGGATACGGCGTCTTCTGAATGGCGTTTTCGCAGGTCAGGGCATATCTCGGGGCTTGACAACAACAACCGGAACGTGCTGCGGCGGGGGTCGCGGGACCGCGCCCCGGCGGGTATTCGCAGGTGGGAGCCGATGTCCGGGCGGGGTGAAACGTGCACGTTACGGACCCGGGCCGGGGACCTCAAGGGGGCGAACGTCCCGGTTTGCCGGGTTCGGTTCGGGTCAGTTCCGCGCACTCCCCGGTGTTCCCGCTACTCCGTTCGGCGGCCGGAGCCGCGTTCTGGAATTGATCACCACGAGTGCGTTGATCAATTCCACCGTACGGTGTTGATTGATACGCGGGATTGCCGGAAAAACCCGCCGTCCGCTTCCTCGGGTTTGACGGTCGACTTCCCCCCGGCTTTGCGGTCCGCTCCGTCGAGGTGAGGGGTCGGCTTCGGCGGGCTTAGCGGCCCGCTTCCCTGGGCTTATGTGAAAGGTCAACGAGAGGACAATTCGCGGCCCCGGGGACGGCCCGCACCCCCCGCGGACCGACCGCCCGTGCCACCGCCCGACCGCCAAGGGGCGGGTCGGGTGCGGTGCCCGGACAGCGGGTCGATAACCTAAGCCCGCTGACACACCCTTAGGGCGGCTTTATGGCCGCCCTGCTCGCCGTACGGGCCCCCATCGGCCCGGCACCCGGGCTCCGGGGTCGTCACACCCGCTTCACCTGCTCCACCCGCACGAACCGCTACGACCAGCACCACCGCAGGACCGTTCCGTACCGCCCACGTTCAAGGAGTTGCCGCCGCCGTGAGCAGCAGCCTTCGACGCGGCGCCCTCGCCGCCACCGCCATCGCGTTCTCGATCGCCTCGCTCACCGCCTGTGGCGCCGGCACGAACGCCCAAACGCTGGGGATCAAGCCGGACAACGCCGCCGTCACCGTCGGCGAGATCCAGATCCAGAACTCCAACATCGTCACCCAGCCCGAGTTGGAGGCGAAGGGCCCCGCGGCCATCTCCGTCACGCTCTTCAACAACGGCGACAAGGACCAGACCCTCGACGCGATCACCCTGACCGGGTCGGGCGACAAGGCCGAACTGAAGCCCGCGAAGGGCTCCGGGAAGGTGACCGTGCCGGCCGGCGGTTCCGTGGTGATCGGCGGCAAGGACAACGCGTCCGCGCTGCTGCCGAGCGGCCGGGAGTCCGTGAAGGACGGCGACGCGCAGAACGTCACGTACACCTTCAGCTCGACGGGTGACGTGAAGATCGACAGCTTCGTGGTCCCCGCGGCCAGCTACTTCGAGGAGTGGGGCCCCACCGAGGCGCCGGCCGCCCCCGGCCAGGAGGCGTCCGCCGAGGCGGAGCCGTCCGGGACCGGTTCGCCGGCCGCGGACGCGACCGGCGAGGCCACCGGTGAGGCTGCGGAGCCCGCCGACGGCGCGTCGAGCGCGACGGGCAGTGCCTCCGCGCCGGCCACCGGTGACACCGGCGGGTCGACCCCCGCGACCGGCTGACGACCGACCTGCGGAACGCGTACGGCGAAGGGCGGGACCCACCTGGGTCCCGCCCTTCGCCGTGCGTCCACCGGCCCGTACGGGCGCGGCGGGTCGCTCTACGGCTCGAACTTGTAGCCGAGCCCGCGCACCGTGACCAGGTACCGGGGCGCGCCCGGGTCCGGCTCGATCTTCGCCCGCAGGCGCTTGACGTGGACGTCCAGGGTCTTGGTGTCGCCCACGTAGTCGGCGCCCCACACCCGGTCGATCAGCTGCATGCGGGTCAGGACCCGGCCCGCGTTGCGCAGCAGCATCTCCAGCAGGTCGAACTCCTTGAGCGGGAGGTCCACCTTGGCGCCGGCCACCGTGACCACGTGCCGGTCCACGTCCATCCGGACCGGGCCTGCCTCCAGCGCGGCCGGCGTGACCTCCTCGGGCTCGCCGCGGCGGCGCAGCACGGCCCGGATGCGGGCGACCAGTTCGCGGGACGAGAACGGCTTGGTGACGTAGTCATCGGCTCCTATTTCCAGCCCGACGACCTTGTCGATCTCGCTGTCCTTCGCGGTGACCATGATCACCGGGACGTTGGAGCGGCTGCGCAGTTGGCGACAGACCTCGGTGCCGGGCAGCCCCGGCAGCATGAGGTCCAGCAGGACCAGGTCGGCCCCGTTGCGTTCGAACTCGTCCAGGCCGTCGGGCCCGGTGGCCGCGATGGCGACCTCGAAGCCCTCCTTGCGGAGCATGTACGACAGGGCGTCGGAGAAGGATTCCTCGTCCTCGACGACGAGTACTCGGGTCACGGAAGGACCTCCGGGGAGGGAAGCGGTGCGTACGGGGGTGAAGCGGATGTACCGGACTGCCCGTGGTCGTCGTCCCCGGTACCGGGATCGCCGGTGTCGGGGGCCTGGTCGGGCTCCAGGGGTGCGCGGTCGCGGGGGGCTCCCGCCTCCGGCAGCCGCAGGGTGAACGTGGAGCCCTGTCCTTCGGTGCTCCACACGGTGACCTCCCCGCCGTGCGAGGCGGCCACGTGCTTGACGATGGCGAGGCCCAGGCCCGTACCACCGGTGGCACGGGAACGTGCCGGGTCGACCCGGTAGAAGCGTTCGAAGACGCGCTCCTTGTCCCGGTCGGGGATGCCGATGCCCTGGTCGGTGACGGCGACCTCGATCAGGTCGCCGCCGGGGTGGGTGACCCGGCGGGCGGCGATGCCCACCCGGGTCCGGGCGGCGCTGTAGTTCACGGCGTTCTCGACGAGGTTGCCGAGGGCCGCCGCGAGCTGTCCGCGGTTGCCCCAGATCTGGAGGGCGGCGGTGCCGCCGGTGGCGATGGTGATCTGCTTGGTGCCCGCCTGGTGCCGACATCGGTCGATCGCCTCCGCCACCAGGTCGTCCACCCGGACGGGCTCCGCGTACTCCAGCGGGTCGTCGTTCTGGACCCGCGAGAGGTCGATGAGCTCCTGGACCAGGCTGGTCAGCCGGGTCGCCTCGATCTGCATCCGCCCGGCGAACCGTTCCACGGCCTCCGGGTCGTCGGACGCGTCCATGACCGCCTCGGACAGCAGCGACAGCGCGCCGACCGGGGTCTTCAGCTCATGGCTGACGTTGGCGACGAAGTCCCGGCGGACCGCCTCGATGCGGCGGGCCTCGGTGAGGTCCTCCACGAGCAGCAGCACCAGCCGGGACCCGAGCGGGGCGACCCGGGCGGAGACCGCCAGCGCCTCCCCGCCGCGACCCGCGCCGCGCCGCGGCAGGTCCAGCTCCACCTGGCGTATCTCCCCGTCGCGCCGGGTGTCGCGGGCCATCTGGAGCATCGGCTCGATGGCCAGCTTCCCCCCGCGCACCAGTCCGAGGGCGTACGCCGCCGAGCTGGCCTTGACGACGCTGTCGGCCTCGTCCAGGACCACCGCCGACGAGCGCAGCACCGAGAGCACGGTGTCCACGCCCGGCGGCAGCACCGGCTCGGTGTGCAGGGAGCTGCGGGCCGGACGTTTCAGGTCGCGCTCGCTCCAGCGGAACGCCAGCATGGCGATGACGCCGGTGAGCACCCCGGCGATCGCTGCTGCTGCGGCGACCGCCGCGTTCACGTCCATGTCTCCAGGTTAGGCACGCCCCGGGGAGCGTCCACAGCCATCCCGGTGTCAGCTACGACACTCGTCGCCCAGAGTTCACCGAGGGGAAAGGGCCGATTCACCCGCGGTGCCGGAACCGGACGCGTCCGGGCCGGAACGTGGGAGCGTGGGGTCGACGGGTACCCGAGGCCCCGGGCGGATGTGAGAGAGGGACGACTCAGTATGCGTGACGCGTACCACGAGGAACTTGACTCGATCGGCGACGACCTGGTCGAGATGGCCCGGCTCGTCGGTTCGATGATCGGGCGCGCCACGACGGCGATGCTCGATTCCGATCTGAAACTGGCGGAGAACGTGATCGCCGCCGACCAGAAGGTGGACGACCTCCAGCACGACCTGGAGGCGCGGGCGATCGCGCTGCTCGCCCGGCAACAGCCCGTCGCGACGGACCTGCGGATCGTGGTCACCTCGCTGCGGATGAGCGCCGACCTGGAGCGGTCCGGGGATCTCGCCCAGCACGTGGCGAAGCTGGCGCGGCTACGGTTCCCCGACCGGGCGGTGCCGCAGGACCTGCACGCCACGATCCTGGAGATGGGGCAGCTGGCGCAGCGGCTGATGGCCAAGGCGGCGGAGGTCATCGTCACCAAGGACGTCGACCTCGCGATGCAGCTGGAGCAGGACGACGACGAGATGGACCTGCTGCACCGGACGCTGTTCCAGCACCTGATCGACGACCGGTGGAAGCACGGCATAGAGACCGCGGTGGACGTCACGCTGCTGGGCCGCTACTACGAGCGGTTCGCCGATCACGCGGTGTCGGTGGCGAAGCGGGTGGTGTACCTGGTCACCGGGGAGCACGCGGACGAGCTGACGCAGAATCCGGCGCCCGTCGAAGGCGCCTGAGCGGCGGGTGCGGGTGCCCCGTACGGGAGTGTTCCCGTACGGGGCACGGTGCGCTGTTGCGCTGTGCGCTGTTCGTTGGGGGTGCGCCGCCCTCGGGCCCCGCTCACGGGCCCGCGGGGTGGCTAGCCGCAGCCGCCGCCACACTGGCAGGAGCCGCCGGACTGGCAGCCGCAGGAGCAGCCGGGGCCGCAGCCGCAGGCGCCCAGCAGGGGCAGGCGGGGCAGGCCGGGCTCGGGTGCGGTGGTGTCGGGCTTCCGGGACTCGGTCATGGGTTCCCTCCCTGGGACGCGATGGCTTCGCGTCTCCTGTCCATTGGACTGCGTGGGGTGTGGGCGCATCAACAGCGCACTTTTGCGGGGCGCGGTCTGGGGTTCTTCGCGCCCGGGTGTGTGGTGGTTGCTCGCGCTGTTCCTCGCGCCCCTTCGGTGCGATCACCTGGCGGTGCGATGTCCTGCGGGGTGCGCTGCGGATTCGCGCAGTTCCCCGCGCCCCTGATCAGGTGCGTCCACCTTGCGGTGCGCTGTCCTGCGGGGTGCGCTGCGGATTCGCGCAGTTCCCCGCGCCCCTGGTCTGGGCTGCCCGTGCGTGGTTCTCCTAGCGGGGCCCGCTGTGGGGGACGGCGTACCTGGGGTGGGGCGTACCTAGGGGCGCGGGGAACTGCGCAAATCACCAGCGCACCCGCACGGGGCAGCGCACCGCCAGGTGGGGATAGTCGATCGCCCGTTCGGGTGCGAGGGGCCTAGACTCGCACCGCCGAAGGGGGGCTCCGCCAGGATTTCGCGGAGATTCGGCGAGAACCCCCTCAACGCGCTCGTCCGACGAAACCCGTGGGGGGTACACCGAATGACTCATGCCCGAATCCGGCGCCGCAGACCCGGCACCGTGCGGGCCGCGGCCATCGCCGCGCTCTCGATCAGCCTGCTGGCGGGCGGCTCCACGCTGCCCGCCACCGCCGCGCCCGGCACCCCGGACGCCACCCCGCCCGCTCCGACGACCCCGGTCGCCGTGGACCGGGCCACCGACGCGGAGCTGCGCGAGCGGCTCGCCGGCGCGGCCGGCGCCGAGGCCGAGAAGGCACCGGCCGACGCCCGGGCGCGCGCCGCGGCGCCGGCACCCGGTGCGGACACCGGGCCCAGCCCGTTCATCGTGGGCGGCAGCGAGACGACGATCTCCTCGGCGCCGTGGATGGTCCAGCTGGGCTACTGGGACGAGGCGGCGGGCAGGGGCTCCTTCTGCGGCGGCACCCTCGTCGCGCCCAACAAGGTGCTCACCGCCGCGCACTGCGTGTACGGCCTCGACTGGCGGCGCAACGGCGTGGCCCTGGTCGGCGCGACCAAGCTGATGGACCCGAACGCGGGCACCGCCGCCGGAGTGCACCGCGTGTGGCGGCACGCCAAGTACGACCACCGCACGCTGCGCAACGACATCGCGGTCATCACCCTGGACCGCCCCGTCAAGGGCAAGTGGCTGCGGCCGGCCGCCTCGGGCGACAGCTCGCTGTACAAGACCGGCACCAGCGGCACCGTGTACGGCTGGGGCCTGACCTCGGGACGGTCGGGCGCCCAGCAGGCGAAGAAGCTGCGCAAGGTCAGCCTGCCGATGGTCGCCGACAGCACCTGCGACCGGGCGATGCGGGGCGTGCTCGGCCGGGACTTCTTCGTCGCGGGCGAGATGCACTGCGCGGGCAAGCCCGCGACCGGGCGGGACTCGGGCACCAAGAGCTCCTGCCACGGCGACTCGGGCGGTCCGCTGGTGGTCGGCGGCAAGATCGCGGGCGTGGTCTCGTGGGGCGTCAAGGGCTGCATCACCAAGGGCGCGTACCCGGTGTTCACGAAGGTCAGGACGTACGCGGGGGCGACGCAGGGCCGCATCGACGACGCCGACCGCAGCTACGACGGGCGCACCGACCTGCTCGCGCGGGGGTCGGGCGGCAAGCTCTACCAGATGAACAGCAAGGGCCGTTCGCTGGCCGGTCGCACCTCCTCGGGCACCGGCTGGCAAGGCCTGAGCTGGGGCCTCCAGAGCGACTTCGACCGTGACGGTCACCTGGACCTGCTGGTCCGGGACAAGAACGACGGCAAGCTGCACCGCCGGTACGTACGCAACGCGACCACCTCCAGCGCCGCCTGGGCCTGGCAGACGGTGACGTCGGCCGGCGGCGGTTCGAAGTCGTACGCGGCGCCCGGCGACTTCACGGGTGACGGGTGGCCGGACCTGATCACGACGGACGGATCGGGCAACGCCTACCTCTACCCGGGCAAGGGCAACGGCGCGTTCGGCAGCAAGAAGAAGGTCGTCTCCGGGGCGTGGAAGGGTGCCAAGCTCTTCGGCCGGGGTGACCTGACGAACGACGGCAAGGCCGATCTGCTGGTGCGGGACAAGGCCAACACCGTGTGGCTGTACCGCGGCACCGGCAAGGCGGCCGCGCCGTTCGCGGCGAAGATCAAGGCCCGCAGCAACTGGAAGTTCACCGCTCTGGTGGGCAACGGCGACCTGACCGGTGACGGCATCGCCGACGTCCTGGCGCGGGACTCCGGCGGCAAGCTGTGGCTCTACCCGGGCACCGGCAAGGCGTCCTCGTCGCTGTTCGGCACGCGGGTCTCGCTGGGCTCCGGCTTCAACCAGTACGACCTGCTGTTCTAACCCGGGACCGCCCGGGGGTTGCACCAGGGGCGCGCCGGTCCTCTTCGGAGGGCCGGCGCGTTTCCCGTGCGGCCCACGGGTCACCGGTTCCCCCGGGCCCGGCGCTCCGGCGCGTACGCGGGGCGGGCCAGCAGATGGCGCGCTGCGCGTGCGCCCCTCGCCACCCCGGGGGAAGATCCTCGCATGAGCGGCATTTCGCCCGGCGCGGGTTCTTCGGCCCGTCCACCCCGCCCCGGGCCGGGCGCCCCGAACCAGACCCTGGCCCTCGCGGCGATGATGTTCGCCGTCTCGATGACCTTCATCGACCAGACGATCGTGGCCATCGCCGCCCCGGAGATCACCGACGAGCTGGGGCTGTCCTCCTCGGGCATCCGCTGGGTGGTGAACGCCTACCTGCTCGCGCTGGCGGCGTTCTTCGCGCTCGGCGGGCGGCTCGCCGACCTCTTCGGGCGCCGTCGGACCATGCTGGTCGGCACGCTGGTGTTCGTCGTGTCGTCCGTCCTGTGCGGCTGCGTCCCGATCGGCGGCGCGGCGCAGACCTGGATGATCGTCTTCCGGGCCACCCAGGGGGTGGGGGCGGCGCTGATGTTCCCGGCGGCGCTCGCCGTGGTCGTCGCGGTGTTCCCGGTCGAACGGCGCGGCCGGGCGCTCGCCCTGTTCTTCGGCGTGGCGGGCGGGCTCACCGCGCTCGGACCGCTGCTCGGCGGCTGGCTGACCGCGTGGACCTGGCGGGCGATCTTCTGGATCAACGTCCCCATCGCCGTCATCGCGATCGTGCTGACCCTGCTGGCCCGCATCCCCGACGAGGTCCGTCGCGAACGGCTCGACGTGCCCGGTGCGTTGCTGATCGCGGGCGGCATGGGGCTGAGCGTGCTGGGGCTCCAGCAGGCCGCGGTGTGGGGGTGGGGTTCGGCGGCGACCTGGCTGTGCGTGGCGGTCGGGTTCGCCCTCCTCGTGGTGTTCTGCTGGTACGAACTCCGCTTCCCGGAACGCCCGTTGATCCTGCTGCGGGTCTTCCGCGACCGGGCGTTCCTGGTCGACAACGCGGTGCTGTTCTTCGCGATGCTCGCCTTCGTCCCCATGTTCTTCTTCGCCTCGGTGTACGCACAGGTGTCGCTCGGCAAGAGCCCGAACGAGGCGGCGTTGTACCTGCTGTACTTCTTCGTCGGGTTCGTGGTCGCGTCCCAGATCGGCGGGCGCATCCTGGACACCCGGGGCGCCCGTCCGGCGATCCTGCTCGGTTCGGCGCTCGGCGCGGCCGGCTTCGCGCTGTGGGCGGCGCGGATGCCGGACCTGTCGTTCGCCGAGCAGTGGCCGTACGTGGTCCTCTCGGGCGCGGGCATCGGGTTCCTGTTGGCGCCCGCGTCGACGGACGCCGTGAACCGGGCCATCGACGCCTCGTACGGTGAGGTCACCGGCATCACGCAGACGGTGCGCAACTATGCGGCGGCGCTCGGTCTCGCCGTCTTCGGCACGGTCCTCAGCCATGTGACGGTGAGCCGGGTCGCCGAGACGCTGCGCTCACGGGGCTTGCCCTCGGACCTGGCGCACGACGCGGCGCAGCGGGTCGCCCAGTCGGTGGCCGGCCAGGGCGGTCAGCACGAACCCTCCGGCACGGGGCCCGTGGCGGGGGTGCTGCGGGAGGTGCGGCAGGCGATCCGGGTGGACTTCGCGGAGGCCAACCAGTGGGTGTTCGCCGGGATGGCCCTCGCGCTGGCGGTGGCGTTCCTGTGCGCGCTGGCCCATCCGGGCACCCGGGTGACGGGGGTGCAGTCGGCGAAATCCGCGGGCGTGGACGGCAGTTCGGGGCCCGATCGCGACGGGTGAGCGGGGGTGTGGGTGACCGCGGTGGTGCGGTTCAGGCCGCTGCCGGGCGGATGTTGTGGTTGAGCCGGAAGACGTTGTCCGGGTCGAACCGGGCCTTGACCTCGGCGAGTCTGCGGTAGTTGGCCTCGCCGAACGAGGCGACGACCCGCTCCTCCCCCTCGAAACCGATGAAGTTGAGGTACACCGAGTCCCGCGCCCAGGGACGCATCGCGGCGCGCACGTCCCGGACCCAGCCGCGGGCCCGGTCGTCGTCCGCCGGGTCCTCCCACACCCCGAACGGGTGCACCGCCCACGGCGAGGACCGCCAGGGCATCGGCCAGTCCCCCGCATCCCGCGCCACCGCGCCGCCCATGGGGAAGACGATGTGCTGGGAGTTCGTCGGCACGGGCATCGTGTCCGCGAGCGAGCGGAACACGCGCAGCGCGTCGTCCGGGAGCGCCGTCAGGTACTCGGCGGACCAGTAGTTCCGCAGCGCCGGCGGGTCGTCCAACATGCACTGGAGGTCGACGTACGGGATGTCCGTGATGAGCTCGCCCGCCCGTTCCGGCGCCAGCAGCGGGGCCGCCACCTCGCGCGCTTCGGCCAGCGGCCCGGCGTACGTCACCAGCACCCCGCACAGCAGCCGGCCCACCAGGTGCTCTGGCACGAAGGGCGCCGGCGGTCCGGTGAGGTAGATGAGCGCCCCGCCCGCCTCGTCCGGGGCCGCGGCCATGACGTCCCGGTACACCGGCAGGACCTCGTCGGAGCGTTCGGGCAGGAACAGCAGCAGGACCACGGAGAACGCGGGCAGCGGGTGCAGTCGCAGGGTGATCCCGGTGGCCACGCCGAAGTTGCCGCCCCCGCCGTGCAGCGCCCAGAACAGTTCCGGCTCGTGCTCCGGGCTCGCGAGGACGGTGCGGCCGTCGGCGGTCACGACCTCCACGGCCGCGAGGTTGTCGCCGGCGATGCCAAACTTCCGTTCCAGCCAGCCCGATCCACCGCCGAGGGTGAAGCCGCCGACCCCGGTGGTCGAGGCCCGGCCGCCGGTAGTGGCGAGGCCGTGCGGCTGGGTCGCCCGGTCGAGGTCGCTGATCGTGGCGCCGCCCCCGATCCGCGCGGTGCGGGCGTCCGGGTCGACCTGGACGCCACGCATCGGACGCAGGTCGACGACGAGCCCGTCGTCCACGGACGCCGTGCCGGCCACTGCGTGACCGCCGCCGCGCACGGCGATCGGCAGGTCGGCCCCGCGGGCCGCCCGGACGGCCGCGGCGACGTCGGCGGTGCCGTCGCACTGGGCGATGACGGCGGGGCGCCGGTCGATCATGCCGTTGTAGAGGGCGCGGGCCTCGTCGTACCCCTGGTCGTCCGGGGTGATGACGGTGCCCGTGAACTGTCGCCGGAGATCGGCGAGCGCCGCCTCCGAAAGGTGCCGGGGCGCCATGACGGGCCCCCTTCCACTGCGGGGAGACCTCCTCATCGTATTCCGGGCTGCTGAGGCGGGCGCGATGGGCGGCGGGCCGCCTTTCGGTGCGTCCTGCTGAAGGTGCGCTGTTCCGCGAGGTGCGTCCCGGTGTTGCGCAGTTCCCCGCGCCCCTATCCATCGGGCTGCACGTCCGCTCGCAGGGCGCCCCGTCAGGGGCGCGGGGAACTGCGCGAGCAACAACGACGCACCCGCACGGGCCAGCGCACCCCCAGCGGGACGCACCGTGGGGTCACCCGTGCGGGGTCGCCCGCGGTGCCCGGACGGTGGAGCGCTGCTGTACTGGCCCGGGGGCAACGGCTACCGGACCACCGGTGACGGCGAAGGGCGAGGACGTGACCACAGCGATCATCGGTACCGGTGCGATCGGCTCCCGGCTGGCGGCCGACCTGACGGCGGGCGGCGAATCCGTGCTGCTCGCGTCGCGCGATCTGGACCGCACCAGGGAACTGGCCGACCGGCTCGGCGAACGGGCGACGGCCACCACCGTCGACCAGGCGGTGGAGATGGCCGACGTCCTGGTCCTCGCGGTCTGGTTCGACACGATCAAGGAGCTGATCGCGCAGTACGGCGACCGGCTGGCCGGCAAGGTCGTCGTGGACCCGTCCAACCCGATCGCCGTGGACGACCAGGGCACCTTCTCCAAGACCATCCCCGAGGACCAGTCCGCGGGGGTGATCATCGCGGGGCTGCTGCCGGCGGGAGCCCGGCCGGTCAAGGCGTTCGGCACGCTGTTGGCGCCCTCCCTGGAGTCCGAGGCGCGCCGGGAGCCGGAGCGGGGCGCCGGCTTCTTCGCGACGGACGACCAGGGCGCCGGCGAGGAGGTCGCCCGGCTGATCCGGGCGGCCGGGTTCGACCCGGTGCCGGTGGGCGGGATCGACCAGTCGATCCGCATCGAGGTCTTCGGCGACCTGCACGAGGGGACGCTGGGGCGGGTGCCCTCGGTGGAGGAGGCCCGGGCCCTGGTCTGACAGGGGCAGCGGGGTCAGCCGACCGGCAGCCGGACGCACCTGCGGCAGGCGCGCACCGAGGGTGCCATCACGGCGTGCGAGGCCGCCGCCAACGCGCCGGCGAGGGCGATCAGCGTCCACTGCGCGGCCAACAGGGCGGCGACGGCGAGCGTGACCGTGGCGACGGCCATGGCCGCGCTCGCGGTGGTGCCGGCCCAGGCGACCACGGCGGGCAGCCGGTCCGGGGTGGGCAGCCACCGGGCGAGGGCTCCCGTCGCGGCCAACAGCGCCGCGGCGAGCAGTGCCCCCGCGCCCGCGACCGTGGCCAGGTGGAAGGCGAGCAGTTGGGCCACGTGCAGGGCCGGGCCCTCCTGACCGGCGTCGGTCCAGGTGGTCCGGGCGTTCCAGACCAGGTACCAGCAGGCGACCAGGAAAGGGCTGGTCAACGCGACGGTCCGGGCGGTGTGCCGGGCCTGGGCGATGGTCAGTTCCCGCTGGCAGCTCGGCACGAGTTCATCGGGGGTCCCGAACTCGTGCACCGCCTGCCGGGCGGCGCGGTCCCGGGACATGCCCCCGTCCGCGTACACCGCCACCGTGTCCGCGAGACCGTCGCGTATCTCCTCGACCAGCCGCTGCTTGACCCGGGCCGGGCCGCGCAGGGCCGCCGCGAGGGTCGTGACGTACTCGTCGACGGGGTCGGTGCTCCGCTGACCGGTGACGCTCAGGTCATGCGCGGCGGCGGCGTTCATGTCGCGGCCCGCGGCGAGGCGACGGGGTCGAGGACCGAGCCGATCGCCGCCGTGAACTCGCGCCACGCCGTCCGTTCGCTGGCCAGACCGTTGCGCCCGGCGTCGGTGAGCGCGTAGCTGCGCCGGCGCCGTTCGCCGACCGACTCCCAAGCGCTGCTCAGCAGGCCCAGCCGCTCCAGTCGGTTCAGCGCGGGGTAGATGGTGCCGGTGCGCAGGTCGAGTGCGCCGCCGCTGCGCTGTTGGACCGCGGCGATGATCGCGTAGCCGTGCAGGGGGCCCGGTTCGAGCACGGCGAGCAGCAGCCCGTCCAGGTGGCCCCGTACCGCATCTGCCTTCATGAGTAGGCAGCCTACATAAGAACCTGTAGGCGTGCTATGTATTGGCAGCCAATATATCTCCTCGCCTCGCCTTCTCGCCTCTCGTTCGGACTCCCTACTCGGCATCTCCTACTTCGACATCTCCCACTTCGGCTTCTGGAGGAGCACAGTGACCAAGCTGCTGCTGTCCATTCACGTCCTCGCGGCGATCCTCACGGTGGGGCCGGTCGCCGTGACCGCCTCGCTGTTCCCGCGCTACGCGAGTCGCGTCCCGGTCGACGCGGAACCGTCCGGAACGGGAACGGGGTCCGACCGCGAACCGTCTGGGCGGGGGCCCGAGTTCGCCGAGTTCCTGCACGGCATATGCCGTCGCTACTCATTGGCCGGGGTCGCCGTCCCGGTCTTCGGGTTCGCCACCGGCGCCCAGCTCGGCGTGCTCACCGACGCCTGGTTGATCGCGTCGATCGTCCTGACCTCGATCGCCGCGGTCGTGCTGATCGTGACCGTCCTGCCCGACCAGGAACGGGCCCTCGCGGCGCTCGGGGACGGGACGGCACCCCTTGGGCAACCGCCCGCGACGTCCCCGCCGTCAAAGGCTCGACTGGCGATGACGACCGGGGTCTTCAACCTCCTGTGGACGGTCGTCGTCGTCCTCATGATCGTCCGCCCCGGCTCCACCACGGGGGCGTGAGACCGTGCGGGCCCTGCGCGTCGCCGCGCACGTCGAAGCCGTCTCCCTGGTGGCCCTGTTGCTCAACCTGGCAACCTGGCACGCGCAGCCCGTCTGCTCGTTGCTCGGCCCGCTCCACGGCACCGCGTACCTCGTCGCCATCGCGACCGCCTGGTCGGTACCGGGGGCCGACCGGGCGGGCGCCCGGTGGCGGGCGCTGGTACCCGGGGTCGGCGGACTGCTCGCCGTGCGGCGCCTGCGGGACCGTCCCCGCCCGGCCGGCGCGACGGAACCGGCGGCCGAGGGGACAAATCCGGTGGCCGAGGGGCCGCACGGTCACGCACGCTGAGCGCATGGAACGAGAGCACGAACGACCGGAGCGCCCCCGTCACGAGATCCGCGCCGCACAGACCCCCGCGACCCTGACGGTGTATCAGGCGTACGCGCCGGCCATCGGAGTGCCGGCCGCCCGGGACGGCCGGTTCCCGGCGGCCTGGAAGCGGGACCGGATGACCTGGATCAAGCCGTCGTTCCTGTGGATGATGTACCGCTCCGACTGGGGCAGCGCCGAGGGGCAACAGACCGTACTGGCCGTCGAGATCACCCGTGAGGGCTTCGAGTGGGCGCTCGGGCACGCGTGCCTGTCGCACTACGTTCCCGCGCTGCACCCGGACCAGGACGCGTGGCGGCGCGAACTGAAGCGGGCGCCGGCCCGGGTGCAGTGGGACCCGGAACGGAGCCTGCGCCTGGGTCCCCTCCCGCACCGGGCGCTCCAACTCGGCCTGTCGGGCGAGGCGGCACACCGGTACGCGGACGAGTGGATCGTCTCCGTCCGGGACGTCACCGCGCTGGCCCACGAGGTCCGTGCGCACGTACGGGCGGGGCGCCCGGAGGAGGCGGAACGGTTGCTGCCGCGGGAGACGCCGTACGAGACGGCGACGCCCGGGGTGACGGACCGGATCATGGCCCCTGGGGGCGTGGGTTAGGGGCGCGAGGGTTCGGGGCGCGGGGCGCGGGGGTGGGGCTCAGGCGACCGGCGCGCGCCCCTCGGAGACATCCGCACCCTCGGGGCCCTTCTCCATGCTGGGGCCCTTCTCCGCGCCGGGGGTGTCGGTGGCCACGGGTTCGGGCCCGGTGGTCGGCCCCTGAACCGGCGGGAGCCCGCGCATCAGGGCCCCGTACCCGCACGCGGCGATGACACCGAGGACCGCACAGCTCCCCCAGAGCCAGTCCGCACCGAACCGGTCGATCACGAAGCCGGACATCAGCGGGGCGATCAGGTTCGCGACGGCCCAGGACAACGTGTACATGCCCTGGTAGCGGCCGCGCCCGTGGGTCGGCGAGAGGCGGACGACCAGACCCGTCTGCGTCGGCGCGTTGACGATCTCCGCGAGGGTCCACACGCAGATGGTCATGGCGAGGACGGCGACCGAGCCGGCGAACGCGGTGAGACCGAAGCCGAAGCCCACCACCAGCGAGGAGACGATCAGCAGCATCCGCGGATCGCGGTGCTCGATGAAACGGGTGATGGGGATCTGGAGGACCACGACCAGGACGCCGTTCACCGACATCGCGAGACCGAACTCCGCGGGGCTGAGCCCGACGTCACCCATCGCGATCGGCAGACCCACCGTGCTCTGCATGAAGATCAGCGAGATCAGGAACGACAGCCCGACCACGCCCATGAACCGCCCGTCCCGCAGGACCGTCCCGAGCCGGACGTCCGGCTCGGCCTCGCGTTCCTGCCGGGTGCGCACCGGACGGGACTCCGGCAGCTTCACGAAGACGACGATCGCGCACGCCAGGGTCATGATCCCCTCGCCGAGGAACCCGGCGAGATAGCTGTACTCGGCGATGAACCCCGCCGCGATGGTGGACACCGCGAAGCCCAGGTTGATCGCCCAGTAGTTGAGCGAGAAGGCCCTGACCCTGTCCTCGGGACGGATGATGTCGGCGATCATGGCCTGGACGGCGGGACGCGAGGCGTTGCTGGCGGCGCCGACGAGGAAGGCGACGGCGGCGATGGCCACCGGGTGCTGGACGAAGCCGAGCGCGGCGACGGAGAAGGCCGTGGAGGTCTGCGCGATCAGCAGGGTGGGACGGCGGCCGAACCGGTCCGCCATGACCCCGCCGACGAGCGCCGAGATGACGCCGCCGAGCCCGTACAGCGCGGCGACGAGCCCGGCGAACGACGCGGAGTAGCCCCGGTCCAGGGTCAGGTACAGGGCCATGAAGGTGGCGACGAACCCGCCGAGGCGGTTGACCAGGGTGCTGGTCCACAACCACCAGAACGCGGGGGGCAGCCCGGAGACGGTCTCCCGCAACGCACGCCGGACGGCCGACCCGGCCCCACCCTTTCTGGTGCTTCTCTTATTGTTTCTGCCGTTCTCGGCACCGCCCGCAGACATGCAGACCCCCCTCGGCACCACGTGCCCATGTAAGTAGTGAAATGCGCATGGAGACATTACGCACGGGTGGGGAGGCGCACCAGTGAATTGACGGGGACCGTCAATTGACGAGGTCGGGGCGGGGGCGGTGCGTCCGCGGCCGGGACTGCCCGGGGGACGTACCAGGAGCCGGACCGGGCGCGCGGCGGGCGCAGGGGTTCGATTACGCTCGGGGGCATGGCCGACGCACCGTACAAGCTGATCCTCCTCCGCCACGGCGAGAGCGAGTGGAACGCGAAGAACCTGTTCACCGGCTGGGTGGACGTCAACCTGACCGAGAAGGGCGAGAAGGAGGCGGTCCGCGGCGGTGAGCTGCTGAAGGACGCCGGCCTGCTGCCCGACGTCGTGCACACCTCGCTCCAGAAGCGCGCGATCCGCACCGCCCAGCTCTCGCTGGAGTCGGCCGACCGCCACTGGATCCCGGTGCACCGCAGCTGGCGCCTGAACGAGCGGCACTACGGTGCGCTCCAGGGCAAGGACAAGGCGCAGGTGCTCGCCGAGTTCGGCGACGAGCAGTTCATGCTGTGGCGCCGCTCGTACGACACGCCGCCGCCCGCGCTGGAGGACGGCACCGAGTACTCGCAGAGCGGTGACCCGCGCTACGCGACGATCCCGCCGGAGCTGCGGCCCCGCACGGAGTGCCTGAAGGACGTCGTCGAGCGGATGCTCCCGTACTGGTACGACGGCATCGTCCCGGACCTGCTGACCGGTCGCACGGTCCTCGTCGCCGCGCACGGCAACAGCCTGCGCGCGCTCGTCAAGCACCTGGACGGCGTCTCCGACGCGGACATCGCGGGCCTCAACATCCCGACCGGCATCCCGCTCTCCTACGAGCTGGACGCCGACCTCAAGCCCCTCAACCCGGGCGGCACGTACCTCGACCCGGACGCGGCTGCGGCGGCCATCGAGGCGGTCAAGAACCAGGGCAAGAAGAAGTAGCTCTCCGAACCATTCAGGCCCCCTACCTGCGGTTGTCCGCTGGTGGGGGGCTTGTTTGCGTCCTGTGACTAGCGCAGCCACGCCCGATGCGGCCCCTCACGTCGCCGGGAGCCGGTACGACAGCACGTACGCGTCCGCGGCCATGACCGTGTCGCAGACCTCGACGGCGCGACCCGCCGAGTCGAAGGCGGTGCGGACGAGGTGGATCACGGGCACGCCGGTCGCCAAGCGCAGCGCCTTGACCTCGGCGGGCGAGGGCATCCTGGCGCGAAGCTCTTCCTCGAAGTGGTCGAGCCGGTGGCCGAGGTCTTCGAGGCGGGCGTAGATGCCGCCGGGGCCGGGGTTCGGTTCCGCGATGGGCGTGCCGCGGGCGATGTCGAGCGGCAGGTAGGAGGTGGCGAGCTCGACCGGACGTCCGTCGAGGAGGTAACGGCGACGGCGGGCGAGCACCCGTCGTACGGAGCCGAGCCGGGTGGAGACGTCCTGGTCGGCCTTCTCCTCCTTGATCTCCAGGCTGTCCACCTGGGGGTGACCGCCGGCTGCGTCGGCCTCGACCAGGAACGCGGACTTGCCCTGCTCGCGGTGGCGGCGGGCGAACCGGTCGGACGCGAGTCGCCGAACGGCGGGCCTGGGCCGGACGAACACGCCCCTGCCGTGCTGAGCGTGCACCAGGCCCTCACCCTGGAGGACGGAGAAGGCGTTCCGGACCGTCATCCGGGACACCCCGTAGTGATCCACCAACTCGGCCTCCGAAGGCAGCTTCTCGCCCTCCCGGAACCGTCCGCGATCGATGGCGTCACGCAGTTGGTCGGCGATCTGTCGGAAGACCGCACGATCACTCGTGGGGTCGAGATCACCGAGCAGACCCGAGGGGTCGGGGCTCACATGTACTCCTTTAGGTGTCTAGACGAGTGGGTGAGTGGTGTTGCTACGGTGGCGAGCCTAGCCATCCAGGGGGACCGAGGAACGTGAGCACAGAACGCCCACACTCCGTGAGTGTGGCCGGAGTTGTCGTGGACCACCGCGGCCGGGCCCTCCTGATCCAGCGCCGCGACAACGGTCACTGGGAACCCCCGGGCGGCATCGTCGAACGGGACGAAACCCTGCCCGAAGCGCTCCAACGCGAAGTGCTCGAAGAGACCGGCATCAAGATCGCCCTGCCCGCGACGCTCACCGGCGTCTACAAGAACATGACGGGTCTCATCGTCTCGCTGGTCTTCCGCTGCGAGGCCGCCGACGGCACGCCCAGCGTCGGGGACGAGACCCGCGCACTGCGCTGGGCCACCCGCGAAGAAGTGCTCCAACTCGCCGACGAGGCGTACGCGATCCGCGTCCTGGACGCACTCGACACGGCGTCCCCACCGGCCGTCCGCGCCCACGACGGCGTGAAACTCGTCTAGCCCGAACCCGCTGCGCATGGCGGCCCATCAGCATGAAGGAACTTGTATGCACGAGTATATGAGTACGTCGCGGGTCTGGGGACTGTCTTGCCCGGGGTACCCCGAAGAGGTCAGCCGAGCCCGCCGCTGGACCCGTGACATCCTGCACGGCTCCCCCTTGGCCGACGACGCCGAACTGATCGTGAGCGAGCTGAGCGCGAACGCGATCCTGCACACCGCTAGTGGCAGGGGGCACGGCCGCTTCCATCTGACCGTCTGCGTCTCCACACAGGTGGTCGCGGTGTCCGTGACCGACGACGGGGGCGTCGACGCGGCCCCGAAGGTCGGGCACGACCAGGACCAGGACGCCGAGCACGGGAGGGGGTTAGGCATGGTCAGCGCGATCGCCCACCGGGTCGTGGTCCACGACAGCGACCACGGCCACACCGTCACCGCAGAGTTGTACGCGGACCCGCAGCAAGGGGGCCACCCGTGCAGGACGACATGACCAGGCGGACCAGGCGGGGCCACTGGTGCGAATGCTGGCCGGAAGACCTCACGGCCAACGACGACCAGCGTGGTTGGGGGCCCTCGACGCCTACACCGCGCGCCAATCGGACCGATGGATCGCCAACACGTTCCGCACCGTCCGCCTTACGCGTGCCAGGTGCTGCGGGAAACCAAGGTCAGAACACCAAGTCGGCCATGGTCTGCGCAACAAGACCAAGCGCCACGAAGAACCAACCGAGCACCTGTTCGCGCAAGCCCTGGATACTGGTTCGTTTGGACTCCTCGTCCAAGGACGAGATACGAGCCTCAAGATCAGAAGCGACTTGACGATCTGCTTCGCTACGTGAGTCCGTTTCCTGCTTGAGGTCGTGTTCGACATCCTGAGCCAGCCGGTAGACCCGGTTCAAACGACGCTCAACCTCGGACGTGAAGGCCGCTGGATCTTGTTCCAGGTCTGGCAAGGGTCCGAACTGAACGATACCGCGGACGTTCATCGCCGATTCGACGGAAAGGGCCGTGCCCAGAGAGCGCGTGATAGGCCGCGGGGGGCGTCTTAGCAGACGTCGTACGCCACGAACCAGGGCAGTTCTCCATCGCCCGAGTATCGCAAGTTGGACCTTCAGCACCAGTGCAAAGAACCGATCACCAGGTACGGCAGAACTCCGGAATGTTCGGTGGAAGCCGTCAGCAGCAGCGGCAAGTCCGAACATCTGACAAGCAATGCTGATCACAGTGAACGTAGTTTCAGCAGACATCGGTTCATCATGAGGGCGCGGGCAAGATCACGTCAGATGATCGCTCAATTCTGCACCCCGAGCCTTGACGTCGATCTGGCGCAGAACTCGGGCCGCCCCTGGGCCGTCCGAGGTCGATCGACGATGGCCGAGGACAACACGGCCCGGTCTCATCGTCTCGCTGGTCTTCCGCTGCGAGGTCGCCGACGGCACGCCCACCGTCGGGGACGAGACCGGCGCACTGCGCTGGGCCACCCGGACGCCAAGCGGAGCGTTGGATCGCCAACACGCTGCGCGCCGAGGGCCTTCCAGGTGCGGTCCCCGCTACTGGGCATGAGGCGCAGGTGACACCTTCAGCGGCAGCCCCGGTGAGTCTCAGCGGCTGTCGTATTGGTCGGTGCAGGCAGACGGCATCACGTGCCGTCCGTCCAGTGGCGTTGCAGGCGAGCCACCGCTTCTTCCTTCGTCAGTTCGGACACCGCCTCCTCCGAGAGACCGACGCGGTGGATCAACAGATAGACCAGATCGGCCGGCAACGATTCCTTGGGCGTGGAGGGGGCTCCCCGGTCAGGGAGTTTTCCATCGATCACGCAGTCCCAGAACGCGCTTTCGGTGACGACCAACTGGTCGCGAAGGATGTGGCCCCACAACGCGGCCCCATAAACAGTGCGATCGACAGGGTGCGAAATACGAGTGCGCAGGATGCGCCCATCATGCAGCGTCAACTCGTAGGTGACGTGATGCGTACCGGTACGCCCACGAGCGTCTCGCACTCGCTCCCACCTCTCGACGACACAGAACCGGTCATGACGCTCACGGTCCGGTTGAGGTCGCGTCATCGCTGAACTCCCACCAGCCAGTCCTTCAGCTGACGGTCGTCGCTCAGGGCAATCAGCTGCACCAATCCCCAGTTGTCCCGATGGTTGGGTGCCAGTCTCAGCCTGGCCTGCCAGTCGTCCGCGTACTCCCGCAAGGCGTCGACCATCTCGTCAACGGCGGCATCAAAGGTTGATCCATCGGCTGCAACGGGGAGCCCGGGAAGGAAGATCGACCACCCGTCCGCCTCCGAAACGACCTCAGCCTTGGCCGACACTGAAGACAGGTAGCGGCGCAGTCGCTCGACGTCCACCACCGCAGCGCAGCCGCTGGCCCGACGCACGGTCGCGACCCGTCCCTCGTCTGCAGCGTCGAGGAGTTCCTTCAGGTGCGTACGCGCTTCGGTGTAGCTCTCGAAATGTACTGCGGACATGGCGACCTCCCGTAGGTCTCGTGGAACCAGGGTGCCCCCCGCAAGTAAGTACGTCAAGTACGTCAAGTACCCCGCCGCCCGCGCGGAGGGGCGTTGAGCGCACCGAACCTCTCGTCCGGCACCCAAGGAGAGGCGCCGCCGGCGGACTTCGGGCACCGCCGCGGTGACCGTAGTCGACGAACCACGTTCAGCGAGATGGTGACCGTAAGACAGCACCCGTCCACCCCGGCCCGGCCGAAACCGCAGGTCAGAGGCGGGAGCCCCGAGCGGCCTCCGTCAAGCGGCCCCCGCCACCCGGAGGCTGTGACGAACAGCGGACGCGCACGACTGCACCGATCGGTACACGCAGGCCCATACTGGGGGCAATGACAAAGCCATCTGCACCGAAGCGTCATCTGCCCACCAGCCCTTTCAAGGCCCCGGTCGCGCCGCCACCCAAGCACTTCGCGGTGGGCGACCAGGTCACACATGACATGTACGGCCTAGGTCGGGTGACCGGCATCGAGGAGGGAATCGCGGCGCTCGTGGATTTTGGTTCGGTTCAGGAACGGATCTTGAGCCCGTACGCCAGGATGAGCAAGCTGTAGACCTGCCACGCCCGGTCGTCTCACGCCAGGCACCTTCATGGCCTCGTACTCATTGGGAGACCCCTCATCGACGTGACCTCACTGTTCTCCGCTCCGGCGGAGACGACCCGCCACGCCACCGCGGCCTCGCCGCCTCCGGCGACGAACCCCTTCCAGGCCCCGGACCTCGGGGAGGACGAGACCTACTACGACGATGCGCAGGCACCCTTCTCGGGCATCGACGCGGGTCAGCGCAAGGCGGGCTAGTACCGACCGGTGACGCCCGTTCAGGGGCATGGCGTCGTCGCCATGCCCGGTGGCGGGCCGTCCCATCGAACTCCCCGGAACGACCGGTACGGCCGACACGATCAGCACGACCGGCACGACCCGGGGCACCCAGCAGTACGCCTTCCCTTGGGCCCCCGACCTGCGATTCCTCCGCGGGGTGGGGGCCTTTCGGCTGCGTACGCCGAACACAGCGAGGGCGCTACGCCCCGCCCGCGCCTCGGGGCTGGACCAGACCGGATTCGTAGGCCGCGATGACCGCCTGGGCCCGGTCGCGGACGTCCAGCTTGGCGAAGACGTTGGTGATGTGGTTCTTCACGGTCTGGACGCCGATCTGCATGGTCCGGGAGATCTCGCCGTTGTCGAGCCCCGAGGCGATCAACCGCAGGACCTCCACCTCGCGCGGGGTGAGTTCGGAGAGGTCGGTGGAGACGGTCTGTTCGGTGATGAAGGTGGCGATCAGCCGGGTCAGCATGCGGGGCGCCACCACGGCCTCGCCGACGTCGACCGTGCGCAGGGCCGAGGCCAGTTCCTCGGGGGACACGTCCTTGGGGAGGAAACCCGACGCCCCCGCGCGCAGGGCGCGGACCACGTACTCGTCGATGTCGAAGGTGCTCAGGGCGAGCACCCGGCAGTCGGGCAGTTCGGCGGTGAGGCGTTCGGTGGCGCGCACCCCGTCGAGCACGGGCATCCGGATGTCCATCAGGACCACCCGGGGGCGCAACGCGTGGGCCGCGGCGATGGCCTGCTCGCCGTCGCCGACCTCGCCGACGACCTCGATGCCGGGCGCGGAGCGCAGGATCAGGGCCAGGCCCCGGCGGACCAGGGGCTGGTCGTCCGCGATGAGCACGGTGATGGTTCCGGTGCGGTCCGCCGGAGGGGTGGCCACGGTCGCCGCCGGCGGGAAGGCCACGGCAGCGGGTGGGTGGGCCGGGGTGCCCTCGGTCGGGGCGGCCGGTGTCATCGAACCCTCACTCCTGGTCACGTTCCTCGTTCCCGTACATCACGCGCATTCACGTACTCGGCTGCGCACCGCCCGGGGCGCGTTCCGCGGGTGGCGTCAGGGGGCGGGCAGGGGCACGGAGGCCGCGACCCGGAAGCCGCCCTCCGCGCGGCTGCCGACCTCCAGTGAGCCGCCGTGCACGGCGACGCGCTCGCGCATCCCCACCAGACCGTATCCCCCGCCCGTCGCGCCCCGCGCCCGACGGCTGCCGGTGCCGTCGTCGGTGATCTCCAGGGTGACGCGGTCGGGCAGGTAGACGAGGTGGACGTCCGCGGAGGCGTCGCCCGCGTGCTTGCGGACGTTGGTCAGGGCCTCCTGGGTGATCCGGTAGAGGGTGAGGCCGACGGTCATCGGCAGCGGGTGCTGGTCGCCGGTGACGACGAGCCGGGCGGGCAGACCGCTGGCCCGGGACTCGGTGATCAGCCCGTCGAGGTCGTCGACGCCCGGCTGCGGCTGGGACGGCGCCTCCTCGACGAGGTCGTCGCCGCGCAGCACGCCGAGCATCTGCCGCATCTCGCGCAGCGCCGTGCGGGCCGACGACTCCAGGGTGACCAGGGCCTCCCTGGAGGTCTCCGGGTCCTGGTCGAGGTGGGTCCGCGCGCCCCCGGACATCAGGTACATGGTGGTGATGTGGTGCGCGACCACGTCGTGGAGTTCCCGTGCGATGCGCCGACGTTCCTCCGCCACTGCGCGATCGGCCAGGAGCTCCCGGTTCAGCTCCACCTGCCGACGCCACTTGCGGACCCAGAACGCCGCGGCGATGACGACGACGAAGCCCGCGGTCTCTCCCGCGATCTCCGGTGCCCCCATGTCGTTCCACAGGCCGCGGAAGACCTGGACCGCCTGCGCGGCCAGCCAGGCGAGCGCCACGGTGCGGTGCGGGCGGAGCCTGGCGATCACGTACAGGGCGAGCATCGCGGGGATGCCGTTGCCGTGGACGACGGGGGCGGCGAGGCTCGCGACCGTCTGGAGCGCCAGGACCCCGGCGAGCGCGCCCACGGGATGGCGCCGGCGGGCCAGGAGCGGTAGGGCGGACACGACGAGCAGGACCACCGCGAGGGGGACGACCTGCTTCCCGTGGGCCACGTTCGTGCCCACGTAGTCGAGGATCTCCAACGCGGCGACGACGGCGATCAGGACGTCGCTGCGGAGCCAGCCGAGGGCCGGGGAGGCCAGCCCGCGTTCGCCCGCGAGTCGCCGCCACCTCCGCAGGTCCGGCCGGGCACCGCGGAGCAGGCCGGCGGACGCGGTACGGGGGTCGGGGCCCATCGGGGCGCCTCCTTCAGCTGAGGGGTACGGGGCGACGCCCGTGCGGGGGCGACCCCGCGTGCGGTGCGGTCGTCACGAAAGAGCATCCACGAGGGCGCTTCGAGGGCGTCCGCGGAGGCGCTTCGAGGGCATCCACGAGACCGCTTCGAGGGCGTCCGGCCCATCGCATCACATCGGGCCGGCGACCCCGTCCGCCCCGGGGACGACACCGACCCAGGACCGGGGTCCTGGGTCGCCCGCGCCCCGGACCCGGGTCCCCCTCGCGGCCCCTCCCCCCGGGCGATGCCGTCGCGGGGCGGTTCTTGATGGGCTGGGGAGCGTCCGGAAGAGGCCGTGCAGCCCCCTGTCGAGAGAAGAGCAATGATTCGCAGTCTGACATCGTTCGCCACGCGCCGTCGATGGGTGACGATCATCGTCTGGACCCTTCTGGGCGCGGCGCTGACCGTCGTGGGGCAGTCCATGATGTTCAGCGCCACCGATTCCCAGGCGGGTGACTTCCTGCCCAAGGGCTACGATTCCGCTGCTGCTCTGGAGATAGCCGAGGAGGATTTCGACGCGAAACCCGACGGGAACGCGGCGACCGCCCTCGTCGCCAGGTCCGACGGGGAGCGGCTGACCGTCCGGGACCGGAAGGCGATCCGCGAGGCCGTCGCCGAGCTGGGCGAACGTCGGATCGTGGCTCCCAAGCCCGAGGGGTTGATGAAGGACCACTCGCAGACCCCGCGGGTGGGTCTGGGCGCGGTCGCCCCCAACGGGACGTTCCAACTGGTGTCGTTCTCGGTCGACGGGAACATGAACGACCCGGGGCTCCAGGACGTGTTCCGGGAATTCCGTGACACGGCCGAGGAGGAATTCGACGGGCAGGGTCTGCGCATCGGATTCACCGGTGGAATCGCCAGTACCGCGGACACCATGGAGGCGGGGGAATTCCGCGAGAAGCTCATCGGCACCCTCACCATGGGCCTGATCGTCCTGCTGAACGTGGTGGTGTTCCGCAGCGTGCTCGCCGCGCTGCTGCCGCTGATCGCGGTGGCGCTGATCGGCGGGGTCGCCGCCGGCGCGGTGGCCGGGGCGGCGGAGCTGTTCGACATCAAGCTCGACGCGTCCACCCCGTCCCTGATCACGGTGGTCCTGCTGGGCATCGGCATCGACTACTTCCTCTTCCTGCTCTTCCGGTTCCGGGAGCAGTTGCGCACCCACCCCGAGCAGGACGCCGTCACGGCGGCGGCCGTGACCACGGGCCGGGTGGGCAACGCCATCCTGTCCGCGGGGCTGACGATCGTCGCCGCGTTCGCCACCCTGGGCGTCGCGAGCTTCGGACAGTTCCGGGTGCTCGGCCCGGCCATCGCAATCTCCGTGCTGGTGATGCTGCTGGCGAGCCTCACCCTGATGCCGGCGCTGCTCGCGGTGAGCGGGCGGGCGATGTTCTGGCCCGCCAAGGCGTGGAAGAAGGAGGGCCCCGGCGGGGTCAGCGCACGCCTCGGACTGGAGATCACCCGACGGCCGGTGCGGTACGTCATCGCCAGCCTGGCCCTGCTGGGGGTGCTGTCGGCCGGTGCGTTCGGTCTGAAGATGAGCTACGACCAGGCGGGTCAGCCCAGGACCGAGGCCGTCGAGGTGGCCGAGGAGATCTCCCGCAGCCTGCCCGCCGGTGCCACCGACCCGCACACCGTGTACGTGCGCAGCGACGACGGCACCCTGCGGACGGACGCGCTGTCCGGTCTGACCGGCTCGCTCGCCGAGGTCGAAGGGGTGGGACGGGTGTCCGCGCCCGTGCTGAACCCCGACCGGACGGCCGCCCGCATCGAGGTGGTGCTGTCCGTCAAGTCCGACACCCAGCAGGCGCGTGACCTGGTGTCCGGCCCCGTCCGGTCCGCCATCGAGGAGAACACCCCCGCGCGCACCGAGGCGCACATCACGGGAACGGCGGCCGTGTTCGCCGACATCGCGACCGCCGTGGAGAAGGACCTGCGGCTGGTCTTCCCGATCGCCGCCGCCCTGATCGGCCTGATCCTGCTGCTCCTGCTGCGTTCGGTACTGGCGCCCCTGGTGCTCATGGTCGCGGTGGGGCTGGGGTTCGCGGCGACGCTCGGTGCGGGCACGTTGGCCTTCCAGCACCTGCTGGACCGGCCGGGCATCTCGTTCACCCTGCCGTTGGTGTTGTTCCTCTTCGTCGTCGCCCTGGGCACCGACTACAACATCCTGATCAGCGACCGGATCAAGGAGGAGATGGACAAGCCGGTCACCGTGCGGCAGGCCGTGGCCGAGGCGGTGCGGCACACCGCGCCGGCCATCGCCACCGCCGGTCTGGTGCTCGCGGGTTCCTTCGCCAGCCTGATCGCCAGCCCGGCGACCCAGGAGGTCGGCTTCGCCACGGCCCTGGGCATCGTGCTGTCGTCGTTCGTGCTGTCGATCGTGTTGGTGCCGGCGGTGGCGGTGCTGCTGGGGCGCGGGCTGTGGTGGCCGCGGCGGCCCGGTCGGAGCGCTGACCCCTACGCGGCGACGGAGCCGGAGGCCACGTGGTCGCAGGCCGCACCCCGGTACGCCGAGCAGGCCCCCGACGTCCGCCGCTAGCGCGCGTCGTCACCACGGCCACCGGGCTCGTCGTCCCCGCCCGCTACGGGGTGGGGACGACGAGCCCGGTGGGTTCAGCGGGTCAGCGGGTGTGGATGAAGTACTTCCACGCTCCGTGGGTCGTCGAGTGGACGTTGTCGCCGTGCACGCCGTTGACGTAGGACGCCCGGACGCGGAACTGGTAGCCCGGCTCGTGCGGGCCCAGCAGCCGGATGCGCGTCTCGCCGAAGGAGCTGGCGGCGAAGTACTCGGTGCCCAGGCCCTGCCAGCGGCCCTGGACGCGGACCTCGTACTGGAGGCGGTGCTGGCGGCCCGGGTACGCCGTCATCACGGTCCCGACGTACGGGTCCTTCGACGCCTTGTAGTAGTGCGTCGTGACGCCGTTCAGCCGCGCGGTCTTGTAGTGGTTGCTCAGCTTGGTGGAGATCTTGACCTTGCTGCCGACCCAGCTCTTCGCCGACTTCCCGGACGTACGGGAGTCGCCGTCGTACACGGCGGTGACCGTGGTGTCCCGGCTGAGCTTCACCGTCGCGGAGATCTTGCCGTTGCTCGCGACCTTGCCGGTCTTCACCAGGACCCGGCCGCGACCGTCGCCCGCGGGGTCGGAGTACAGCTTGACGGTGCGGTTCTTGTACGTCTTGCCGAGGGTCGCGGTGAACTTCACCGACGTCCCGTGGGCGTACACGTTCTTGTTCTTGTCGAGCTTCAGGGTGGTCGCCGCGCGGGACACCGAGACGCTGTCCGAACCGGCCGCCGCGGCGTGCGTGCCGCTGCCCGCGTACGCCACCCGGTAGGTCACCTTGCCGCCGGAGGGCGGGGTGTCCTTGAACGAGAACGAGCCGCTGGACGTCGTCTTGACGGAGGCCAGGCGCTTGCCGCTCGGCGACTCGGCGTCCGTGCGGGTGACCGTCAGCGGGGTGCCGGCGGGCAGGGCGAGGGTCGCCGACACCTTTCCGGTGACGGTGAGTTGCTTGGCGCGGGTGGCACTGCTGGGAGCGGAGACGGTCACCTTGGGCAGCGACCGGGTGGGGTTGTCGAACGTGCGCAGGGAGACGGTGCCGTGACTGTTGGTCGACAGGGCGAACAGCCGGCGGGAGTCGGACGACCAGGCGAGGCCGGCCGGGAGCAGCAGGTCGGAACTGCCGCTGTAACCGGTGTTGGGGAACTCGTAGCTGCGGACGAGTTTGGTGTGCCCCTTGGGGAAGACGTACACGTCGGGCGAGTACATGCCGTCGACGCCGGCCGCGACGGTGCCGTCCGGGGCGATGGCGACGGCGTTGGGGTAGTGGGTGGTGCGGTAGCTGGTCGCGCGGGACAGGTCCGTCGTGGAGTAGGCGACGTGTTCGTAGGGGGCGCCGCTGGCGACGATGACGCGCCGGCCGTCGGGCGTCACGTCGATCTCGCGGAGGTTGCCCGCGTCGATGCCGCCCCGCGTCCGCTCGACGGCCGCGCCGGTGGAGACGTCGTACACGGTGGCGGCGTTGTTGGTGGCCGTCACCAGGACGTCCGGGGCCGCCGGGTCGGCGCCCAGGTGGGGGTGCCGGCCGGCGACCTCGGTGAGGACGACGACGGGTTCGTTCGCGGTGACGTCGAGCGAACCGAGGCCCTCGGCGTAGCTGAACCACAGCTTCCCGCCGGCGACGGCGAGGTCGTGGGGGCGTTCGGCGCCGAGGTCGTAGCTCGCGGTCTGGGCGAGGGTCCCGGTGTCGACGGAGACGATCCGGCCGGTGTCACCGACCGCCGCGTACACCTGACCGGCGGCGGAGGTCTCCAGCCCGTGGACGCCGGGCAGGCCGCTGAGCGTCTTGACCACGCGACCCGCGTAGTCGGTGACGACGATCTTGCCGCTCTGCGGGTCGGAGACGAACACGCGCTGACGTGCGTCGTCGACCACGACGTCCCCGACGGACTTCACGTTCAGGACCCGCGCGGAGTCGGCCGCCGCACCGCCGGCCGTGCCCGCGACGAGCACGGCGGAACTGAAGAGGACGGCGAGCGCGGTCGCCGACGAGATGCTGCGCGTGCGCACAGTGATGAACCCCCACCCTGATGGATCCGGCCGCGCGACGCCCGAGGGCACGCTGTGAAGAGGCTGTGCGCGGGGCGCGGCCGATGATCAGCAGGGTAAGCCATGCCGCTGACGCGGGCACAGCGGTATTCCGGCGCTCTGTTCCGTGCGGTCCTGGAGGGGGGTCCTCGCAGGTCGGGCGGGGTTACTCGGGGGTGTCCGGGGCGGTGGTGGGGGGCGGGGTGTCGGGGGCGGTGTGCTGGGTGAGGTGGGTGAACGCGTCGAGGTTGCGGGTGGACTCGCCGCGGGACACGCGCCAGGCGTACTCCCGGCGGATGGAGGTGGCGAAGCCGAGTTCCAGCAGGGTGTTGAAGGCGCCGTCCGACGCTTCGAGCACGGAGCCGAGTACGCGGTCGACCTCGGCGGGCGTGACCGCGTCGAGGGGGAGCCGACCGACCAGGTAGACGTCCCCGAGCGGGTCCAGCGCGAACGCGACGCCGTACAGCTTGAGGTTGCGCTCCAGGACCCAGCGGTACACGCGCTCCGCGTTCTCGTCGGGGCGACGCACGACGAACGCGTTCAGCGACAGGGTGTGCTCGCCGACGATCAGGGACACCGTGGTGAAGAGCTTGCGGGTACCGGGCAGCTTCGCCACGTAAGTGCCCGGTTCGGGGCTCTCCCACTCGATCTCCGACTCGGTCAGCACCCGCTCGATGATCACCGCCGCCTCAGCCATGCGGCGAGCCTACGGGACCGTCCCGTACGCAGCGGCGGGCCGCCGTTGTGGCGCGCGCCACGCGTACGTCATGCCTGCTGCACTCCTCCGGCGCGCGCCGGGCGCGGTCAGCTCCGGTGGGTGCGGGCCCCGCGGCGGTACTCGTGGAGGGCGGCGGTGTAGACGTCCGCCGTCGCGGAGGCCGCCGCGTCCCAGCCGAAGGACTCCGCGTGCCGGGCCGCCTCGGCACCCATCCGGAACGACATCGCCGGATCGTCGGCGTACGCCCCCAGGACGCGGGCGTAGTCGACCGGGTCGTGGCCGTCGACGAGGTGGCCGGTGACCCCGTCCCGTACCGCGACGGGCAGCCCGCCGACCCGGGCCGCGAGCACCGGCGTGCCGGTGGCCTGCGCCTCGATCGCGACGAGGCCGAACGACTCGCTGTGCGAGGGCATCACCAGGACGGAGGCGGCCCGGAACCAGTCCGCCAACTCGTCCTGGCCGACCGGCGGGCGGAAGCGCACGACGTCGGTGATGCCGAGGCGGGCGGCGAGCTTCTGGAGGCCCTCGGGCTTCGCCAGTCCGCTGCCGCTGGGGCCGCCGACGACGGGAACGACCAGCCGTCCGCGCAGTCCGGGCCGCTCGGCCAGCAGGACGGCGACCGCGCGGAGCAGCACGTCAGGGGCCTTCAGGGGCTGGATGCGGCCCGCGAACAGCGGCACCAGAGCGTTCGGCGGCAGCCCCAGGCGGGCACGGGCGGCGAGCCGCCCGTCACCGGGACGGAACCGTTCGAGGTTGACGCCCGGGTGCACGACGGCGACCTTGTCGGGCACGGCCTCGTAGTGGCCGACCAGTTCGTCGGCCTCCTCGCGGGTGTTCGCTATGAGGCGGTCGGAGGCGCGCACGATCTGGGTCTCGCCGATGATCCGGGCGGCCGGTTCGGGGGTGTCGCCGTCGGCGAGGCAGGCGTTCTTGACCTTCGCCATGGTGTGCATGGCGTGCACCAGGGGCACGCCCCAGCGCTCGGCGGCCAGCCAGCCGACGTGCCCGGACAGCCAGTAGTGCGAGTGGACCAGGTCGTAGTGGTCGGGGCGGTGCCGGGCCCACGCCTGCATGGTGCCGTGGGTGAACGCGCACAGTTGCGCGGGCAGGTCCTCCTTGGCGAGGCCCTCGTAGGGGCCGGCGTCGACGTGCCGCACCAGGACGCCGGGCGCCAGCTCCACGGTGGGCGGCAGGCCGCCGGTGGTGGCGCGGGTGAAGATCTCCACCTCGATGCCGATCGCGGCCAGCCGCTTGGCCAGCTCCACGATGTAGACGTTCATGCCGCCCGCGTCGCCCGTGCCCGGCTGGTGCAGCGGCGAGGTGTGCACGCTGAGCATCGCGATGCGGCGCGGTCTGCGGAGGGTGCCCGGCAGGCGCAGCCGGGAAGGGGGACGGGGTGGGGAAGCGGTGGATCGTCGCCCGAGCCTGCTGACGTAGTGGCTCACGAAGCGGTCCTCCTCGCGGCTGCATCCGGTCGTCGTGCGGGGCCTTCGCCGCCCGGCTCCGTCGTCGGTGCGGATCCGGACCTCGCGGTTCCGTGTCCCTGCGACCGCGGTGGCACGCCTGCGGGAGGGCGCGGCCTACCCTCCGGAGCCCTGCAACACCGAGGAGCACCGTTCCCTTCCCATTTTGCACAACTATTACGTTGCCTTCATCAACCATGCAGGTCAGAGCCCTATGGTCGATCCGCGAACCGGCCGGGCGACGGGGTCGGCGCGATGCGCGGCCCCGTCTGGATACCCTCGGGGCATGCCCTCCCGACCCGTGGGGACGGTGACCCGCGGGACCACCCATCCGAACCGGCTGCGCCGTATGGACCACTGGATCACCGCCGCCCACGCCCCCGCCCTGCGCCGCGCGGACGACCCCGTCGCCGTCGACCTCGGTTACGGGGCCGCGCCCTGGACCGCCGTCGAGCTGCTGCACCGGCTGCGCACCGTCGCGCCCCGCGCCCGGGTGGTCGGGGTGGAGATCGACCCGGAGCGGGTGGCGGCGGCCCGGCCGTACGCGCGTGAGGGGCTGGAGTTCCGGCACGGCGGCTTCGAGGTGCCGTTGCCGGGTCGCCCGGTGCTGATCCGGGCGGCGAACGTGTTGCGGCAGTACGACGAGTCCGAGGTGCCCGGGGTGTGGGCCCGGCTGTGCGCCCGGCTCGCCCCGGAAGGGGTGCTGGTCGAGGGCACCTGCGATGAGATCGGCCGGCGCCACGTGTGGGTGGCGCTCGGTCCTGAGGGTCCCCGGACGGTGACCTTCGCGACCCGACTCGCCTCCCTGGAACGCCCCTCTGACCTCGCCGAACGCCTGCCCAAGGCACTGATCCACCGCAATGTGCCGGGCGAGCCGGTGCACGCGTTCCTCCGGGACTTCGACCGGGCGTGGGCGGCTGCGGCGCCCTACGCCTCGTACGGGGCGCGGCAGCGGTGGATGCGGGCCGTGCGGGACCTCCGGGCGGGCGGTTGGCCCGTGGTGGACGGCCCGAAGCGGTGGCGGCAGGGCGAAGTGACGCTGCGGTGGGAGGCGCTGGCCCCGGCGGTGCGGTGAGTCGGGGGGGCCTGGTGGTGAGTCGGGCCCGGTGGTGCGGTGAGTCGGGGGTTGCCCGGCGGTGCGGTGAGTCGGGGTAGCCCGGTGGTGAGTGCGGTCGGCTCCCCGTAGGCGTTGGGTGCGGGGGCCCGGGTGGTGGCGGTCGGCGGCTCGGCGGCCGGGCGGCGTTGAACGACACGCCCCGTACGGAGCCGTGGCGGCACCTCCCGTCACCCCGAGGAGGGCACCTCACGCGTTCGAGTGAACACCCGTGCGATCGACCCGGGTCGGGAACGAACGTACGGACCCGATCGTCATTCGGAGCGGAACGAACGGGCCGGTCGGCGGATGCGTCGGCCAGCCGATGTACGGGTGCACCGTCGCGCGGTCGCGTAGGTGGTGCGGTCGTGCTGTACGGGTACAGGGCCGCGGCCGAACGGGCGGAGGAGTCCGTTGGTTCGGGTGGGGCAAGGGCGGGGCACGGGCGGGCACGGGCGGGCACGGGCGGTACCGGGGAGCGGAGGGGGAGAACGGATGCGCGTACGGCGGATTCTGACGATCGTGGTCGTGGCGGTGGCCTGCGCGGTGAGTCTGTTGGCGATTCCCCGTGCCGCTTCGGCAGCACCCACGCCACTCCCCCAGCCGCCCAGCTCGGGCACCTCCGGCAGCTCCGGCAGCTCCGGCAACTCGGGGTCGGACACCCCCCGGACGGGCGCCGATCGGCTGGAGGACGTCCGGGACCGGCTGGACCGCCTCTACCGGGAGGCGGCAGCGGCCACCGACGCCTACAACGCGGCCGAGGAGTCCGCCGCCGAGCAGTCCAGGACGATCGCGGACCTCGCCGAGAAGATCGCGGACGGCGAGGAGCGGTTGGAGCACCTGAGGAACCGCGCGGGGGCCGCCGCTCGCGCCCAGTACCGCTCGGGCGGCATCCCCGACGAGACGAGGCTGATGCTCAGCGACGACCCCGGACACTTCCTCGACGGCGCCGGGCGCGTGATGGCGGGCCAGCGCGCCACGAAGGGGCTGATCACCCAGCTCACCCGGACCCAGGAGGACTTGCGGATCTACGCGAAGGACGCCACGGCGAACCAGGAGGAGTTGGAGGAGACCCGGGGCAAGAAGGACGCGGCGCGCAAGAAGGTCGAGCGCAAGCTCGCCGATGCGGAGGAGTTGGAGAAGTCCCTCGCCGCGGAGGAGCGGGAGCGGCTGCGGGGGCTGGAGGAGGACGACCAGCGAGCGGCCCAGGACGCCTGGCTCGACTCCGGGGTCCTGAAGGGAAGCGGGTCGGACGGCAGCGCCGGGGCCCAAGCCGCCATCGCCTACGCCGAGGACCAGCTCGGCCTGCCCTACGAGTGGGGCGCCGAGGGCCCCGACTCCTTCGACTGTTCCGGCCTCACCCAACAGGCGTGGGCCGCCGCCGGAGTGCCGATCCCCCGCACCTCACAGCAGCAGTGGCAATCGCTGCGGCGGGTGTCCGAGGCGGACCTCCAGCCGGGGGACCTGATCATCTACCACTCCGACGCCAGCCATGTGGCCCTGTACATAGGGGACGGCTCGATCATCCACTCACCGCGCCCCGGCCGCTCCGTCACGGTGGCGGGCGCGGGTTCCATGCCGATACTGGGCGTGGTCCGGCCGGAGAGCTGACCCGAGCCGGCCCGCTGCCCCCGCAGGGCGCCGGGCCCCGCCAACCGCAGGTCAGAGCCTCCGTCCGCACGCCAGTGGCTCCGCCTGCCACCTGGAGCCGGCCGGCCGGAGGCCCGCATGCGCCACGTGACGTACGGCACGTCCGGGTCGGGACTCAACCCGGGCGGCGTGACGTTCGTCATTCCGTGCGGACACCCTGACGGTGGCCCGCTGTCCAATTGCGGGAGGGGATGCGGCATATGACGATGGCCGATTGCCCAGCAGCTTCGGATGCCTCGTTCCCCTGCGCCGCCGCATACCGCTATGGTCCCCGTCTGGCGGTGCGTCGTTCGACGCCCCGTCGCGCCCTCGGGGGGAGGGAAGGAATCCAGACGATGCCCGCACCCGTACCGCGGCAGAGAGCGATACCGGCCGTGGAGAACGGCCCGAACGGCCCGAATGACACCACGGCGCCCGCGACCGCGACCGCAGTCGTCGCGTCCGCCGCGGCCACCGCACCCACTCAGGCCCGGGCGGTGACCGACCGGACCGGCACCACGACCGGCGGCGGCCTCAGCCTGCTGGTGATCGAGGACGACCCCGCGGGTTCCCTCGGCATCCCCGACCTGCTGGACGCCGCCGGGAAGCCCATCCGCGTCCGCACCGCCCGCAACCTCACCGAGGCCGAGCGGCTGCTCACCGACGACGTGCACTGCATCCTGCTGGACCTCGCCCTGACCCTCCCGCCGGGCGCCCGCGCCCGCACCCCGCCGCCGCCCGGAGACCCGCGCCCGGCGAGCGACCCGAACGAGACCGGCGAGCCCGACCGGACGCCCGGCGGCAGCGCGGACAAGCCCGACGAGCTGGCCTCGCTCAAGCACGTGCTGCACCTGGCACCCCGGCACGCCGTGTTGGCCCTCACCACCTCCGGTGACGCCGAGCGCGGCGCCGAAGCGGTCCGCGTCGGCGCCCAGGACTACCTGTTCCGCGACGAGCTCGACGCCCGGCTGCTGAGCCGCGCCATCCGGTACGCCGTGGAGCGCAAGCGCGCGGACGCCGCACAGCGCAAACTGACCGAGTCCCGGATGCGGGCCCAGGAGAACGCCCGCCTGGAGCGCGGACTGCTCCCCAAGCCCCTGCTGGACGGGGCCAGGCTCAGCTTCGCGGCCAGCTATCTGCCCGGCCGCTCCCGCGCCCTGCTCGGCGGCGACTTCTACGACGCGGTGCGCACGCCCGACGGCACCGTGCACGCAATGATCGGCGACGTCTGCGGACACGGACCGGACGAGGCCGCGCTCGGCGTCGAGCTCCGCATCGCCTGGCGGGCCCTGACCCTGGCCGGACTGTGCGGGGACGAACTGCTGTCCACGCTCCAGCAGGTCCTGGAGCACGAGCGGGCCGACGAGGAGATCTTCGCGACCCTCTGCACGGTCGACATCGCCCCCGACGGCCGCCACGCGGGCCTGTGCCTCGCGGGCCACCCCGCTCCCCTGGTGGTCCGCCCCGGACGGCTCGCGGAACTCCTCCCGTACGAGAGCGGGGGCCCCGCGCTGGGCCTGCTGCCCCGCGCCCGCTGGCCGCGACGCCAGGTGGACCTGGGCGGCACCTGGAGCCTGATGCTCTACACGGACGGACTGATCGAGGGGCGCATCGGCGCCGGGAACCAGCGGCTCGGGCAGGACGGCATGGTCGAACTCGTCCGCCGTCAGCTCGCCGACGGCCGGCGCGGGGAGGAACTGCTCGAAGCGACCGTGAACGAGGTGCGGGACCTCAACGGCGGGGACCTCACGGACGACGTGGCCGTGGTGCTCCTGGACCGGGAGCCCGGGCACTGAGCACCCGGGTCGTCGTCGCCCGCGAACGGCTGGCGGGAGCGGGTTACCGGCCGCCGTTGTAGGGGCCGTACGGACCGTCGCTGCTGCTGCCACCGCGACGGCCACCGCCGCCGGAGACCGCCCGTAGCGCGGGACGCACGTCCACGAAGAAGACGATCGTCGCGATCAGTCCCGCGATCTGGAGGAACATGATCGGGACCAGCAGGTTCACCGCGACGGTGATGCCCAGCAGGATCAGCCAGAACATCTTGTTCTGCTTGTCCGCGGCGCGATAGGCGTCCTCGCGGGCGATCGAGGCCATCCCCAGGGCCACCACGGCCATGACCAACATGGCCAAGTAGATCAGCGACAACACACCGCTGAATCCGGCTAGCAGCACAGCATCCACCACCCGTGTCGAATCGTCCCTACGTCGCCACCGTACCCGCTGAACGGGCCGGGCACGCGAATCGTGCCCGGCCCGTTGTCCGGCCCCGCGGCGCTTCGCGCGAAGGCCCCCGCGGTGCCCGCTCCTACTCGGCGGGCGGGGTGTTCTTCTTCGCCGCCGGCTTCCGGACGGGAGTCTTCTTCGCGGCCGGCTTCCCGGCCGGGGCGGCGCCCTGCGGGTCCACGGCGGAGTCCCGGGCGCCGCTCTGCGCGGAGTCCTGGGCCGGCACCGTCCGGGAGGCCAGCCGGGTGCCGGACGCGGACCGGGCACGGCTCTTGGGCGCGGGGGCGGGCGCCGGCTCGGGCTCGACGGCTCCGGCCAGGTCGACGATCTCCTCGGCGGCCTCGCCCCGCCAGGTGCGCACGGTCTGCTCGCCGTGCTCGGCGACCTTCTCGTACGTCTCACGGGCCTTGATCGCGTACTCGGCGGCGACGCCGACGCCGCGCAGCGCGAGGTCCTGAGCGGAGTCGCCGAGCTTCTTGAAGTCCCCGTCGAGCGCGGTGATGAACTCGTTCACCTTCGTCTGAACGGTCTCCTGGACCTCCCGGGCCCGGGCGCTCGCCTTGTCCTGCACGGCCTTCGGGTCGGCGTTGCGGACCGCCTCGATGCGGCCGGGGGCCTCGGCGCGCAGCTGCTCGACGAGTCCCGGGACCTTCTTGGCCTGCTGGAACGCCAGGTCGGCCGTACCGGCGGCGAAGTAGAGGGGGGTGGGGTCGGAGAGGGTCTTGCGCAGGTCGTCGGTGATGGCCATGGTCAGCGGTCCTCCTGGATCACGTCGTTCAGGTGCGTCGTGGGTCTGCGGCGGTCGGCGTGCGCGGTCACTGTGGCTGCGCGGGTGTGGCTCCGGTCCCGGTCCCGGTTCCGGTCCCGTCGTCGGCCGGTCGGGGTACGGCTATCGCGCCGTCCGCACCCGTCCGCGAGGGGCCGGTACCCGGCGCATCGGTGCCGTTCTCCTTGCGGAAGGACTCGTAGATCTGGAGCAGCACCTGCTTCTGCTGCTCGTTGATCGAGGGGTCGCCGAGGATGACGGCCCGCGTCTCCAGCTCGTCCCGTTCCCGCTCGTCGAGGATTCCGGCGCGGACGTACAGGGTCTCCGCGGAGATCCGCAGCGCCTTCGCGACCTGCTGCAACACCTCGGCGGACGGCTTGCGCAGCCCGCGCTCGATCTGGCTCAGATAGGGGTTCGAGACGCCGGCGGCCTCGGCGAGCTGCCGCAGGGACAGTTGCGCGGTGCGCCGCTGCTCGCGGAGGTACTCGCCGAGGTTGCCGACGTTGAGCGATGCCATGCCCCCACCGTGCACCCTTGCGCTAACAATTGCAAGCACACTGCTAGCAAAAGGCCGCGGCGGGGGCGTCGGCTGACGAATGAGCCGGGACGCGATCGTGGGAACCGGGCCACAGCGGTTGGAACCGAGATCAGCTTGCTAGCCGTGGAAAGTCGTCACCGCTTCGAGCGCAGCCCTCTCGGTCCTGACGTGGTTGACGGGTGCCGCCCCGTCGGCGTGGCCGAAGGAGATGCCCACGAGCAGGCGCCCTTCGCCGACTGCGAGTTCGGTGCGGACCGTGTCGGCATGGAAGCTCAGCAGCCCCTGCGGACAACTCGCCACGCCGTAGGCGGTCATCGCCAGGAGCAGGGTCTGCATGTAGGCACCGACGTCAGCGGCCAGCCGGGCCCCGCCGTCCCCGGCGACGAACAGGAACGCAACGTGCGGCGCGCCGTAGAAGCGCAGGCTTTCCGCGTCGTAGGCCGCCCGCGCCTCGTGATCGTCCGCTGCGATGCCCAGCGCTCCGTACAGCTGGGCACCGAACGCCGCCCGGCGCGCCTGGTGCACCTGCGCGTACATGCCGTCGGAGTACGGGAAATCGACCGAGACGCGCTTCTCGGCGTGGGCCACCTGCAAGGCGTCGGCCAGGCGTTCGCGAGTGGCGCCGCTCACCACCTCCACCCGCCAGGGCTGTGCGTTGGAGTTGGACGGCGCGGCACCGGCCAGCGAGAAGATCGCACGCATCGTGTCCTCGGGGACGGCTTCCGGACGGAACGCACGGGTCGAGCGACGGCCACGTATCAGCTTCTCCGCACGGTCACTCAGCTCGGTGGGGACCAACAGGCTCACGGAAGACTCCTCGACAGCAGTCAATGTAAACGCAACCGTTTACATTGCGCGACCCTAACAGGCGTCACCTCTCGAAGTAAACGCAGCCGTATACTTGACGCATGAGTGCGACGACTGCGGAATCCGCGAAGGGGCGGGGGCGGGGCGGACGGGAGCGCATCCTGGCCGCCGCCGCCCAGCTGTTCGCGACCCACGGCATCAACGCGACCGGCATGGAGCAGGTCGCGGAGGCGGCGCCCGTGTCCAAACGCACGCTCTACGCGCATTTCCGGACCAAGAGCGACCTGGTGATCGCCCATCTCCAGGACCTCACCGCGTCGGGTGCCACTCTGGAAGACGTGCTGAACCGCGAGGACATCCCCCCGCTGGAGCGGATCCTCGGGCTGTTCGACCCCGTGCCGGACGCAACACCGGTACGAGGATGCCCGTTCATCGACGCCGCAGCGGAGTTCCCCGACCCCGAGAGCGCGGTCCACTCCTACGCCCGTGAACAGAAACTGCAGATGGTACGGCTGGTCACCGCGCTGGTGACGGAACTGGGCTGCGACGAACCCGCCGCGCTCGCCGAACAACTGGTCACCCTCGCGGACGGGGCGGCCAGTCGCGCCATGGTGCTCGGCGAAGCGGACTACGGCCGACACGCACGGACGGCAGCGAAGACCCTGCTCGCGCAGGCCCTGCCGAGCACAGCCCGCCGCGGAGGAGCCGACGAGGCCGGTGTCGACGTGTTTCTCGTGTCCGAAGACGAGGCGGTGCCGGCCCTGCCGAAAGCCGGGCCTGTGTGACATCCGCCCCCGCCTGCGCCTTCGTGCTGCGGGTGGACGTCGAGTCCGGGCCGCCGTGCGGGCAGTTGGCCGTCCTGGGCCAGATCGACGGCGACACCGCCGTGTCGGACCGGCACTGGCAGCCGTACCCGGTGGGGTGACCCACGGCCTGGGTCAGGGCGCGAGGGAGCGTGCGAGGCGGAATCCCACGTCGTCGACCCGGAAGGTCGGGTGGCTGCGGCGCCGCGCGGAGGCCCGGCAGCTCCAGTGTTCGTCGAACCAGCCGCCGCCGCGCAGCACCCGGTAGTCGCCGTAGACCTCGGCGTCGTAGACGTCCCAGCACCAGTCCCAGACGTTCCCGAGCATGTCGTGGAAGCCCCACGGGTTGGGCCGTTTGCCACCCGCGTCGTGGAGCTGCTCGTGGGAGTTGCCGCGGTACCAGGCGATCTCGTCGAGGGGTCCGTAGTGCGGTCCGGTCGTACCGGCACGGCAGGCGTGTTCCCACTCGGCTTCGGTCGGCAGCCGGTATCCGCCCGCGGAGGCGTCCCACTCGATGCCTTCGCCGTCGGCGTGGAGGTGGTAGGCGGGGGCGAACCCGTCACGTCGGGACAGGGCGTTGCAGAACCGGACCGCGTCCCACCAGGAAACGCTCTCGACGGGCAGGTGAGTCCCCTGGGCGGTGCTCGGTCGCAGCTCGGTGACCTGCTCGTACAGGGCCTGGGTGACGGGGAGCGCCGCGAGTGCGTAGGGCGCGAGCTCTACCGGCCAGCTGCGCCGCGTCCGCCGGTCCGACAGCGTTACCCGCCCCGACGGGACGGCGATCATCGTTCCTGCGCTCGCGTCCATGGACGGATGATCGCACCGGTGACCGCGACCGACGCGCTCGGGGCGTCAACCGGTCGCGGCCTCCCGTCCGCTATCCGTCGCCACGGGATGCCGGTGTGTCCGCCCGGAGCGGCAGCGGAACGGCGACCTGCCGGGTCCGCATCGCCCGGTGGATGTCGGCGCGGACTGGGTACGCTCCCTCACCGATGCGATGCCAGGCAGGGGGCAGGGGGGGCGGCGGGCAGGGCCCCGACAGCGTCCAGTCAGGTCAGGGGAGTTCGGAGAATCACATGCACCGTGCCGTCGAGGGGTTCGAGGGTGTCGAAAGGTACGAGGGATTCCGTACCGCGGTTCCGGAGTCGCAGGAGTGGGAGGCGTGGCTCGCGTACGCGGACGCGCTGACCGCGGCGGGGGACGCCCGGGGCGAGGCGATCCGGTGCGAGCACCGCTGCGAGACCAGCGGTGGGGACGCGCAGGCGTTGGCCTCGGCGTACGGGCGGGTGGAGCGGCAGTCGGGGCTCGACGGTCTGCGGGCGGACGGTTCCTGGCGGTTCACCTGGTCCCGCGGCTTCATCGACGGGGCTGCGTTCCGCCTCGCGGCGGAGAGCCGATCGCGACGTGGTGCACTGGTGGAACGGCTCCTCGCCGACCTGCCCCACGCCGGGAGTGACGATGCGGCCGATCCCGAGCAGTGGGAAGGGGCCCTGATCGACGTCCTGTTGTCGCACCCGGCCAGCCGCCTGCTGCGCACGCTGGAGCTGCACCTCACCGACTACCACCACTCCGCGGAGCGCGCCGCGGTCGCCCTGGCCCGTCGGCAGCGCCCCCGGCTCGCGACCCTGCGCTTCGGCCACGGCTTCGACATGCTCCTCCAACTGCACACCACGTCGACGGGGAACCGGGTCGAACCCGCGAAGTACCTGCACGACGCCGTGGTTCCCGCTCAGGCGGAGACAGCACTGTGGGAGGCCCTGCCCGCCCTGCGCACGCTGGAGCTCGAAGGGGCTTTCCTGTTCGGCGACGTGGAACACGCGACCCTGACGCACCTACGGACCCGGGGAGCCGTCCTCTCGGACGGCTCCCTGTTCGCGTTCTCGACTCCGGGCCTCGTCTCCCTGGAGGTGGAGATCGGACCGGACGTCCACGGTGTCGTACCGACGAACGCGATCCTCGACGACCTGGAGGCGTCCCGGTACCCGCGGCTGCGGAGCCTCGACCTGAGCCGGGCGTGCTTCGACCCGGACGGGGCGGGCGACTTCGTCGTGCTCGCCGGGTCCTCGGTCCTCCCCCAACTCGAAGAGCTGAGCATCCGGGAGCTGGTGATCGAGCACACGGACACGGACGCGGAGCGGGAGCCGTTGGCCGTCCTCGCCGAACTGGCGCCACGGTTCGCGCACCTCGATCTACGGGTGTGGGGCGACGTCCTCGTCGAGGGCGCCGACGAACGGGACGTCGACCGGATGCTCTCCGCCCTCGGGCTGGGTCAGGACACCGACACCGGGACCGGGGCCGGAACTTCGGCCGGCTGATGCGTGGCCACGGCACGGGGACGGCCGCCCTGCGTACCCTCTTCCCGTGCCAGCCTCACCCCTGCATCGCGTCGCCGTCCTCGTCCTCGAAGGGGCGAAGCCGCTCGACGTCGGCATTCCCGCACAGGTGTTCACCACCCGCGCGAGCATGCCGTACGAGGTGCGGGTGTGCGGCGCGGCGACCGGTCCCGTGGCCGGCGGCGACGGTCTGTCGTACCACGTCGCCCATGACCTCACGGCGCTCGCCTGGGCCGACATCGTCTTCGTGCCCGGCTACCGGTTCCCGGACCGCGAGGACCCGCCACCGGCCGTCGTCGACGCGCTGATCGCCGCCCACGGCCGGGGTGCGCGGCTCGCCGCCATCTCGACGGGTGCCTTCGCGCTCGCCGCCACGGGGCTGCTCGACGGCAAGCGCGCCACGACGCACTGGCACTACACGCGGGCCCTCGCGGCGAAGCGTCCGCTCGTCCGGGTCGACAAGAACGTGCTCTTCGTCGACGAGGGCAGCGTGCTGACCTCGGCCGGTGCCGCCTCGGGCATCGACCTGTGTCTGCACGTCCTGCGCGGCGACCTCGGAGTGGCCGCGTCGAACCACGCGGCCCGGCGCCTGGTCGCGGCCCCCTACCGCAGCGGTGGTCAGGCGCAGTACGTGCCGTACAGCGTGCCCGAGCCGCTCGGCGAGCGCTTCGCCGCCACCCGCGAGTGGGCGTTGCACCGGCTCGGCGAGCCCCTCACCCTCGACGTGCTCGCCCGGCACGCGGCGGTGTCCCCGCGCACGTTCTCGCGGCGCTTCGTCGAGGACACCGGGTACACGCCGATGCAGTGGGTGATGCGCGCCCGCGTCGACGTCGCCCGTGAGCTGCTGGAACGTTCGCAGCGGGGCATCGAGCAGATCGCCGCCGACGCCGGGCTCGGCACCGGTGCGAATCTGCGGCTGCACTTCCAGCGCATCCTCGGCACCACGCCCAGCGAGTACCGGCGCACCTTCGCCCTTGGCGAGTAGCCCACCGCCGACCACCTGGCACGATCCTTGCGGACCGTGGCGATCACGCCGCTGTCACCGACGGGTGCCGGGCGGGAACCTGGTGGGGAACCGAACAAGGGACACCACTCATGACTCGCATCGCCATCAACGGATTCGGCCGCATCGGACGCAACGTGCTGCGCGCCCTGCTCGAACGTGACAGCGATCTGGAGGTCGTCGCCGTCAACGACCTCACGGAGCCCGCCACGCTGGCGCGGCTGCTCGCCTACGACTCGACGGCGGGCCGCCTCGGCCGCCCGGTGACCGTCGACGGGGACGCCCTCGTCGTGGACGGTCGGCGGATCACGGTGCTCGCCGAGCGCGAACCGGGACGGCTGCCGTGGGCCGAGCTCGGCGTCGACATCGTGCTGGAGGCGACCGGCCGCTTCACCTCGGCCACGGCCGCCCGCGCCCACCTCGACGCGGGCGCCAAGCGGGTCCTGGTCAGTGCGCCGGCGGCCGGCGCGGACGTCACGCTCGCGTTCGGGGTCAACACCGACGCGTACGACCCGGCCGTGCACACGATCGTCTCGAACGCCTCGTGCACGACCAATGCGCTCGCCCCGCTGGCCAAGGTGCTCGACGACCTCGCCGGCATCGAGCACGGCTTCATGACGACGGTGCACGCCTACACGCAGGAGCAGAACCTCCAGGACGGTCCGCACCGCGACGCCCGCCGGGCCCGCGCCGCCGGCGTGAACATCGTGCCGACCACGACGGGCGCCGCCAAGGCGATCGGCCTGGTCCTGCCGAACCTCGACGGGAAGCTGTCCGGGGACTCGATCCGCGTACCGGTTCCGGTGGGTTCGATCGTCGAACTCAACACGACCGTCGCCCGGGACGTGACGCGCGAGGACGTGTTGGCGGCGTACCGGGACGCGGCGCGGGGGCCGCTCGCCGGTGTGCTGGAGTACTCGGACGACCCGCTCGTGTCGTCCGACATCGTCGGCAACCCCGCCTCGGCCGTCTTCGACTCGGCGCTGACCCGCGTCGAAGGCCGTCACATCAAGGTGGTCGCCTGGTACGACAACGAGTGGGGCTTCTCGAACCGCGTGATCGACACGCTCTCGCTGCTCGCCACCGACTGACCCGGCCCGTCATCGCAAGGACACGCCGGCGTCCGGGCATCCAGACGTCCGGGCGTCCAGGCGTCCAGGTGGGGCTCAGACGTCCCGGCGGCGCACCACGAGCACCGCGACGACCACCGCCACCGTGGCCCACGCGCCGTACACGGTCCACGCCTCGGCGACGGTCAGCGGGTACTTGCCCGGGTGGCGCCACCGTTCCGGGTTCGTCACCAGGCGCATCCAGGCGCTGAGCGGCATGGCGTTGCCGATCTCCTTGACCCAGCGGTAGCGCTCGCCCCGGAAGAACGCCGGCAGCAGGAGCAGCAGGGCGATGACGGTGACGACGGAGCCGGCGGCGTGCCGGACGGTCGCGCCCACCGCCATGCCGACCAGCGCGCACAACGGGGCGACCAGGGCGGCGGCGACCACGGCGCGCAGGGCGCCCGGGCTGCCCAGCGACAGGCCGCCGTGGTCCCGTAGCAGCATCTGGGTGAGGCCGAAGGAGGCGCCGGAGACGAGCGCGCCGAGGACCAGCATGACCGCCGACACCACGGTCACCTTGGCGGCGATCACCGCACGCCGGTCGGGGACGGCGGCGAAGGTGGTCCGGATCAGTCCGCTGGAGTACTCGCCGAAGACCGTGATCGCGCCCACCGCCGCGGCGATGATCATCAACAGCTGCCAGGCGGGATCGACGAACGCCGTGGCGAGCGGATCGAACAGCATCTCGGGGTGGGCCGACGCCTCCGGCGGCGGCTCCGGCTGGTGCGTCAGCCGGTCCGCGTTGGACACGGCGGAGTTCACGTTGATGCCGATCACGGTCAGCGCGCCGACGCCGAGCACCCCGCGGGTGGAGCGCAGCGACCAGAGTTTGATCCACTCGGCGGCCAGCAGGTGCCGGAACCGGGCCGGCGCCGGGGCGGGGGCCGCGGGGCGGGCGGCGGCGCGGTCGAGGACGGGGGGCGTCGTCATCGGGGGGCTCCTGCGGCGTATTGGACGCTCTGTGCGGTGAGTTCCATGAACGCCTGCTCCAGGGAGGCCGTGTGGGGGCTGAGTTCGTGCAGCCGCACCCCGTGCGCGAAGGCGAGTTCACCGATGCGGTCCGCGGGCAGACCGGTCACCGTGTACGCCCCGTCGGGCTCCGCCCGTACCGTCGCCCCCGCGTCCGTCAACGGCCCGGACAGGTCGTCCGCGTCGGGCGTGCGGATGCTCACCCGGAGCCGGGTGCTGCGGGCAGCGAAGTCCCGTAGGCCCTCCGCTGCGATCAGCCGGCCGCGGCCGATGACGATCAGTTCCTCGGCGGTCTGCTCCATCTCCCGCATCAGATGGCTGGAGACGAGCACGGTGCGGCCCTCGTCCGCCCGTTGCTTGAAGAAGGTGCGCACCCAGCGCACGCCCTCCGGGTCGAGGCCGTTGAGCGGCTCGTCGAAGAGCAGGACGGGGGGATCGCCGAGCAGCGCGGCGGCGATGCCGAGCCGTTGTTTCATGCCCAGCGAGAACCCCCCGATCCGACGTCCGGCCGCCCCGGCCAGGCCCACCTCGGCCAGTACCTCCGTAACCCGGTGGCGGGGCAGTCCGTTGCCGACCGCCAGTGCCGTCAGATGGGCGCGGGCGGTGCACCCGCCGTGCACGTCGTGGGCGTCGAGGAGGGCGCCGACGTGCCGCAGACCACGGGGCCGGTCGCCGAACGGCTGCCCGTCGACGGTGACGGTGCCGTCGGAGGGCCGGTTCAGCCCGAGGACCATCCGCAGCGTGGTGGTCTTCCCGGCACCGTTCGGGCCGAGGAATCCGGTCACCACCCCGGGGCGGACGGTGAACGACAGCCGGTCGACGGCGGTGGTCGCGCCGTAGCGCTTGGTGAGTTCGATTGCTTCGATCACGGTGTCCACGCTGCCGGGTCGGGTCCCGTCCGGGCATCGGGCCGTCGGCCACGAGCGGCACGGCCCCGGTGGCCCCCGGGCGTACGCCCGCAGGCGCAGTGGGCAGGACGTCACCCGGGTGCGGGGCGGCCGGCAACTTGCCGTGAAGATCGTTCTGTTGGAGGGTGGGGCATGCCCAATCCACCGACGTACGTCCTGGTCCACGGGGCCTTCGCCAACTCGTTCTCGTTCGCGCCGCTCCAAGCCGAACTCGCCCTGCTCGGCCATCGATCGGCCGCGGTGGACCTCCCGGGGCACGGGTTCGAGGCGACCTACCCCGCGGCCTACCAGGCGCCCCAGGACCTCGACGCCCTCGCCGTGGCACCGGGGCGCATCAAGGGCGCCACCCTCGCCGACAACGCGGCCCGCGTGATCGACGCCCTCGAACGGGCCAAGCGGCACGGGCCCACCGTCCTCGTCGGCCACAGCCGGGGCGGCATCACGATCACCGCCGTCGCCAACGCCCGGCCCGAGCTGATCGACCGGATCGTCTACGTCAGCGCCTGGTGCCCGGTCGAGCTGGACGTGGGCGACTACTACGCCGAGCCGGAGATGGCGGGCGTCGATCCGGGGGCCCTCGCCCCCGCGTTCGTCGGGAATCCGGCCGAACTCGGGCTGCTCCGCTGCAACTTCCGCACCGCCGACCCGGCCGTGCTGGCCGCGTTCCGGCGGGCGACCGCCGCCGACCTCACCGATGACGAGTTCCTGAACTTCCTGAACACCTTCCAGCCCGACGAGAGCCTCGACGCCGGCACGTCGGCCGACCGGGCACGGGCCGCGACCTGGGGCCGGGTTCCCCGGACCTATGTGCGGCTGGCCGCCGACACCAGCATTCCGCTCGCCATGCAGGACCGGATGATCCGCGAAGGGGACGCCCTCACGCCCGACAACCCCTTCGAGGTCCGGACCCTCGAAGGGAGCCATCTGCGCTGGCTCGCCCACCCGCGGCCCGCTGCGCAGCTGTTGGCGGACCTGGCGGCGCACTGACGCCCGCTCCGGCACGGTGCCGCCCCGGCCCCGGACCGCGGCGCCGGGACACCGGGGCCTGGCGGGCGCTGACCGCACTGCTGCACGCGGGCGTGCGGTTCCACAAGAGCTGCTGCGGCGGGCCGGGTTGGCGACCCCGCGCCCTGCCCGAGGTACGGGAGCGGCTGGTGCACGCCCGCCGCACCGGCGAACCGGCCGCCGACGCGCTCCTGCGGCGCGAGCTGCCCCGAGCGGTCCGCGGCCCGCACCGCCGGACCGGCCGGGGCGCGGTCAGCTCCGGGGGAACTGGCTGGTGATCGTCGGGTCGGTGATCGCCGTGTCATCGGCGAGCAGCACGGCCTTGGAGAGGATCAGCGCGAGCCTGCGGTCCCCCTCGAACGGGAGGTACCCGGGGTCGGGGGCGGACCCGGCGCCGCCCTGGACGATGCACAGATAGGTGTCGCCGGGCACCATCAGGACGTTGGCCGACCCGAGATGGATCTTGTACGTGCGCTGGTCGCCCCGGACGTGCAGGTAGCGGCCCTCGACCGAGCAGCGGTCGGCGATCGCCAGCCGGGGGAGCAGCCGCGCCAGTACGGCTCGACGGGTGTCGGCGGCACCGTCCAACTCGCCGAAGCCGTAGGAGGTCCAGTACTCGTGGAAGTGGCCGCCGGGCCCGCCGTCCGCCCAGGTCGGGTCGTTGCCGATGCTGGTGACGCCGACGAACAGGTCGACGTCCCGCAGCACTTCGCTCAGCACCAGTTCGGGCACCTCGGTCAGGGGCACGGGGTCGGTCTGCGGTGCGCCGGGCCTGTGCACCTGCTGGTAGGCGCCGCCGCCGGCGTACGCGTAGTTGCGCGGGGCGTCGGCGGGGTAGAAGCGGACCTGGTCGGTGCGCAGCCGCAGGTAGGTGCCCGAATCGGATTGGTCCCGGCCCAGGTCGCTGGTGTCGGGTTCGATCCAGTACTCGGCGCGCAGTCCCCATTCGGGGAGCAGCCGTTCGGCGGGCGGGCACGCGTCGTCGACGGGGAGGCGCAGCGTGTTGCGCCAGCCCCGGACCGCGGTCAGGGAGTGGAACTGGTGCTGGCGCAGGTAGTGCCCGGCGAAGCGGTTGGAGTACGTGCCCGTGGTGCGTTCGGCGGGGGTCAGCGGATACACCTCGCGGTGCGCCTGCTTGAACGGCTGGGTCACCGCGAGCCGTTCGAGGCGGTCCTGCCAGGCGGTGACCTCCGCGGGCTCGCGTCGGACGGGGTGCCACAACCGCACCTCGGCGTCCGGTCCGGGCTCCACGGGGTGGCCCTCGACGGTGCGCAGCCCGGACGCCGGGGTGGCGTCGGGGTCGCCGGGGGCGGTGCCGTGGGCCACGGGGACGTCGTCGACGGTCCAGATCAGGCGCCGGGCGAGCGTCCCGACCACGGGGTGGTCCAGGTACCGGGCGCGCCACTGGTGATGGACCCAGCTGCGGCGGGCGAGGAACTGGCGGTCCAGCCGTTCGGCCTGGGCGCTCAGCATCCGGTCGACGTCCTTGGCGAGCGCCCGTAGCTCCTTCACCCGCTCCGGATGGTCGCGCCGGACCGCCGCCGGAGCGGTCTTGACCTGCTTGCCCGCAGCGTTGCGCCAGGTCAGCCGGGCGCGGGTGCCCTCGACGGCCAGCAGCGCGGAGGCGTCCCCCAGGGCGTGCTCGGCGCGGCCGACCTCGGTCAGTCCGTAGGAGGGGACGGCGAGTTCCTCGATCTCCTCGCGGCCCAGCCCGAGCGCGGCGGCCCGTGCGGTGAGGACGCCGTCGAGGACCTTCACGGTCGGTTTGTGGACGACCCGGGTACGGAGCCGGGCGAGCTCGGCGAGGGCCTCCTCGCCCTCCGTACGGGCGAGGGCGTGGATCGCGGCGGTCGCGGTCCTGGGACTGCGGGCGCCCGTCCCGGAGACCTTGCGCAGGGCGCCCGCGACCAGGGCGCCGAGGGTCCGCGGCACGTCCGGGTGCGGGGGCAGCAACGGGAGCATCCAGGCCAGACCGCGCAGGGCGTCGATGTTGAAGGCGTCGTAGAGCTCGTTGGCCTGCTGCTGGTACCAGCTGGCCTGGAGGGGCAGCGTCCGTGGGCGGCCCACCCGGGCCAGCCAGTCGAGGAGGGCGCTGCGCACGGTGTCCGGGTCGCCCGCTGCGGCGAGCACCGCACGGGCGCCCCGGTCCCACCTGGCCGACGGCTTCGAGGACGTGGCGGTCAGGGCGTGGGCGAGCACCGGACGGGGGTCGAACCGCTGCTCGGCCATGGCACGGTCCGCCCACGCCTCGCCGACGTTGAGCACCGGCTCGGTCAGGGTGGCGGCGAACGCGCCGTCGTAGTTCTCGTAGTACACGGGGATGGACGCCGCGGTCCGCCGGACCGACGCGATGGTGGCCGCCGTGAACTCCCGTCCCTCGACGCGTTCCTGTTCGAGGAGGGGGTACTGGGGCACGGCCTGGCTGATCTCGTGGCGCTCCCCCATCTCGGCCACCGCCGCGGCGCGTTCAGCGGGCAGCGGGGGGTCCGGCAGGCCCGCGCCGACGACGGCGATCAACCACAGCACGTCCGCCGGCGAATCCTCACGATGGCGCGGGCGGCGGGGGCGGCGGTCGGACGGGGCGGTCTCCTCGTGCCAACGGTCCACCAGCGCGGCGAGGATCGCCCGGCGGGGCGGCTCGGGGAGCCGGGTGAAGGCCCCGGCCCACCTGCGGAACCCCTCGTGGGCCATGGGGCCCTCCCGGGGGGAGCGCAGCAGGTGGTCGGCCGCGGCGCGGTGGTCGCCCGCCAGGAGGTAGTCGGCCGTCACCGGTCCCAGGAGTCGCTTCCACTCCTCGCGCAGCAAGCCGTACGGCGCCGGGTGCGCGTTCAACTGTCCGTCCACGGCTGTCATCCCCCCACCAGCGGTACGAGCGTCAGGAAGGTGATCTCGGTGCCGGAGGGGAGGGGGATCTCCTCGTCCAACTCCGTGATCTGGCGGTCGTCGACGAGCACCAGCAGGCCGTTGCCCTCGAACGCCCGCAGGGCCCGTTCGGTCTGCGCCCCCGGGTCCACCCGCTGTCCCGGCTCCACCTCCCGCGGCCGCACCAGGCCGCGGAACCGCACGCCACTGCCCGCGTGGTACTCCGCCACCTCCTGGTGGACCCGTCTACGGATCAACTCGCGCAACGCCAAACGGTCTTCGGCGACGTCCAGCCCCCGGCCGCCGTCCCTGTCCCCTGAGGTCGTCTCGTCGACGATCGTCACCCTTCCCATGCCGTCGACAGTAGGACCGGGCACTGACAGCGGGGTCGCGCACGGCGGCGGTCAGGCGGAGCGGCGGCCGACGAAGTCGCAGAGTCCGTGCAGCGCGCGGCGCGCGGCCAGCGGCGGCAACGCGGTGAGGGTGTCACGGGCCCGGTCCAGCCGTTCGTACATCACCGAGGCCGCCCGGGCGGGCGCCGGGGAGCGTCCGAAGAGCTCCAGCGCGCGGCGGTGCGCGGCGGGGTCCGAGGTGGGTCCGGCCGCGAGGAGGGCGCGCAGTTCCTCGTCCCCGGGCTCGTCGCCGGCCAGGGCGAGGACGACGGGCAGGCTCGGCACGCCGGCGAGCAGGTCCTTGCCCTGTTCCTTGCCGGTGACCTCGGTGGGTGAGGCGAGGTCCAACAGGTCGTCGGCGATCTGGAACGCGATGCCGATGTGTTCGCCGAACTCGGTCAGCGCCGTGACGCACGGGGCGGGCGCTTCGGCCTGGACGGCGCCCAGGCCCAACGACATGGACAGCAGCGCGGCCGTCTTGCCGAGGGCCACGCGGAAGTAGTGCTCGACCGGGTCCTCGTCGGGCGCCGGCCCGGTCAGCTCGCGCAGTTGCCCCGCCACCAGTCGGGCCGCGGCCTGCGCGTTGAGGTGGACGGCCGCGGCACCGAGGTCCGCGGCGAGCTGCACGGAGCGGGCCAGCAGCCAGTCCCCGCCCAGGACTGCGGCCCGTTGGCCCCAGCGGGCGTTGGCGCTGGGGACGCCGTGCCGGGTGCGGGCCGCGTCCATCACGTCGTCGTGGTAGAGCGAGGAGAGGTGGACGAGTTCCGCGATGACGGCGGCCTGGGTGATCCCCTCCCGCGCCGGGTCGCCGAACTCGGCACCGAGCAGGACGAGGAGGGGGCGCAGGCGCTTGCCGCCGGCCGCGGCGAGGTGGCCGGTGAGGGTGGCGATGCGGGGGTCCGCGGCGCCCTGCGCGCAGCTCTGGAGTTCCTGTTCCGCGGTGTCCAACGCCCGGTGTATTCGGTGTTCGAAGTCCGGCGCGGCCAGTTCCAGGCGGTTCAGGATGCCGTGGGAGTCCGGGTGCTCCGCATCGGATATCAGCTGGGGTAGGGGTGCCTCACACGTCTGATGGGCCTTCACGGGGGTACCTCTCTGTCGCGCCGACGGGGTGTCGAACGCGGGGTTCGTTCCACTCCCGTTCCGTATCCACCTGCCCCCAACGTAAGCGGTTGCGCTGTCCAGCGTCGGTACGAGGGGGTTCTGGGGGTTCGTTGTCCCCTGCGGGTGCGTGGGGGTTGCTCGCGCCGTTCCCCGCGCCCCTTCGGGGCGGTTCCCTGCGGGTGCGTTGTCCCCTGCGGGTGCGTGGGGGTTGCTCGCGCCCCTATCGGGGCCCGTGTCGGGCGGACTGCGACGGTGAGGGGCGCGGGGAACTGCGTAGGACGGATGCCCATCACCCTCACTGATTGTGGACGTCGTCCCTGCCTACGCGGGGCCTAGATCACCGAAGCGCCCCCACTCGAATCGGGGGCACTTCTGCGTTACGCGACAGTGAGGGCGGCGCTCGCTGTTCGCGGCAGTCGTACTCTCGGAGTATGGACACTGGGGAGAAAGTCAAGCGGCTCCGCAAGCTTCGAGGTTTGAGTCAGCGGGAGCTTGCCGAAGCGTCCGGAGTGCCGCTAGTTACCATCAAGTCGCTGGAGCAGGGGAAGTCCCGCACCGCGCGAATGGAAACGCTGCGGAAACTAGCGGTTTCGCTCCGCACGACCACCATGCGTCTGGCGGAGGGGTCCAGCGCGGCTGAGCCCACGAGCGAGGGACCACGGTGGGCTGCCGTCGCGCGGAGTGTGCAGGGCGTTCCTCGTGAGCCGGACATGGGCAACGATCAACCCACGATCGAGGGCGTCAGAAGGGCTCTCTCGTCAGGCGTCGACCTGTTCGGCGAACACCGGTTTGAAGAGCTGTCACGGGTGCTGCCGCTCATCCTTCGGGATGCTGAGGGGCTGGGAGGCGAGGGGCGGCAAGTCAGGCTCCGTGCGCTCCAACTGACTGCGGGGGCCTTGGTCCACACTCGCCAATTCGACGTAGCGGAAGTAGCCATTCAACGCGCGCTGAATGAAGCAACGGACCGTCTTGAGTGCGCTCCCATCATCAGCACGCAGCACTGGCTTCTCATGAGGACGGGACAGCTGGACGGGGCGCTCGACCTGGCGGAGCGGTGGGCAGATGAGGTGGAGCCGCGAATTTCGCGCGCCACGGTTACGGAACTGTGCACGTGGGGACGGCTACTGCTGCGAGTAGCCGCAGCCGCGGTGAGGAACAACAACAGTGGGCAGGCCGACCACGCACTGAGGCTCGCTCGGGGCGTAGCGGCGACGCTCGGTAGGGAGTGCCGAGTCGAGACTGAGAATTTGAGCACTTTCGGACCGACGACGGTCCGAATCAAGGGCACCGAGCATGCGGTTATCGCCGACCGGCCTGATGTGGTGTTGCGGATGGCTGAGAACATGCCGGTCTACTCGGTGAAACCGTCGGCATCGAGTCGGCGTCGCCACCGGCTAGACGTTGCGTGCGCGCACGCGAAGCTTGGGCAGCACAGCGAAGCGGTAGCCGAACTGCGAAATCTTCAGCGGGTCGCTCCGGAATGGCTGCGGCTTCAGCAATACGCACGGGACATCGTGGGACTGGTGGTCGAAGGTCGACGGACACTGACCCCGGAAATGCGCGAGGTGGCACGCGCAGTACGGTTCGAGCGCTGAACTATCCCTTCGCTCGGTCGGGTCCGTGAAGGGATAACGACAGAGTGACGCCCGCTTCCTAACGTGGAGTCATCACCACGCAAAAGGAGGTGGGCTTTGTCGATGCAGGAACCGAAGCGGTACATCGGCGCTTTGGTGGAACTTGATCTTGACGGGTGGCTTATGGAGGGGCGGCCCGTCGAGGAATGCAACGTGTGTGCGAGCATGCATGCGATTCGCGAGGAGGCGAAATCGCGGGCCGATTACGCAACCGCTTGGGTGGCTGCTGCCGAAATTCGGCATCATCCTCACACCGCGTACCTGTCATCTGGTCACACCGCTGACCTGAGGGGCGACGGGTGAGCGCACCAACGGGCAGCGATCTCCCCCTGTACGAGGGCAGCCCCGACGGTTGGTGGACGGAGTACGGCGGCGCACTGGACGTCGGCTCCGGCGTCGTACACATCCCGCAGGACGCACCACATGTGCCGTGTCGCTGGCCTAGCTGCAAAAAGGGCTGCCGAGACAGCGCCGAACAGGGGGCGCCGTGACGGTGGCCAGTCGACACCGGCGACGGCGACGGCGACGCATCGTTCGATGGATCGGTCAGTTCGGATGGATCGTTTTCGTTCTCTCTGTGGCAGCCCTGTGTGCACTGACTGTCGCCCTGGCCGCTACTGGCCGCATGTGACTGTCCGCCCGAGTGCCTGTCGGCGGTACTCGGGCGGACACTGAAAAGTGCGTTCAAGGGTCGTCGTCGTTCTCTCATGGTGAACGGCGCAACCCGAAGGCTGGTGGCCTCGACCCTGACCACCTACCCGCGCGTCCAACCACAGCACACCGCACCGGACAGCGCGCCCGAGGGGAGAACGTCCAGTTCAGGATAGTCCCGTACGGGACTATCCTGGGGGCATGACCCGTAAGGAGCCCGACCTCTCGTTCCTCCTCGACCACACCAGTCACGTCCTACGCACCAGGATGGCCGCCGCGCTGGGCGAAATCGGCCTCACCGCCCGCATGCACTGCGTCCTCGTGCACGCCCTGGCGGAGGAACGCACCCAGATCCAGCTCGCGGAGCTCGGCGACATGGACAAGACCACGATGGTCGTCACGGTCGACGCACTGGAGGAAGCGGGCCTCGCCGAACGCCGCCCCTCCCGGACGGACCGCCGCGCCCGGATCATCGCCGTCACCGAACAGGGCGCCGAGGCGGCCCGGCGCAGCCAGGAGGTCGCCGACCGGGTGCACCGGGAGACCCTGGCCGCGCTCGCCGAAGGGGAGCGCGACGCCCTCGTCCACGCCCTGCGCCACCTGGCCGAGGGCCCGTTGGCCACCCCCACCGAGAGCACCCAACCGGTCCGCCGGGCCCGGCAGCGCAAGGGATAGGGCCCGACCGCCAGAAGCCGCCGGGGCGTCGCGCAGGCCCTCTCGAAGGAACGACCGAAACATATAGTCTGCAATAAAACCATCTGCTACGGTCGATCCTGTCGTCGACCACGGCGCCGTCCACACCACGGCGCCCCCACCGACAGGGAGCCCCACCATGTCCGCCGAAGCCACCGCCGCCGCCCCCGTCACCGACCAGACCACGGACCCCGAGGCGGGGAAGACCTCCGGGCCGCCGCCCCGCGTCCTGGACGACGCGGCCGTGTCCGAGCTGCTGGCCGGCGCCCAGTTCGGGACGCTCGCCGCCGTCCGGTCCACCGGCCACCCCCACCTGTCAACCGTGCTCTACGGATGGGACCCGACCGAGCGGACCGTACGGGTCTCCACCACCGCCGAACGGCTCAAGACGCGGCTGTTGCGCAAGGACCCGCACGCCGCGCTGCACGTCCAGGGCCCGGACGTCTGGTCCTTCGCGGTGGCCGAGGGAACCGTCGAACTGTCCGAGCCGACCACCACCCCCGGGGACGCGGTCGGACGCGAACTGCTCGCGCTGACACCCGGGTTCGACGACCCGACCGAAGAGGCGGCGTTCCTCGCGACGCTCGTCGCCGAGCGGCGCGTGGTGATCCGACTGCGGGTCACCCGGCTGTACGGAACGGCGCTCGACGTCACCGGCTGACCGGACGGACACCGCGTCCGCCGAGAGGGTGGCCCGGCTCCGCAACGCACGGGCCGGGTGCGACCATCGGGGAGTACACCCATCACAGGGCAGGGAGCACTCCATGACCACGGAAGTAGACCGCTTCGACGTCGTCGTCCTGGGCGCGGGACCGGGCGGCTACGTCGCCGCCATCCGGGCCGCCCAGCTGGGCAAGAAGGTCGCGGTCGTCGAGGAGAAGTACTGGGGCGGCGTCTGTCTGAACGTCGGCTGCATCCCCACCAAGGCTCTGCTGCGCAACGCGGAACTCGCGCACCTCTTCACGCATGAGGCCAAGACCTTCGGCATCAAGGTGGAGGGCTCGGTCTCGTTCGACTACGGGGAGGCGTTCCGGCGCAGCCGCCGCGTCGCCGACGGCCGGGTCAAGGGCGTCCACTACCTGATGAAGAAGAACGCGATCACCGAGATCGACGGGCGCGGCACCTTCACCGACCCGCACACCCTCTCGGTCGCCGCCTCCGACGGCACCACCCGCACCCTCACCTTCGAGCACTGCATCATCGCGACGGGCGCCACCCCGAAGCTGCTGCCCGGCACCCGCCGCACCGAACGGGTCGTCACCTACGAGGAGCAGATCCTCGCCGATGACGTACCGCAGTCCATCGTGATCGCCGGTGCGGGGGCGATCGGGGTGGAGTTCGCGTACGTCCTGCACAACTACGGCGTGAAGGTGACGATCGTCGAGTTCCTGGACCGCATCGCCCCGCTGGAGGACGCGGACGTCTCCACCGAGTTGGCCCGCCAGTACCGCAAGCTAGGCATCGACGTGCTCACCTCCACCCGGGTCGACTCCATCGACGAGTCGGGCGCGCAGGTGCAGGTCACGGTGACCGGCAAGGACGGCGCGCAGCGGGTGCTGAGCGCCGACAAGGTGCTCCAGGCGATCGGCTTCCAGCCCAACGTCACCGGGTACGGGCTGGAGGCGGCCGGGGTGCGGGTCACCGAGCGGGGCGCGATCGACGTGGACGCGCGCTGCCGGACCTCGGTGCCGCACATCTTCGCGATCGGCGACGTCACCGCGAAGCTGATGCTGGCGCACGCCGCCGAGTCGATGGGCGTCATCGCGGCCGAGACCCTCGCCGACGCGGAGACGATGGAACTCGACTACGTGATGATTCCGCGCGCCACCTACTGCCAGCCGCAGATCGCGAGTTTCGGCTACACCGAGGCGCAGGCCCGCGAGCGCGGGTACGACGTGAAGGTCGCGAAGTTCCCGTTCACCGCCAACGGCAAGTCGCACGGCCTCGGCGACACCGTCGGGTTCGTGAAGCTCATCAGCGACACGAAGCACGGGGAGTTGCTCGGCGGACACCTGATCGGCCCGGACGTCACCGAACTGCTGCCCGAGCTGACGCTGGCCCAGCAGTGGGACCTGACGGTGCACGAGGTCGCCCGCAACGTGCATGCGCATCCGACGCTGGGCGAGGCCGTCAAGGAAGCCGTGCACGGCCTCGCGGGCCACATGATCAACTTCTGATCGCCCCGCCCCGGCCGCCGTCAGTCGAACGGCAGCGGCCGTCGGTGCAGGATCTCCAGATGGGTGACCGCCCTGGTCAGGACCACGTACAGCCGGTGCGCTCCGCGCGGCTCCGCCTCCTGGACGGCGGCCGGTTCGACGACGATCACGTGGTCGAACTCCAGCCCCTTGGCCAGGGTGGCGGGCAACAGGGTCACCCCCGGGCCCCCGGATCCCCCGCCGGCGGCCGTGGCGGCGGTCGGGTCGTCGGCGTCGAGCCCGGCCGCCGTGAGCGCGGTGCGCAGCCGGGGCACCTCCGCGTCCGCGGCGATCACCGCGAGGGACCCGGGCGCGGCGGCCAGCGCGGCCCGTACCGCCGTGACCGCCGCCGCGGTGGTGTCCGGCACCCGGCGCACCGTCAGCGTGCCGTCCGCGCGCAGCGATCGGATGCGCGGCACGTCCGCCGCGCGCAGGCCGAGCGTGTCGAGCAGCCGGTTGGCGAGGTCGGCCACCGCCTCGGGAACCCGGAACCCGGTGCTCAGGGCGACCCGCCGCGCCCCGGGCTTGCCCAGGTGACCGAGGAGTTCGGACCAGGACCGGGCCGCCCACGGGGTGGTCCCCTGGGCGAGGTCGCCGAGGACGGTCAGCGAACCGTGCGGGGCGCGCCGGGCGATCGCCCGGCACTCCATCGGGGACAGGTCCTGCGCCTCGTCCACCACGATGTGGCCGAACCCTTCGGGCGGCCCGACCAGCCCGGCGAGTTCGTCGAGCAGGACGAGGTCCGCGGCCGACCAGCGGGCCGTCCGGTACGAACGCGGGGGCCGGTCCCAGCACAGGGCCGCCCGTTCGTCCGCGTCCAGGACCCCGTGGGCCGCCCGGTCCAGCGCCGGTGACCCGGACAGCAGCCCGGCCAACACCTCCTCGGGGACGGCCTTCGGCCACACCGCGTCGAGGAACGCGGTGAGGGGCCGGGACCGTTCCAGCCGCCGGGCCCAGCCCTCGGTACGGGGACCGGCGCGCCGTTCGGCCCGCTCCCGCAACCGCGCCACGGCCCGCGCCCCGACCCGTTCGCGCCCGGTGGCGTACGGGGGTCGCTCCGCGAGGACGTCCGCGACGAGTGCGTGGAGCTCGTCCGCGGACAGCCGCCAGCGGTAGGAGCCGTCCGGTACGGTCAGCCCCGCGTCGGCGACCGCGCCGGGCCGCACCGCCGCGTACAGGGCGCGGCGCAACACCCGGGCCATCCGGGGGTCGTGCTTCAGCCGGGCCGTCGCCTCCCCGTCCCGGGCGCGCACCGGCTGCCGGGCGAGCAGGTCCGCCACGGTCAGTTGCCCGATGCCGTCCTCACCGAGGGCGGGCAGCACCTGGGCGATGTACCGCAGGAAGGTGCGGTGCGGCCCGATGACCAACAGGCCGGAGCGGCGGACGCGTTGCGGATGGGCGTAGAGCAGGTAGGCGGCCCGGTGCAGGCCGACGGCCGTCTTGCCGGTGCCGGGGGCGCCCTGCACGCACAGCGAATCGGCGGGGTCCGCCCGGACGAGGTCGTCCTGATCGGGCTGGATGGTGGCGGCGATGTCGCGCATCGGGCCGGTGCGGGGCCGCCGGATCTCGGCGGCGAGCAGCCCACCGGGTGCAGCGGCGTCCGGGGGCCCGGACGGGGGCCCGGCCAGGTGCTCGTCCTCCAGTGCGGTCAGGTCCTCGGGTGCACCCCGGCCGCCCGGGGTCCAGCCGAAGCGGCGGCGGACCGCGACGCCCTGGGGGTCGTCCGGGGCCGCCTGGTAGAACGCCCGGGAGACCGGGGCGCGCCAGTCGACCACGAGCGGCGGGGCGGTCGGGTCCTCGGTGATCCGCACCCTGCCGATGTGGTAGCTCTGGCCGGCGTGCGCGGCCCGCTCACCGCACTCGTCCTCGGTGGCGCCCTCGGGGCCGCCGGGCGGGTCCGCGGGCGCGAAGTCCAACCGTCCGAAGAAGAGGGGGCCTTCGGGGAGTTCACGGAAGCGGCGGGCCCGGGTGCGCAGGGCGCGGCCGAGGACCTCGGCGTCGGCACCGGAGGCGGAGACGTCCTCCCCGGTGACGACGTGTTCCTCGGCGCCGCGCGCCATCACGGTCAGCGCGGCCCGGCAGCGTTCGTGGTGGGCCCGCTCCTCGCGCAGGGCGGACGGTACGGGGTCGGCGGAGCCCGGGGCAGGGTGGTCGGAGCGCAACATGGCCCCACCCTAGGCGAAAAACGTTACCGAGTTACATTTTTTACTCGGTAACACCATCTGACGACCCGGCCCGCGCGGTCGGGGCCGTCAGGCGTACGCCGGCAACCCGGCGCGCAGCTCGACGAACGCCTGGTCCGCCTGGGCGAGCGCCCCCGGACGCACCGCCTGGGCACGGGCCCCGGCCGCGATCCGCCGCCAGTTCTCCTGGGCGAGGACCCGGCGCACCGCGACGATCTGCGCGGCGGCGAGCCGGGCCCGGACGGGCAGCGCACCCGCCCCGGTGTCCGCGGCGCCGGGGGCGAGCGCCCGCGCGAGGTGCTCCTCGGCGCGTTCCAGGTACCCGTACAGCCGGGCGAGGAGCGCGGGCGTCCCGTAGAGGAGCCCGTGGAAGGCGAGGACGTCGGGCTCGTCGCACAGTCCGGTCACCGGGTCGTACCGGTCCAGACCGTCCAGGAAGTGTTGGTGCAGCGCGGCCAGCGGGGCGATCCGCGCAGCCAGCGCCGCCGTCACGACCCGGGCCGCCTCGTCCTCGTGGTCGGCGAACCGGTGCAGCACCAGGTCCTCCTTGGCCGGGAAGTACCGGAACAGCGTCGGCTTGGAGATCCCGGCCGCCGCCGCGACCTCGGCGACGGACACCCCCTCGAAGCCGCGCTCCAGGAACAGCGCGATCGCCGCGTCGGACACCTCCCGGTACCTCCGCAGCCGCTTGCGCTCCCGCAACCCCGTCTCACCGCTCATGCGCACCCCTCATGCCGACGAGCGTATGCGCACCCGCGCACTCCCCCGTCCGCGCCGGCCGCCCCGGGCGCCCCGTTGACCGGTACCGTCCCGCGCCCCGCCGCCCGGGTCAGCGCACCCCGCCGCCGCCCCCGCGCCGCACGCGGCCGAGCTGCTCCACCGAGCGCAGCACGACCTCCAACGAGTCGACGACCAGGCCCGCGCCCGCCCGTTGCAGCAGATGCCGCTGGGCGTCGTTGCGGGCGTGCCCGAGGAACGGCACCCCGGCCTTGTGGGCGGCCTCCAGGTCGGAGGGCGTGTCGCCGATCATCAGCGCCTCGGACGGCACGGTGCCCGTCGCGGTCAGGGCGCGGACCAGACAGTGCGGCTCGGGCTTGAGGAGCTGGAGCTGTCGGGTGCGGCCGTAGACGTGCGGGGCGAAGCAGTCGGCGAGTCCGCGGCCGGCGAGGTACGCGCGGGCCGCCCGGGGCGAGTCGTTGGTGGTGACGGCGAGCCGGGCGCCGACCGCGGTCCAGGTGCGGATCAGCGGATCGGCCCAGGCGGTGGGCCGGGCGGTGTCGACGGCCCGCAGTTCCTCCTGGGTGAGACGTTCCTCCAGTTCGGTGACGAGGTCGCTGCCGGGGTGTCTGCGGTCCACCGCGCGCAGCACGACGTGGGGGTCGGCGAGGGCGCGCTCCTCGTCGGTGAGCAGGCCCCCCAGTCCGCGCCCCGCCAGCCACTCGGCGAGGCCCGCGGCGACCCGCTCGGACCGGTGCGCGGCGAACAGCCGGCAGATGGGCCCGTCGAAGCCCCAGAGGACGGCCTGGGCGCCCGCGATCGTCCGGTCGAGGTGCTCGGTCGTGTGTCTCACCGTCTCGGGGGTCACCCACTCGGTCGGCGGCGCGGTGTCCGCGGTCACTAGGCCTGTGGGGAGAGCCTAGGAGAGTGGGGGGTGCGTGGCGATGGTTTCCCCGAGGGCGTCAGAAGATGTCCGGGCACCAGGGGCGCCGGGAGGTGCGGAACAGGGCGTCGGCAGCCGCGGCGGCGCCCGGGCGCTCCTCGGTGATCCGGCCGAGGGCCAGCAACCGCTGCACCGAGCCCTCCCCGAGCCACAACCACGCCAGGGTGCCCAGCGACAGCGTCAGGTCCGCGGCGGCGGTCGTCGGTACGCACTGGGCGCCCTGCGGCGAGGCGTCCAGCCGGAACCGTCCGCCCGACGGCCCGCCCGCGCCCTGCGGCTCGTCCACCACGTCCAGGACGACGGAGCCGGTGCCCTCGTACGTCCGGGCCGACAGCGCCGCGGCGACGTCCAGCAGCCGCACCCACAGCCAGTCGCCCTGGGTGGCGGCCCGCGCCGCGCGCGCGTCGGGGAACAGATCGGGCAGCAGCGTGTCCGGGGCGAGCATGCCCGTGCGGACCGTGACGATCCAGTCGATCGAGCACACGTACTCCCACAGCGCGCGCTCGGCGGCCGGGGTGAGCGCCACCAACTCCTCGACGACGGCCGTGTTCAGCGGCTGCTTGCCCTCGCCCCACTTCTCCTCGGTCCGGTAGGCGATCAGTCCTTCGACCGCGCCGTCCGCGTTCCGGTAGGCCGCGTAGAACGGTTCCTTCCACGGCGGGGAGTCCAGCCTGAGTTCCCCGGTGGTGCGGCGCCACCACATCGCGTCCCGGTTGGTGGCCCCGGGCTGCCGACGGCGGAACTCGTCGTACAGCACCGGGCCGATGACCCGCACGTCGGCGAGGTCCACCAGGTCGATCCGGGCACCCGGCTCCGCGGGCCCGGACCAGCGGGGGTCCAGACCGGTGCGCGCCACGTCGATGACCCACTCCGTGCCGCGGGTGGCCGGCCCGAAGCCGAAGCGGCCGTAGATCCGGTACTCGGCGGCGACCAGCGTCGCGAGGGTGTCGCCGCGCTCGCGGGCGGCCCGCAGGTCCAGGTCGATCAGGCGGCTGAGCAGTCCGCGGCGACGGTGCGTGGGGCTGACGGTGATGTTGCTGATGGCGTTCGACGCGACGGGCGCACCGCCCACCGCGGTCACCTGCTGGTCGAACGAACGGTACGTGGCGACGCAGCGGCCCGCGTCGAACGCACCGCGCACCCGGGAATCGGCGACGATCTCCGTACGGCCCGCCACGTCGCGCGCGGTCGGAGTGGGTTCGTTCAGGAACCCCGTGTTCAACGCCCGCAACCAGTCGGCCAGTTCGCCGTCCCGCAGGGAACGCACGTCGATTCCGTCTCCACCCATCCCTCCACGCTAGGCGCAGACGTCCCTGCCTGTCGCCTCCTTTTTGCGGCGCCCCGCCAGCCCACCGGGCCGTGGAAAGAGAAGGGCCACGGGAAGAGGAGGGGCCCGCCCCCGGGGGTCGGGGGCGGGCCCGGGGCCCCGCGGCGGCACCGCCATGCAGCACCGCGGGGAGTCCGGTCGGTCCCCGTCCGGTCCACCGGCCGCTGCGCGGCCGGGCGGGCGGTGCGGGACCGGGGCGGCTCAGCCGAAGCGGCCGGAGATGTAGTCCTCGGTGGCCTGCACGGACGGGTTGGAGAAGATCCGCTCGGTCTCGTCGATCTCGATGAGCCGGCCGGGCTGCCCCACCGCCGCCAGGTTGAAGAACGCCGTCCGGTCGGAGACCCGCGCCGCCTGCTGCATGTTGTGGGTCACGATGACGATCGTGAACTGCGACTTCAGCTCCCCGATCAGGTCCTCGATCGCGAGGGTGGAGATCGGGTCGAGCGCCGAGCACGGCTCGTCCATCAGCAGCACCTCCGGCTCCACCGCGATGGCCCGGGCGATGCACAACCGCTGCTGCTGACCGCCGGAGAGACCCGAACCGGGCTTGTTCAGCCGGTCCTTGACCTCGTTCCAGAGGTTCGCGCCGCGCAGCGACTTCTCCACCACGTCGTTCAGCTCGGACTTCTTGTACGAGCCGTTGAGCTTCAGGCCCGCCGCGACGTTGTCGAAGATCGACATCGTCGGGAACGGGTTGGGCCGCTGGAACACCATGCCGACGGTCCGCCGCACCGCCACGGGGTCGACCCCGCTGCCGTACAGGTCCTCGTCGTCGAGGAGCACCTTGCCCTCGACCCGGCCGCCGGGGGTGACCTCGTGCATCCGGTTGAGGGTCCGCAGGAACGTCGACTTGCCGCAGCCGGACGGGCCGATGAAGGCCGTCACGCTCCGGGGCTCGACGGACATCGAGATGTCCTCGATCGCCTTGTGGGTGCCGTAGTACGCGGTGAGGCCGCTGACGTCGATCCGCTTGGCCATGGGAGTCACACTTCTTTCCGTCGGGACGCGTCAGCGACCGGTCTTCGGGGCCTTCCAGCGGGCGATGCCGCGGGCCACCAGGTTCAGGATCATGACGAAGGCGATCAGGGTGAGCGCCGCGGCCCAGGCACGGTCGTACGCCGCGCCGGAGCCCGCGCTGTTCGCGTACTGCTGGTAGATGTACAGCGGCAGCGACGCCTGCGCCCCCTCGAAGGGGTTGTTGTTGATGAAGTTGGTGCCCCACACGAGCAGCAGCACGGGCGCCGTCTCGCCGGTGATGCGCGCGACCGCGAGCATCACGCCGGTGGTGATGCCGCCGATGGAGGTCGGCAGCACCACCTTGAGGATGGTCCGCCACTTCGGCACGCCCAGTGCGAGGGACGCCTCGCGCAGCTCGTTGGGGACGAGCTTGAGCATCTCCTCGGTGGAGCGGACGACGACCGGCATCATCAGGATGGCCAGGGCCAGCGAACCGGCGAAGCCGGACGGGCCCAGGTCGAGCATCAGGATCCAGAAGCTGAGGACGAACAGACCCGCGACGATCGACGGAATGCCCGTCATCACGTCGACGAAGAAGGTGACGGCCGCCGCGAGCTTGCCGCGGCCGTACTCGACCAGGTAGATCGCGGTGAGCACCCCGATCGGCACGGCGACCAGGGTCGCGATGCCCACCTGCTCCAGGGTGCCGATGAGGGCGTGGTAGATGCCGCCGCCGGGTTCGGTGTCGGCGACGACGCCCATCGAGTGGCTGAGGAAGTAGCCGTCGAGGACGGTCACGCCCCGCTTCACGGTCTCCCAGATGAGGGAGGCCAGCGGGATCACCGCGAGGATGAACGCGACCCACACGACGCTGGTGGCGACCCGGTCCCGGGCCTGCCGGCGCCCCTCGACCCGGGCGGCGACGCCGTAGGTGAGCAGCACGAACAGCAGGGCGGCGAGCAGACCCCACTGCACCCGGCTGTGCAGGTCGAAGAGGAGGCCGATGCCCACGGACAGGGCGACGGAGGCACCGGCGAGCGCCCAGGGCGTCCACTGCGGCAGGGTCGCTCCCTGGATGCGGGAGGACACCGGCTGCTCGGGCCGCCGGGTGGTGGCTGACTGGTTCATCCGTTGGCCCCCGAGTACTCCTTGCGGCGGGCGATGATGCCGCGGGCCGCGCCGTTGACCAGCAGGGTGATGACGAACAGCACCAGGCCGGAGGCGATCAGCGCGTCCTGCCCCGTGGTGTTGGCCTCGCCGAACTTGCTGGCGATGTTCTGGGCGAAGGTGCCGCCGCCCGGGTCGAGCAGGCTGGCGTTGATGTCGAACGTCGGCGACAGGACCGTGGCGACCGCCATGGTCTCGCCGAGCGCACGGCCGAGGCCGAGCATCGACGCGGAGATCACCCCGGAGCGCCCGAACGGGAGGACCGCCATGCGGATGACCTCCCAGCGGGTGGCGCCGAGGGCGAGCGCGGCCTCCTCGTGCATCTGCGGGACCTGCTTGAACACCTCGCGCGACACATTGGTCACGATCGGCAGGATCATGATCGCGAGCAGGATGCCGACGGTGAGCATGGAGCGGGGGGCGCCGCCCTGCCACGCGAAGATCCCGGTCCAGCCGAAGTAGGTGTCCAGCCAGCTGAACAGTCCGGTCAGGTGCGGGACCAGCACCAACGCGCCCCACAGGCCGTAGACGATCGACGGCACGGCGGCCAGCAGGTCGATCACGTAGGAGACCGGGCCGCTGAGGCGGCGCGGGGCGTAGTGCGTGATGAACAGGGCGATGCCGACGGCGATCGGTACCGCGATGACCATGGCGATCAGCGCGGAGACGACCGTGCCGAACGCGAGCACGGCGATGCCGAAGACCGGCGGGTTGACGCCCGTGTTCCATTCGAACGTCGTGAAGAAGTTGCCCTCGTTCTTCGTGAGCACCAGTGCGGACCGGTACGTCAGGAAGACCGCGATCGCGGCCATGACGGTCAGCAGCAGGATGCCGGAGCCGCGCGTCAGACCGAGGAAGATGCGGTCACCGGGGCGGGTGGCACCCCGTGCGGCCCGCTGCCGCTCGACGTCCGAGGGCGGGGCGGGGGCGGGTGGGGGCGGAATGTCCTTAGTAGATATGTCCATGGAGTTCTCCGGTCTGCGGAACCGCACGGGGTGGTGTGCGGTTCCAGGCGGCGGTGCACCGGACGGTGCGGGCGGGCCCGGGCCCCGCTCCCTGGGCCTCGGGGGAGGCGGGAGGGAGCGCGGGGGCCGCCCGCACGCTCAGGCAGGTCGGCTCGGTCGGCTCTCTGTCAGCTCGGTCGGCCCGGTCAGCTCAGCGAGGCGATCGTCTCGCGGACCTTGGTCGCGATCTCGGTGGGCAGCGGGGCGTACCCGGCGCCCGCGAGGAGGCCCTGACCGTCCTCGCTGGCCACGTAGGAGAGGAAGGACTTGACGGCGGGCAGCGTCTCGGCCTTGTTGCCCTTCTCGCAGACGATCTCGTACGTCACCAGGGTGATCGGGTAGGCGCCCTCGGCGGTCGGCTTGTAGTCCAGCTCCAGGGCGAGGTCCTTGCCCTTGCCGACGATCTTCGCGGCGGCGATGGCCTTGGAGGCGTTCTCCGAGGTGGCCGCGACCGGCTCGGCGGCGTCCGTCTTCACGTCGACGGTCTTGATGCCGTCCTTGGCGTACGAGAGCTCGAAGTACGAGATGGCGCCCGCGGTCTCCTTGACCTGCTGGGCGACCCCGGAGGAGCCCTGCGCGGACTGGCCGCCCTTGGCCTGCCACGCCTTGCCGCCCTCGTACGACCACGCCTCGGGGGCGGCGGCCTTGAGGTACTTGGTGAAGTTGTCGGTGGTGCCCGACTCGTCGGAACGGTGGAACGCCTGGACCTTGGTGTCGGGGAGCTTGGCGTCCGGGTTCAGCTTCTGGATGGCCTCGTCGTCCCAGGTCTTGATCTTGTCGTCGAAGACCTTGGCGAGGGTCGGGGCGTCCAGGACCAGCTTGTCCACACCGGGCACGTTGAAGCCGACCGCGATCGGGCCGCCGACCATCGGCAGGTCGATCGCCTGGCTGTCCTTGCAGACCTTGGCGGACTCGGCGATCTCCTCCGGCTTGAGGGCGGAGTCGGAGCCCGCGAACGCGGTCTGGCCCTGGAGGAAGTTGGTGATGCCGGCGCCGGAACCCTTGGGGTTGTAGTTGATCCGGACGTCCTTGCAGGCCGCCTGGTAGTTCTTCACCCAGACGTCCACCGCGTTCTTCTGCGCGGACGAGCCGGCCGCGAGGATCTCGCCCCGGGCGTCGTCGCACTTGATGGAACCCGCGGCGGCGCTCTGCGTCCCGCCGCTGGCACCGTTGGAGCCGCCGCCCGTGTCGTCGGAGCCGCACGCCGTGAGGGCCAGGGCGCCGGAGACGGCGACCGCACCGAGGGAGAGGGCGCGCAGCCGGTTCTTGCGCTGAAGCTTCACTGTTCGGGAGTTCCTTCCAAGAGCCGCCCCGGCGTGCTGCGCGGCGGCGTGCGTGTGTCGGTCGGACCTCCCCCGTCAGGGGGGTGGGTCCGGAGGGTGTCCGAGTCATGCGTTCACCCGGCGCGTACCGCGGACCGTGTCGGCCCCGGCTCGCACCCGGTAAGGCCGAAATTAGGCAGAACAGGTGAAGTGGCCTACGGCCGCAGGTGAACGGCCGGTGAACCCGTGCGGTCGGTGTGGTGCGGTCACGGAACGCTCACGGCGAGGACGCGAACCGGTCTCCGACGGGGGCCGCGGCACGCCGGGAGGGGGTGTTCCCGGGCTACCGCCCGGCCGCCCGCACGAGGGGTGCGGAACCCGCGCATCCGTGCAGTGGGTGTTCCTCGGCCGATGTTCACGCGGGCGCGCGCAAACGGCGCCTGCCGTTCGAGTGAACCACCTGACGCACGGGGGCCCGCGCGGGGCGCGGAACCGGCCGCGCGCGCCCACCCACACCCCGCACGCCGGGTCCGTACGCGAGGGGACGACGGCTTCGGCACCCTGCCGGACGGTCGCTTCAGCGCTTCGGGGCTTCGGGGCTTCGGGGCTTCAGGGCTTCGGCGGGACCGGGGCGAGGCTCAGCGCGCCCGCCTCCCGGGCCCGAGCCACCAGCCGGTCGACGTCCGCCGCGGGCAGCCGGAGCCAGACGATCCGCTCGTTCTCGACGGTGGAGAAGACGATCCGGTCGACGAGGACGGCCTCGGAACCGATCGTGCGGTGCGCCAGCCGCACGAAGGCGGTCAGCCCGTCCCCGCTGCCCAGGTCCAACGGCACCCCCATGTACGACTCCCGCCGCCGCGTCCGCCCGCCCGCCCGCTCCCGTTCCTCCCGTACGGTGCGGCGCAGCTCCTCGTACAGGCGGTGCGCACCGGGGTCGGTGATCTCCTCGTCCACGTACAGGTCGATGGACACCCGGGCCCCGATCCCCGCGAGGTGCCGTCCCACCTCCGTGAGGAAGACCTCCAGGTCGGCGTCCGTGTCGGCGGTGAGCAGCATGTACGTCGTCCTCGGGTACGGGCGTCGGATGCGGACGCGAACGGGGGCGCGCGGCGGAGGTGGGCGCCCCCGTGCACCTGAGTGACCCTACGGGGGTACGACCGCGCACCGCCGCACCGTTTTCCCGCACGGTCACCCACCGCACCGGTAGCCTTACCGAAGGTCACTCCTCTACGGTCGTCGTCACCACGCCCCCGCGCCCGCCTCGCCCCGAGGACCCCCGATGACCTTTCGACGACGCACGGTCGCCACCCGGGCCCGCCGCCACGGCCTCCACGAGGCGGCGAACGGCACCGCCCTCGTCCCGCCCCGGCGCGGCGCCCTCCTCTTCGACTCCGGACGCCATCTGCCCGGCGAGTTCCTCGCCGGTACCGACCTCCACTGGACGCTGCGCTGCCCGGACACCGGTCACGAGTGGCCGGCCGCCCCCCAGGACGTGACCCCGCTGGGGTGAGCCCGCCGGGGTGAACAGTCCCGCCGTCCCGGTTCAGGGCCCGGGCTTGCGCCAGGTCAGCGAGTACCGGCGGAGCACGTGCCGGCGGTAGCGCACGCCGGGCAGCAGCCGTCGGGCCGCGGCCCGCACCTGCCCGTAACCCATCTCGGGATCGGCGACCGGCATCCCCTCCGGGCCGCCCGCCCGACGCAGCACCTTGGTGATCCGCACGACCGGGGCCGCCGCGATCAGTGCGGCCCACTCCCCCGGGCTCGTCTCGCGCGCCAATCCGACCACCACCAACACCCCACCCGGACGCAGCAGTTCACGCATCCGCAGCAGCGCCTCGTCGAATTCCATGTGGTGGACGGTCGTCACCGAGCAGATGAAGTCGTAACCCGTCACGGGCAGCTCGGCCGCGAGGAAGTCCCCCTCGACGAAGTCGAGTTGCGGACGGTCGGCGGCGTGTTCCCGGGCCCGGGCGATCATCTCCGGCGAGCGGTCGATCCCGGTGACCCGCTGCGCCCGCCCGGTGAGCTTGCGGGCCAACAGCCCGTCCCCGCAACCCACGTCCAGCGCGTCGCCGCACCCCTCGGGCACGGCACGCAGGATGCCGGGGTGTCGCGCGACGTTGGTGTTCCAGTACGGCTTCGGATCGGGCTCGTCCATCGCGCCCCCGCTCAGCGTTCGACCGTCGCGACGAGGCGGCGCAGCGCGGCCTGACCGGGCGGGCCCCAGCTCTCCTTCCCGCCGGGGCGGCCGTGGACGCCGTCGTCCCCGACCGAGATGCAGACGAAGGCGCGCAGCACCGCCCACCCGCGGGCGCGACGCAGGGTCGCGGCGTCCGCGGTCGGCTCGTAGGCCCGGTGGAAGCGGTCGACGGCGCCGTCCGGCAACAGCAGCCAGGGCGCGGAGAGGTCACTGGCCGGGTCGCCGGCGAAGAGGTCACCGAAGTCGATCACGCCGCAGAAGGTGCCGTCGGCGGTGAGCACGTTCGCCGGATGCAGGTCGCCGTGGAGCCACAGCGCCGGGCCCTCCCACTCGGGCGCGGCGAGGGCCTCCGCCCAGACCGCACGGACGCCGTCCGGGTCGGGGATCAGCCCCGCCCCGGTGAGCGCGGCGAACCCGTCGGCGAAGTGCCCGGCGTGGTCGGACAGCGGGCCGCCGCGGCCACGACCCGTGGGCGCCCCGACGGGTGCGGGTCGGTGCAGGGCCGCCAGGAAGGCGGCCAGGGAGTCGGCCGCTTGGGCCGCGCGCGTGACGGGGGCGCGGTCGGCGGGCTCGCCGGGCACCCAGGTGGTGACGATCCACGTCCGCGGGAACCGCTCGGACGGCTCGCCGAGGCGCTGCGGCACGGGAACCGGCAGCGGGAGGTGCGGGGCGAGGTCGGGCAGCCAGCGGTGTTCCTTGAGCAGCAGCTCGTCCGCGGTCTGCGTCGCCCAGGGCAGTCGGACGGCGAGGTCGTCGCCGAGCCGCCACAGTTGGTTGTCCCAGCCGCGCGCGCCGAGTTCCACGGGGTGGTCGGCCAGATCGGGGTGCTGGTCGCGCAGCAGGTCCCGGACCAGCTCCGCGGTGATCTCCGTCTTGGTGTGGGTCATGCGGATTCACCGTAGTGGGTGCCTCAGGCGTGCAGTGCGGTCGGCGTCTCCGTGCGGGCCCGCTCGTACAGCGCACGGGCATGCCGGTTGCCGAGGTGCGGCTTGACCAGACCGAACATCTGCTTGACCCGACGGTCCACCCGCCCGCTCTGCACCAGGGGCAACTCGTCCAGCACCTGGTTCCAGATGGCGCAGGCCGCCTCCAGATGACCGTGCTGCAACTGGTACTCCGCGAGAGTGGCCCGCTTCTTGAGGCGCCCCCGCCGGTAGATGGAGTAGGTGAGCCGGTCGGACTCCTCCAGGGCGCTGATGGCACCCCGAACGTCACCGAGCTCATGGCGTGTATGCCCGATGTGGTAGTAGAGCGCCGCCGGATCGTAGGAACCGAACGTCGTCTGGCGGGACTCGGCCCTGTCCATCGCTTGTTCGGCCTCCTTCAGGTGCAGCATCGCCTGGGAGGCGTCCCCACACTGTGCGGCTGCGTGCGCCTGTTGCCCCGCGAGGAAGGCCCGCATGCGCGGACCCGCTTGCGGTGATGCGGACGCGGCGGCGTCGGCGAGTCGCCGCGAGGTCGGGCCGTGCCCGAGTTCAACGGCCTGGACGCTCATGCCGCGCAGCGTCGTGCAGTACGTCAGGTGGTCCTCCGACGCGCCGGCCAGTTCCAGGGCCTTCAGGTAGTAGCGCTGCCCGAGGCCTTCGAGGCCCTCGTCCACCGCCATGTAACCGGTCAGGTAGCAGAGGTCCGAGGCGGCGGCCATCATCGCCTTTCGCACGACGTCGGGGGCCTGCGCCCGGAGATAGGGCACGACCGTGTTGACGAGGAACGCCGCCGCCATCGGCCTCGCGTGCCGGCCGCCGAACTGGTCGTCCAACTCGGAGATCCGCTCCGTCATGGCGATCACCATGTCGACGTCCGGCATCCCCATGCGGGGCGCCACCTGGTGCCGGACCCGCTCCATGCGCCCCACGACGTCCGGCCAGCCCGGAACGGTCAGGGCGACGCTGAACAGGCTGGCGTTCAGGACGCCCCGCCGGGAGGGTGACATGTCGCTCTCGCCCAGACCGGCGATCCGTTCGCTGAGACCCGGGTCCGCGGCGGCGTCGGCCGGGGGGAACCCCACTTCCCGATCGGTGATCGGACGGCCCAGTCTCCGGGACAGCGCTTCGCGGACCAGGTGCCGGGCCTCCGCACGCGGCACGTGTCCCTGGAGCCATTGGTGGACCGACGACGCCCGGTAACTGCTCGGGGTGCCCCGCTCCGTGGCGATGCGGTTGACCAGCTGGGCGAACTGCCGCAGCGTCCACCCGGCCTCCCGGTGGAGCAGCGCCAGGCGTCCGTTGGGCTCTCGATCGACCAAGGTGTCCAACTCCTCGTTCCACGGCGATTCTTGACACTTTGGAAAGCGGTCCTCGCATCCACCGTACCGCCGGACGGTGACCGAGCGGTTACCTCTTGCGTGCGGAGAGCTACCGCACGGAAGGAGAAACGACATGGCCGAGGATCAGGGTCCACCACCCGTGGGGGCCTTCGTACGGGACACCGCACGGGGGAAGGCGGGAACCTTCAGGGGCGAGATCGGCGGCCGGTGGCTGCTCCGGCCGCTCGGCGGCGGACGGGAGTGGGAAGCGGAACCCTCCCGGGTGGAGACCCTGGCCGAACCCGTGACCCGAACCATCCGGTTCCCGTTCGACGACCGGTCCCCCTCCCCCGTCCCCGGACTACGACTCCTGCCCTGGTCCTCCCCCGAAGGCAAACCCTGCTACCTCGCCACGGAGGACGAGCACGGCTACCTCGCCCGGCTCGCCGACGGCGTCGAAGCCACCCAACTCTCCATGGCCGAGGGCCTGCTCGGCCACACCAGGGCGATGCTCAAGGAGCCCGCACTCACCCTTCCGGAACTCCGCTTCACCGCCGCCCGCCTCGCCGAGGCACTGACCGACACCCTCCGCATCGCCCACAGCCGCGGCAAGCGGCCGGACTGACCGCACGGTCGCCCGTCCGCGGACCGCGGACGGGGCGTGCCGAGGGGTCGGGACAAGGTCAGGCGTCGGGCCGCCAGTCGAACGGGAAGTGTTTGCTGGACCCGCCCCGGTAGGCGCGGGAGAAGTCGAAGCCCTCCGCGCGGTCCGCACTCACCACGCCCCAGGTCGCGACCTGCCCGGGCCCGACCTCCGCACCGGGCGCGTTGATCAGCTGCACCCGGCGCCCGGGGTCCGCGGTGGGGCCGGTGAGCGCGACGGCGCCGACGTCCACCCGGTCGGACACGGTGGCGCGCCAGTACGCGAGGTCCGGCGCGGCGTCGAAGTGGATCGGTGCGTACTCCACGCCGCGCACCTCGCTGATCAACGAACCGAACGTACCCGGCCAGCCGCCGACGTTGCCGCGGAAGAGCTCCTCCAGGGCGTGGCGCTGGGCCGGCGTCCCCTTGGCGTCGACGTAGAACATCGCGGCCATCGTGGCGTCGGGGTCGCCCACCCACATGTTCCCGGCGAACTCGCCGAGCGCCACGACGCCCAGGCCGTCCAGCCGGACGTTCCCGAAGTGGCCTTCGTGGATCTGCCAGACCAGCGTGAACAGGCAGGCGCCGTCCGTCGGCGCCTGCGCGAAGGTGCAAGGACAGGGCATCGAGCAGCTGCACACGTCGAACCACTCGCCCTTGAGGTGCCAGTCGGTCCCGCTCATCACCGTTACCCCTTCCTGGATACCCCGGCGGGGTATCCACTCGAATGAGGCTAGCCCGAGTCCCGACACTCCGTCAAATACCCTAGGGGGGTACCGAGTTGATGATGTTCGACCCACGGAACAGGAGCCCCGTGTCCACGTCCGTGCACACGCGTGTCACAGGACGACGACAGCGCCAACCGGACATGCCGGTTCCCCGCTCCTGCACTGCGAACGGGTTGCCCGCCCGCCGACCGCACCAGCCAGGAGACCGCCCGCATGACCGAGATGACCTCCCCCTCCGTGATCCGGCGCCCTCGCCCCCGGGCCGCGGTACTCGCCGCCGCAGCCACGGCACTCGCCCTGGCCGCCCCGGTCGCGGTGACGGCGGTGCCCGCGCAGGCCGCCCCCGCCGACCCGGTCTCGGTCCTGAAGTACACCGCCGGCGAACGCAAGGCGGCCCTCGCCTACTGGACGCCCGCCCGCATCAAGGCCGTCGGGAAGTCCGTGGACCTCGGCCCGACCGGACCGAAGAGCAAGCCCTGGCGGGGCACCGCGTTGAAGACGGTGGGACGCCTCTTCTTCGTCAACGCGAACGGCTCCGACACCTGGTGCACGGCCACCGCCGTGAAGAGCGCCAACAAGTCGACCGTGATGACCGCCGGCCACTGCGTACGCCGGGGCTCCTCCCCGTACAACACCCACACCGACATGGTGTTCGTCCCCGGCTACCACAAGGGCCAGCAGCCGCACGGCGCCTTCGCGGTCCGCGCCGCCGCCACCCCGCGCAGCTGGCAGAACGACTCCGTCAACGACCTGGCCGCGCTCGCCGTCGACGCCGACAAGAGGGGCCGCAAACTCACCGACGTCGCGGGCGGCCAGGCCATCGCCTTCCACCGCGCCGTGGGCGGCACCGTCTCCGCCTTCGGCTACCCCGCCACCCGCCCGCAGCTCGGCGAGGAACTCCTGCGCTGCACCGGCACGGCCAAGAAGGAGCAGGGCACGCAGTTCATCCCCTGCGACATGACCGGCGGCGCCAGCGGAGGCCCCTGGTTCGCGGACTTCAACACCACCACCGGCAAGGGCACCCTGGTCTCGGTCAACAGCACGATGGACTCCTTCACCCCGACCAAGATGTACGGCGAGGTGCTGCGCGCCACGGCCCAGAAGGTGTACGACCGCGCCCAGCGCGCGTGACCGGCCGCCCGGGACGCGACACCTGCGCCGAGATCACTGACCGTTCCCCTCTCCGGTGCGACCTACTCGGCGTCGAGCTGGTGGTCGGCCCAGACGTAACTCTCGGGCAGCAACTCGGTGATCAGGGCGGTTCGGACGCGGTCACCTGCGCCGACGATCACCTTGATGGTGGGGAAGTAGTCCAGCAGGACCTGACGGCACCGGCCGCACGGGGGAACGACACCCCGGTCGCGGTCCCCCACGGCGACGATCGTGTCCAGCTCGTACGCACCCTGGGCGGCTGCCGCACCGATGACGACCAGCTCGGCGCAGGGCCCTCCGGTGAAGTGGTACGCGTTCACTCCCGTGACGATCCGGCCGTCCCGGGCGCGGGCCGCGGCAGCCACGGTGTGGTTCTCGCCCTGGCAGCGGGTGCGAGCGGTGTGCTCCGCGGCCTCGATGAGTTCGCGGTCGACGGGGTCAACGGGGTCGACGGGGTGGGTCTGTTTGGTCACCTTCGCTGCCTTCGTCAGAGCCGCAAGCGCTGTCGGCCCCTGTGACGGGGGTACGCGAGCGGGTTTCGGCGGAGTACTTGGTTCCGCCACGTTGTCGCGGCGGATCCTACTGCGCTGCTCCTGCGCAGCGGATGCGATCAGCGCGCCCGCAGGACGATGGTGTCGTACACCGGGAGTCGGTGAACTGGTGACGGAATTGACCTGTTGACCCAGTGCGACTGGCGACCAGCCATTCCGGGCAGGTAGAAGGCTATGAAGGAGGCGATGGTCGACTGGGCCAGGCAGATCGCGGAAGCCGAGCTTGGTGATGTGCTCTCTCGACGGTGGGCGCATAGCAAGGGAGTCGCAGCCCGAGCGGGCAGCGTCGGGCAGGTCTTGGGAAAGGATTCCGATCTGTTGGCGGCAGCTGCTGTGCTCCATGACGTCGGGTACGCACCCCGGCTTGCGGTGACCGGCTTCCATCCACTCGACGGCGCCCGGTTCCTCCGTGACGAGCACGGTGCTGACGAGCGGCTGGTCCGGTTGGTGGCGAACCACTCCTTCGCGCTGCTGGAGGCAGAGGAACGCGGACTGCGGAAGACGCTGGAGGCGGAGTTCCCCCTGCTGGAGGAGCCCCTGCTGGTGGATGCGCTGGTGTACTGCGACATGACGACCACACTCGACGGGGAGAGCACCACCACCCAGGAGCGGGTAGCGGAGATCTTGGGCCGCTACGGGACGGACAGTCTCGTCGGGCGGTTCATTCGTCGGGCGGCACCGGAAATCTTCGCTGCCGTGGAGCGGGTGGAAGCAGCCCTGGCGAGTCAGCCCAGGTAGGGGTACGTGCCGGCCAGGTAGTCGCCGATCTGCTGGCGCATGCTCGGGTGGATGTCGTACGCGTCCAAATCGTCCGACTGGATGAAGCGGACGCCATCGGCCTCGTCGTTGATCGTGGGCTCGCCGCCGACCGGGCGGCCGATGTAGGTGTTCTCGTACTGCTGACGGATCTCGCCGTCGGTGTAGGCGACGATGTGGTGCGGGTTGGTGTAAACGCCGAGGAAGCCGGTGACCTCGGCGACGATGCCGGTCTCCTCCAGGCATTCGCGCACCGCGCACTGTGCCGCCGTCTCGCCGATGTCCTGGGCTCCGCCGGGCAGGGCCCACTGGCCGGTGTCGCGGCGGCGCTGGAGCAGGATGGCGCCCTGGTCGTCGACGACCAGGAGGTTGCTGGCCGGGATGAGGGTGTTCGCCTTCGGGGCGGTGGGCTCGTTGTAGTACTCAGTTCTGCCCATGTGTGGCGGTCCCCTCCTGGTCGGGTGTCCAGGGCCGCGCGGCGGCCCAGACGGCGTCGAAACTCTGAGCGTAGTTGTCGAACCACCCAGTGGCGTCAGCCCTTCTGAGGTGGAGAAGCGGGTTGGCGCTCGCCGGCTGGCCCCAGACGTGCGGGTTGATCAGCAGGTCGTCGTCGTAGCGGAACATGGAGGTGTAGAGCGTCGTATCGTGCAGCCGCACCTCGCACCCTGTCTCGGAGAGCAGAGAGCGGTAGTAGGTGAGGGAGGCGCGGATCTTGGCGGACAGGGTGTCGCCGATGCCTTCCTCACGGCCCCGGATGGCGACCGACGTGCCGGTGGGATCGCCGAAGCACAGCCGTACCCGGACCCCTTCGGCCGCCCTCTCGGCGAGCATCTTCGCCACGTGTGGGTTGGACTGGGCGAAGAAGGTGCCGGAGAAGACAAGGACCCCGATCTGCTGCCGGGACTCCCGGAGCAGCGAGAGCCAGGTGTCCCGGGGAACGCTGGCCCGGTTCTGGTAGGTACCGACGAGCTCGGCACCAACTCCGGTGCCGGGTCGGCTGACGCGCGGGTGAGAACCGGGCCAGAGGAAAGCCTCCTCCACCCGCAGGTGCTGCGCGACGCTGAATCGGTGCCGAGGGTGGGGCAGGCGCCCGCCGAGCCAGCGGCCGACGGTCTTGGGATCTACCTCGCAGAGTTCCGCGAGCGAATCGGGTGAGACGCCACGCTGGGCAAGTACGGAGTGCAGTCGCTCGTTCACGGGTCTCATCGAAGCCGAAACGGTCAAGATCGCACAAGGACGTTATGGGACGTTCTATGAAACGGGGGGCAGAGACGGATCCCTACCCTGGCGACATGCAGCTCATCGTTCTGTGGGACATCGACCACACGCTCATCGACAACGCCGGGGTGAGCAAGGAGATCTACACGGCGGCATTCTCGGCATTGGCGGGGCGTGTACCGGCCGGGCCTGCGCGGACAGAGGGGCGTACGGATCGTCTGATCATGCGGGAGATGTTCATCCGGCACGGCCTGCCCGAACCGAGCTGGCCCACCGTTGAGGCCGCCCTCGCCCAGGCCGGAGAGGAGCGTCTTGCCGATCTTCGCAAGCGGGGTACCGCCCTGCCCGGAGTGCGTGACGCCCTCAAAGCGGCCTCGATGCGCGATGGCTGGATGTCCTCGGTCCTGACGGGGAACATCGCGGCCAACGCCGACGTGAAACTGTCCGCCTTCGGCCTCGATTCCCTGCTGGACCTGTCTGTTGGTGCCTTCGGCGCCGATGCCGAACAGCGTCCCGATCTTGTGGGTGTCGCCCGGGAGCGGGTCCAGCGCCTCCGCGGGGTGACTGGTGACGTGCCCGTGGTGCTTGTCGGGGACACCCCGCGCGACGTCGAGGCCGCCCTGGCCACGGGTTCTGGGATCGTCGCGGTCGCCTCGGGCATCCACAGCTCCGAAGAACTTGCTGCGGCCGGCGCTGCCACCGTACTCGCCGACCTCTCCGACACATCGAGCCTCGTCCGGATCCTGGAGTCCTTCTCAGCACGCTGAAAACGTCCCAGGGCGTCCCCGTGCCGTCCGCATACGCGGTGATGCTGTCCTCGCCCGCTCGGCCACCATCAGGTCTCCAGTCAGTCGACCGGCCAAGGAGGCTCATGTGATCGGGGAAGTCACCGGAATTCGCAGGATCCGGATGCTGTACTTGCAGTTGCTGTACCGCTGCAACTTCGAGTGCCTGCACTGCTTCCACGGCAAGCGTCTCCAGCATGCCAACGCCTTCACCCCCGACCAGGCGATCAACCTGCTCACTCTCATGCGCGACGAGTACGGCACCGAGTCGGTCACTTTGCTCGGCGGTGAGCCGTTCGTCTACAAGGACCTGCCTCAGGTCGTCCGGTACGCCAAACAGCAACTGGGTCTGCGGATCGAGATCTGCACCAACGGATACCGGATCGAACCCCGGCTCGCCACGATCGCCCCGTACCTGGATCTGCTGAGGGTCTCGCTGGAGGGCGTCGGCTCGACCAACGATCACATCCGCAGGTCCGGCAGCTACCAGAGCGCACTGAACGCCCTCGGTCTTGCCCGCGAACTCGGTGTCCCCACCGGCGCGACCATGACCGTCAACTCGCGGAACATCACCGAGGTACTCCCCCTGGCCGGCATCCTGGGGAACCTCGGGGTGCGTCAGCTCAAACTGCACTGTCTGCGGCCGGTCGGCAACGCCACCTCCCACCCCGAACTCCTGGTCACCGACTCCGCCGCGTACGCCGATCTGCGTGAGCGGCTCAAGGCGGCCGAACTCGCCATCGAAGTGATCGTCGACGAAGACCTGTCCGAGTACGGCGCCCCGGAGGTCTGCGCCCCCGCAGGCGGCCCGTCGGAGATCGACCGGATCGAGGCCGACCCACGCGGCGCGCTCACCATGTCCTGCAAAGCGGTCGGCAGGGACTCGCACGCCTTCTGGTACGACAAGCCCGCCGACCGCATCGTCCACCGGCCCAGCCCCATCAACGAACTCACCCTCGCGATTCCCGACGTGGTGTACGCGCGTGTCTGAACAGCCGCTGTTCGAAAGTCTCGAAGGGCTTCGCGGTACCGGCAAGTCGACCATCGCACCCATGCTGGCCGCCGCCCGTGGGGCAGTCCTCGTACCGACTGTGCCGCCCTTCTACCAGCCCTTGAGACGCGAGGTGGACCGCAGGGGGAGCGCCGAAGCCAGGATGTGCTTCTACCTTTCCGCGCTCTTCACCGCCACCGACGAGATACGACGGTCTCTCGCCTCAGGGCTCCCCGTCGTCGTGGAGAGCTACTTCGCCCGCTGCCTGACCAGCCATCGGGTTCTTGGTGCCGATCTCGGCATCACGCTGCCGCCCGGTCTTCCACAGCCCACCAGCTACCAGCTGGTCTGTACCGAGGATGAGCGCCAACATCGCCTCAGCCGACGGGGGAAGCCCGTCTCCCGCTGGGACGCCCTCATCGAGACTGCGGCCGACCGGGTCGCCGATGCCTACGCCGAGTTCTCGATGCGCCGCGTGGACACCACAGGTCTTCGGCCTGACGGAGTACTTCAGGCAATCCTGGCCGCCGATACGCAAGGAACCCATCACTGTGCGGACACAGAGCCTGTGGGAGCACACCCTCACTTTCTTCCCTCAGTTCCTCGCCGCCCTGAAGGAACACGCCACTCCTGACGCCACCGTCGCGGTCATCGGAGCGAGCGACGGCAAGTTCGTCCTGCCGCTGGCAGCCGCCGGCCATCGCGTCATCGCCGTCGAGCGCGACCCACTCGCCCTGCACGGAGGCGAGGTCAGCCTTCCGGGTGACGAACATGCCCACGCGAAGGGCCTGATCGAGCGGCTCGAACTCGAAGGGCTGCGCAACCGCGTACGGATCGTGGAGGAAGACTTCCTCCGGATCGAGCCGTCGGAGATGCCCTGTGACGCGGTCTGGACAAGCTGTTCATGGCACTACAGCGCCAACCATCGTCACCCGCTCGCCACCTTCGTCGACCGCATGCAGCGTCTGGTCAAGCAGGGCGGACTGTTCGGGGCGGAGTTCATGATGCCGGTGAATCAACGTCATCATCCGGTCGAGCACTACACGTCTCCCGAAAGGCTCGGACGTCACTTCATCGGCGACTGGGACGTCCTGCTCACACTGCGCACGAACGAGTTCAACGAGCGGGCCCACATCGGTCGGCTTGAGGATCACACCCACCGGATGGGCCTGCTCCTCGCGGCCCGTGCGTCCGCCGCCCACAGCTACGAGAAGAAGGAAACATGAAGCACGAGTACGAGGCAAAGTTCCTGTACGTCGATGTCGCCGGCCTTCAAACGAAACTGGCCGAGCTCGGCGCCGTCCAGGCGTTCCCGCGCACCCTCCTCACCCGCAAGATCTTCGAGAACGACTCCCTCGACAAGGGAGCCTGGATCCGGCTCCGAGACGAGGGCACTCGCTCGACGCTCACGCTCAAGCAGGTCACCGACGCCACCACGATCGACGGCACCACCGAGATCGAGACCGAGGTGACGGATCTGCCCGCCATGGCCGACATCCTCCGTCACTTGGGCCTCCGTGAAGTCCGCTACCAGGAGAACTACCGCGAGGAGTGGCGCCTGGGAGAGATCGCCTTCGACTTCGACACCTGGCCGGACCTTCCGACTTTCATCGAGATCGAAGGGCCTGACGAGCCCTCGGTTCGCCAGGCCGCCGCTCTTCTCGAACTGGATTACTCCGAGGCCAGGTTCGGCAGCGTGGACGAAATCTACAAGAGCGAAACGGGGCGCGACATTCTCACCGAGCCCACTCTCCTCTTCGCCGACGCCGCGCAGAACGGGTCGGCACCGGTAATCGCCCAGCGCGACTGACCCTGAGGGCTGATCCGTGCTCCTGGAACTGGCCATGCCATCTCGTGCAATACCCGGGACCGGACGCATTCCCCCGGCGCCGGGCCCCGGCTGCTCCCCTGGTCGTCCCCCGAAGGCAAACCGTGCTACCTCGCCACGGCCGACGAGGACGGATACCTCGCCCGACTCGCAGGCGGAGTGGAAGCCACCCAACTCGCCATGGCCGAAGACCTGCTCGGACACGCCCACTCGATGCTCGACGAACCCAAGCTCACCGTCCCGGAACTCCGGTTCACCGTAGCCCGGCTGGCGGAAGCGCTGAGCGACACGCTCCGGGTGGCCCACAGCCGGGGCAGCCGCTCGAAGTAGGGGAAGGCTGACCCTGTGCGGGGGCCGGCCGGACGGCCAGCGCCACCAGGCCCGCGAACGCCGTCGCCGTCAGAACGAGGTGCGGGCCGTCCGGGTCCTTGCCGTCCCGGACCCGGACCGTGCCGGTCGCGGGTCCGGGCGCCCACTGCACGCACTGCCCGCCCTCACCACCGCTGTACGTGCTCTTGCGCCAGGAGGCCGGTCCCGGAACGGTTCCGGGAGCGGTGCTCACCGACCGTGCTCTTCTGCGATCTCCCGGATGAACGACAGGGAGAGGTCCGGCGACAGGGCGGAGGCACGGAGGCGTTCGTAGGCGGTGCGGGCGTTGCCGACGGCCACTGCGGAATCGTTCACGTGGCCCACGTCCCGCGCCTCCGAATACACGACGGTGGGCCCCTCGTTGGGCTTCAGCAGCGTGAACGCCATGGACGAGGCCGGGGCGCCGGCGGTGAACCGGAGCACCTGGAGCGTCACATGGGGACTCGCGGCCTCACGGAGCAGGTAGCGCAGTTGGCTCGACATGACGGCCCGGCTGCCGACGACCGTGCACAGGACGGACTCGTGCAGGATGATCCACAGCAGCGGCGGCATCGTGGTGTCCATGACCTCGCGACGACGCATCCGCGCTTCGACCCGCGCCTTGATCTGGAAGTCGTCCTCCCTGGGGTGCGCGGCGCGGAAGGCGGCTTCGGCGTAACTCGGCACCTGGAACATGCCCATCACGAACATGTTGCTGTAGTCCTCGATGCGGGCCGCCTCCCGTTCGAGCTTGAGGTAAGGCACGAACCATCCTGGATGCCCTCGTTCGTTGATCCGGTTGAGCAGGCGGGTGAACCAGCCCGAGGTGCCGAAGTAGCGGTCGCAGCCCTTGGCGAACGCCGTCGAGGGCAGCGCCTTTCCACTGCTGACCTTCAGTACGTAAGGCACTTCGTACCCCGTCGCGTCGGCGAGGTACTGCGGTGTCACCCCCTTGTGCAGCAAGGCTTCGGAGATCTCGCGTCCGAACCATTCCAAACCGTCCGTCGGCCCAACAGCTCCTTCGGTCATATATTCAACTCCAGTGCTTTTCGGGCGGTTTGGAAACTCCCTCCCCCTTCAGGAGGTTACGCGCGGCTCATCCCAATGAGGAGGGACGTACGCTCCGTAGTCGGACACGCGGTCCGCGCGTGTGACCGGGCGGACACCAGTGCGGGGCGCCCGCACCGGTGGAGGTGCGGACGCCCCGGGGTCGCGGTGGCGGCGACGGCGACGGCGCCAGAGGAGTTGACGCGGGAGCTATCCGTGGCGCGGGGTGGCGGCGAGCAGCGCATCGACCAGGGTGCGGTCATGTGCGTGGGTGAGCCGTGCGCGGGCCTCGTCGGGGACCAGCCACAGCAGGTGGTCCACCTCGTCGTTGGGGACGAAGCGGCCCTCCGTGGCCTCGGCCGCCCAGTAGGAGACCTGCTTGGGACGTCCCCCCACCTCGTAGCGGACCGTGGGCAGCACCGTACCGGGCAGACAGGCGTACCCGGTCTCCTCGGCGACCTCGCGCAGCGCCCCGGTCAGCGGGTCCTCGCCGCGTTTGAGCTTGCCCTTGGGGTGGCTGTAGTCGTCGTAACGGGGCCGGTGGACGAGGCACAGTTCGATGTCGTCCCCGTGCGGTGCGCGTCGCCAGAGCACGCAGCCGGCCGCGTGGATCGTGCGGTCCGTGCGGGGGGTTGCGTCGTCGCTGGTGGCGTGGCTGGTGGCGTCGTTCATCCTCCGGTCACCTCCCGGGTCCAGGCCCGCTGGAAGGCGTAGCGGGCCGCTTCCACCTCGTGGCGCTGGTCGGCGTGGAGCACCCCGAGGGCGTACGCGGTCGCCGGGGCGATGCGCGGGGTGCGGGCCGCCGTGGCCGCCGCCGTCGCCGCCTCGGACGCGTCGCGGTGCTGGTCGAGGGCGCGTCCCGCACGCAGCAGCCGGGCGGGTTCCGGTTCGGCTCCGGCGGGCGCGCCCAGTACCTCGTGGGCGTAGCGGTGCAGTCGCAGCAGGAGGCGGACCTGGTGCCAGGGGGCGTCCTGGGCCTGCGGCGAGGGGTCGGCGGCGAGCGCCTCGGCGTTGTACGGGTGCCCGGCCGTGAGCAGGGGCAGCGTGCCGGTCGCGTCGAGGAGCCGGGCCTCGGCCTCGGCGGCGAGGGTGGTGAGCGCGGCGGCGGGGGCCGCGGCGGCCGGGGTGAGGGGGACCTCGCTGGCGAGGACGGCGACACGGTCGGCAACGGCGTGGAAGCGGGCGGAGCCGAGGGCCTGGAGGGCCGCCGAGTGGGCCCGGGTGCGGGCCAGGGTGAGTTGGCGTTCGAGGAGGGCGCCGGCCTTGGCGGCGCCGAGGGTGAGGCTGCCCGGGGCGCCCGCGGGCGGCGGGACGGACGGGCCGGCGGCGGGCGGGGCCGCCGTGCGGACGGGCCGGGTGCCGACGGCGGTGCCCGCCGCCCCGGCTCCCCCTACGGCGGGTGCCGCCGTACGGCCGGGCGGGTGCGCGGTGCGCGTCGGGCCCGGTACGGGCACCTTGCCGGAGAGCCGGGCCAGTGCGGCGAGCAGCCGTTCCAGCCGGTCGCCGTGGGCGTGTTCGCTGGCCAGGGTGCCCGAGAGCCAGGCGAGTTCGGCGCGCAGCGCGTCGGACCACTCGTGGTCGAGCAGCGGGCGGAAGGTGTGCAGGGTGCCGCTGATGCGGCGGGAGGAGCGGCGCAGTCGCGCCGCCGCCTCGGCCGGGGCGGGGTTGCCGCCCGCCCCGGACCCGGCCTCGCGGTGCAGCCTGAGCGAGCGGAGGAAGTCCGTGGCGCAGCCCTGGAGGTAGGCCGCGAGGACGTCCCCCGCCGTCGGGTGGACCACGGGGTCAAGGTTTCGATGTGCCACGCCTGCGCCTCCGGGCGTCAATGAGCATCTCCTGTACGTTCCGCAGCGGTTGGCCGTCCGCGTCGGTCGCGTGTCGGGTCCATTCGGCGTCCGGTCCCAGGTGCCACGAGCTGGTGGAGTCGGACATCCCGGTCTCCAGCAGCCGGTTGAGGGTGGCCCGGTGGGCGGGATCGGTGACCCTGACGAGCGCTTCGATGCGGCGGTCGAGGTTGCGGTGCATCATGTCGGCGCTGCCGAACCACACTTCGGGTTCGCCCCCGTTGCCGAAGGCGAAGATCCGGGAGTGCTCCAGGAAGCGGCCGAGTACGGACCGTACCCGGATGTTCTCCGAAAGGCCCGGAACGCCGGGTCGCACGGCGCAGATGCCGCGGACCCACACGTCGACCGGCACCCCCGCCTGGGACGCCCGGTAGCAGGCGTCGATCAGGGCCTCGTCCACCATGGAGTTGGCCTTGATGCGGACGTAGGCGGGGCGGCCGGCGCGGTGGTGCTGGACCTCCTTGTTGATGCGCGAGATCAGCCCGTCCCGCAGTGACTTGGGGGCGACGAGCAGCCTGCGGTACGTCTCGCGGCGGGAGTAGCCGGACAGCCGGTTGAACAGGTCGGACAGGTCGGCGCCGACCTGGGAGTCGGCGGTGAGCAGCCCCAGGTCCTCGTACAGGCGGGCCGTCTTGGGGTGGTAGTTGCCGGTGCCGACGTGGGAGTAGCGGCGCAGCGTGTCACCCTCCTGGCGGACCACCAGGGACAGTTTGCAGTGGGTCTTGAGGCCGACGAGCCCGTAGACGACGTGGCAGCCGGACTCCTCCAGCTTGCGGGCCCACTTGATGTTGGCCTGCTCGTCGAAGCGGGCCTTGATCTCCACCAGAACGAGGACCTGTTTCCCGGACTCGGCGGCGTCTATCAGCGCGTCGACGATCGGGGAGTCGCCGGAGGTCCGGTACAGGGTCTGCTTGATGGCGAGGACGCCCGGGTCGGCGGCGGCCTGTTCGAGGAACGCCTGCACGGAGGTGGAGAAGCTGTCGTACGGGTGGTGCAGCAGCACGTCCCGTTCGCGCAGCGCGGCGAAGATGTCCGGCGCGGACGCGGACTCCACCTCGGCGAGGTCGCGGTGGGTGCCGGCGATGAACTTCTGGTACTTCAGCTCGGGCCGGTCCAGCGAGGAGATCCCGAACAGGCCGGTGAGGTCGAGCGGGCCGGGCAGCGGGTAGACCTCGGCCTCGCTGATCTTCAGCTCGCGCACCAGCAGGTCGAGCACGTACCGGTCGATGGACTCCTCGACCTCCAGCCGCACCGGGGGTCCGAAGCGGCGGCGCATGAGTTCCTTCTCCAGGGCCTGGAGCAGGTTCTCGGCGTCGTCCTCCTCGACTTCGAGGTCCTCGTTGCGGGTGAGCCGGAACATGTGGTGCTCCAGCACCTCCATGCCCGGGAACAGTTCCTCCAGGTGCGCGGCGATGACGTCCTCGATCGGTACGTACCGCGAGGGCGAGGCCTCCAGGAACCGGGACAGCAGCGGGGGCACCTTGACCCGGGCGAAGTGCCGGTGCCCGCTCACCGGGTTGCGGACGACGACCGCGAGGTTCAGCGAGAGGCCCGAGATGTACGGGAAGGGGTGCGCGGGGTCGACGGCCAGCGGGGTCAGCACGGGGAAGATCTGGTGCCGGAACAGGGTGAACAGCCGGGCCTGCTCCTTGTCCGTCAGCTCGGCCCAGCGGACCAGGTGGATGTCGTGCTCGGCGAGGGCCGGGGCGACGTCCTCCTGGAAGCAGGCGGCATGGCGGGCCATCAGTTCCCGGGAGCGGGCCCAGATCATGTCCAGCACCTCGCGGGGCTGGAGTCCGGACGCGGAGCGGGTGGCCACGCCGGTGGCTATGCGGCGCTTCAGTCCGGCGACCCGGACCATGAAGAACTCGTCCAGGTTGCTGGCGAAGATGGCCAGGAAGTTCGCCCGTTCGAGGAGGGGGGTGTTCGGGTCCTCGGCGAGTTCGAGCACCCGCTCGTTGAACGCGAGCCAGCTCCGCTCCCGGTCCAGGAACCGGCCCTGGGGGAGCTGGGCGCCCTCGGTGTCGTCGTCCTCGTAGGCGTCGAGGTCGGCGTCGATGTCGGGTTCCAGATCGGACACCGCCGCGGAGACGGTGTGCGGACGGTGCGCGGCGATCGACCCCACGGAGGGCTGCGCGTGCTGGACCTTGGCATGGGCGTCTGGCTGACTCATGGTCCCATTGTTCCGCTTTACCGGGCGGGGCGGCGCGTCGGAGCGGGCGCGGGGGAGCGCGGGCGTCCCGTTGGCTCGGGGGGCGGGCGCGGCGGGCTGCATGCACCAAGCGTGGCAACCCCGTCTGAATGCGTGGTTACGAGGACATGACGTGCGGGGCAGCGCGAGGCGGCCCCCGGACGCCGTGGTGCGGGCGTCCGGGGGCCGTGGGGCGAGGCCGTGGCCGTGGTCAGGGGCCGTGGCCGTGGTGCGTGGTCGAGGGCCGTGGTCAAGGGCCCTCCGGTACGGGCCGGGCGCGCGGGGTGGCGTGCCTGGCCCGTCCCCCCGTGGAGCAGGTTTCCGGGGCGCGCGGCTCCGGGGCCTCGGTGCCTCGGTGCCTCGGGTTTTAGGGTGCGATCTTGCGCAGCACCCGCAGCGAGACGAAGACGGCGAGCGCGGCGAGCGCCAGCACGATGCCGGTCTCCACGAGCTGGAGCGGCCAGAAGTGGGAGGCGGGGTGGAACTCGTTCCAGCGACCGACGATGCCCTCTCCTTCGAGGCAGCGGTGGTAGTCGACGACGTCGTGGTTCTGGCGCTGGCAGGTCTCCCACCGCCAGGGCATGCGGTGTCCGTCGGCGTGCAGCCACCCGTCGCGGGCGGGGTAGGAGTTCGGCAGCACCGGCCAGTTCTGCTCGTGCAGCCACTGGCGGGACTCGGTGGGCCACAGGTACGGGCGGAGCTCGGACAGGCCGGCGAGGACGCCCGCCGTCACCAGTGCCGCGACCGACATCGACAGGAACACCCGCCGCAGCACCAGCCCGACCAGGGAGCCGACCGCGACGCCCAGCAGCAGGTAGGCCACCAGGACCGGGCCGAGCGCCGGGAACGTGTCGGTGTCGTACCAGGGCATGATGTCCCGGGACGTCACCCGGACGAACCGCAGCAGCCCGACGATCACCACGCCGACGACGGCCGCGACGGCGCCGAACACGGCCAGGCGGACGGTCAGCCACCGGGCCGGGGTCTGGGACTGGGTCCACGCCAGCCGGAAGGTGCCGGACTCCAGCTCCCGGGCGACGAGCGGGCCCGCGGCGACGACCGCGGCCAGCACCGCGGCCGTGATCAGCCACAGTCCGTACTCGTTGCTGAGCAGCCGGTACCAGGACGCCGCGTTCTGGTAGCCGAAGAGCTCGGTGCCGCAGTGGGTGGGGCCGGTCCACGCTTCGCCGATCGGCTTCAGGCAATCGTCCCGGTCCGCGGCCATCCGCTGCCACAGGTACAGGCCGAAGGTGACGACGACGGCGAGGAGCAGCAGGAGGCCCACGGCCCGCAGCAGGCCCCGGTGGACCAGGGCCGCCGCGCGCAGCGACGGACGGAACCCGTCGGCGGCGGGGCCCCCGGCGGGTGCGGCGGGCCCGGACGTGCGGGGGGCGCGCTGCGTCGTGGAGACGTCGGGGGCGCTCATGCGGCCACCCCCGTACGGCTGACCGCCGGGTCGGCGCCGGGGGTGAGCAGCGTGGGGGCGCCGGGTGAGCGCAGATGGGCGAGCAGGACGTCCTCCAGGGTCGGCTCGCTGGTCTCCCAGCCGGATTCGACGGGGCCCGTGGGGCGGATCAGGGCGGTGGTGCCCCGTCCGGTGGCCCGGGACTCCACGACGGTGTGGGCGGCCAGCTCCTCGACCGGGCCGCGCCCGACGACGAAGGCGTGGGCGTCCATCAGGTCGTCGATGGCACCGCCGAGCCGGACCCGGCCCTCGCTGACGAGGAGCAGGAAGTCACAGGCGGTGGCCAGCTCGCCGAGGATGTGCGAGGACATCACGACGGTGGTGCCGTGCTCGGCGGCCTCCGCGAGGAGGGTGCCCATGAGCTGGTGGCGGGCGAGCGGATCGAGGTCGGCCATCGGCTCGTCCATGAGCAGCAGCTCGGGCCGCTTGGCGAGGGCGAGCGCGAGCGCGACCCGGGTCCGCTGACCGCCGGACAGCGCCTTGATCCGGGCGCCCGCGGGCAGCGCGCCGTCCCCGACGATCCGCCGGGCGACGGTGGCGTCCCAGCGGCCCGGGTTGAGCTCGGCGCCCAGTCGCAGCGTCTCGCCGACGGTGAGCTGCGGGTACAGCGGCTTGTCCTGGGCGACGTAGGCGAGCCGCTCGCGGGCGGCGGCCGGTCGGGTGCCGAGGACGGACAGGGTGCCCGTGCTCGGGTGGGCGAGCCCGGCGGCGAGGCCGAGCAGCGTGGACTTGCCCGCGCCGTTGGGCCCGACGACGGCACAGACACGGCCCGCGGGCAGCCGGAAGTCGCAGCCCCGCAGGGCCCAGCCGTCCGTGGCGCCGGTCCCCCGTGCGCGGCGCCCGCCGTAGCGTTTGCCGAGGTCGGCCGCCTCGATGGCGGTCTCGGTCATGCGGTGTCCCCCTTGTGAGTCCGTCCGCCCTCGGACGGTCCGGTCAGGTGTGGTGCCGGCGGTGTTCCGTCGGCGGCGGTGAAGTGCTCGTCCAGGACCGAGGTGAGCAGCGCGGACGCGTCGTCCCGGTCGAGCCCCGCGGCACGGGCCCGGGCGGCCCACGCGGACAGCTCGGCCCTCAGCGGCGAGTCGGCGGCCCCGGCACCGAGCCGACGTCGCACGAAGGTGCCGAGTCCGCGGCGAGCCTCGACCAGGCCCTCCCGTTCCAGCTCCCGGTACGCCTTCAGGACGGTGTTCGGATTGATGGCGGTGGCTTCCACGACCTCGCGGGCGGTGGGCAGCCGGTCACCCGGTTCCAGCAGACCGAGCCGCAGCGCCTGCTTCGTCTGCTGGACGATCTGGACGTAGGTGGCGACGCCGCTGCGCCGGTCGATCCGGTACTCGACCACTCGAACAACCACCCTTTCACTAATTGAGTAGTGAAAGGGTGGTGCAAGTCTCCGGTGATCGTCAAGTCGAACCCGGAAATACGCCCCTGACCTGCGATGATCCCAAACACTCCCACACCAGGAGCCGCCCGGGACGTCAAGCGCCCCGCTTCCTTATATCGGGCATACGCGGTTCTGTCGGGCTTCTCAGCTCGTCCTCAGATCGCTCTCATCCGCTCCCGACACGCTCATGGACATGACCGAAAGCTCTCGCCGCGACAGCGGTTCCCCCGAACGCGACCACGACCAGCAGCACGGCGCCCCGACCGGCGGAACCCCGGACGCCACGGCGCCCCGGACGCACCCGGTCCCGCACGCCCACCCCACGCACCCCTCGTGGAGCAGCGACCCCGGACCCCAGCAGTACGGACACCAGCAGTACGGGGGTCAGCAGCACGCGGGTCAGCAGCCGGCGTACGGGGCCTACCCCCCGCCACCGCCCGAGCCGCCCGACGGGCCGTCCGGAACGGCAGCCGAGACGCCCGCGGTCGCCTGGGGCACCAGCCCGGTCCCCGAGGGCGCCCCGGCACCCACCCCGGCGGCGGGTCCGCGCCGACGCCGGGCGCGCCGCCCGTTCGCCCTGCTCGCCACCGTGGCGATCGTCGCCGCGGCCGTGGGCGGCGGCACCGCGTACGGCATCCAGGAGCTCACCACCCACCAGACGACGGCCTCCTCCGTCGCCGCGAGCCCGGTGGCCTCCTCCAGCCGCGGCACCGTCGCCGGCGTCGCCGCGGCCGTCACACCGAGCACCGTCGAGATCAAGGCGTCCGGCACCGCCGGCCAGTCCACCGGCTCCGGTGTGATCATCACCTCCGACGGGGAGGTCGTCACCAACAACCACGTGGTCGCCGGCGCCACCGCCATTCAGGTGACGACCAGCGACGGCAAGAAGTACGCCGCCGAGCTCGTCGGCACCGACAGCAAGAAGGACCTGGCGCTGATCAAGCTGAAGGACGCCGCCGGGCTGAAGGCCGCTACCCTCGGCAACTCGGACCGGGTCCGGGTCGGCCAGGAGGTCGTGGCGATCGGCTCGCCCGAGGGCCTGACCGGCACCGTCACCAGCGGCATCGTCTCCGCCCTCAACCGCGACGTCACCGTGGCCAACAACCAGGACCAGCCGCGGCAGCCGGGCGGCGACTGGCCCTTCGAGTTCGGCGGACGCGAGTTCAACGGCGACCCCGGCGCGTCCACCACCACGTACAAGGCCATCCAGACCGACGCCTCGCTCAACCCCGGCAACTCCGGCGGCGCCCTCATCGACATGAACGGGCACATCATCGGCATCAACTCGGCCATGTACAGCGCGAGCAGCGCGGGCGGCGGCGACGCGGGCAGCGTGGGCCTGGGGTTCGCCATCCCCGTCAACACGGTGAAGGCCGATCTGCCGGCCCTGCGAGCCGGAGCGGACGGCTGACCGGCCCCGTACCGTACCCCCCGTAACCCCGGTACCCCCGTACCCTGCGCCCCGTAAGCCCCACACCCCACCTCCCGCCGCACCGCACCCCCTGATCCACCCACACCCACTCACTCACCGGAGCCGTACCGATGAACTCCGCGCCCGAAGGCGAACCGCAGCGCATCCTGATCGTGGACGACGAGCCCGCCGTGCGCGAAGCCCTTCAGCGCAGCCTCGCCTTCGAGGGCTACCTGACGGAGGTCGCCGTCGACGGCGCCGACGCCCTGGAGAAGGCGGCGGCGACCCGCCCCGACCTGATCATCCTGGACATCCAGATGCCCCGGATGGACGGTCTGACCGCGGCCCGCCGGGTGCGCGCGGCCGGCAGCCTGGTGCCCATCCTGATGCTGACCGCACGCGACACCGTCGGAGACCGCGTCACCGGACTCGACGCGGGCGCCGACGACTACCTCGTCAAACCGTTCGAACTCGACGAGCTCTTCGCCCGCATCCGGGCCCTGCTGCGCCGCAGCACCTACACCACCGCCGCCGGACGGGCCCCGGAGGGAGACGTCCTCTCCTTCGGCGACCTGCGCATGGACCTGGCGACCCGCGAGGTCCACCGGGGCCGGCGACCGGTGGAGCTGACCCGTACCGAGTTCACCCTGCTGGAGATGTTCCTCGCCCACCCCCGCCAGGTCCTCACCCGCGAGCAGATCCTCAAGTCCGTGTGGGGCTTCGACTTCGAGCCGACCTCCAACTCCCTGGACGTGTACGTGATGTACCTGCGCCGCAAGACGGAAGCGGGCGGCGAACCCCGGCTCGTGCACACCGTGCGGGGCGTCGGGTACGTACTGCGGCCGGGCAGCACGGACGGGACCCCGTGAGCGGCGTTCCCCCCGCGGCAGGAGAACCGGAACCCGGAACCCCCGATCCGCGGAACCCGAACCCCGGCGGTGGGGGGGGGGGGGGGGGCCCCCCCCCCCCCCCCCGCCCCCCCCCCCCCCCCCCCCACCACCCCGCACAGCGG
>NZ_JBHWIQ010000008.1:266776-307468 GCF_042732055.1 Streptomyces sp. NPDC059816
CCCTCACCCCCCTTTCCGCGCAACCCCCCCCGGGGGGGTGCGCGGAGCCGGCACGCCCTGGGCCGGCTCCGCGCACTGCCGCTGCGCTCCCGCCTCGCCCTGCTCGTCGCCGCCACGGTGGCGCTCGCCGTCGCCGCCATCGCCACCACCAGCTGGCTCGTGGTCCGCGGCGCACTCGTCGACTCGCTCGACAAGTCGCTCAGCACCAACCGACCCAACGACCGGGACGTCAGGATCCTCATGGAGACCCAACTCCCGGCGCCCCGCTGCGCACCGCTCATGCCCAACCAGGAGACCACCTGGTACGGCATGACCCTCCAGGCCGTCATGCCCGACGGGACCACCTGCCTGATCCTCGGCGGCGAACCCCTCAAGGTCTCGGTGAGCGACAAGGCGGTCGTCGAGGGCACCCTCATCGACACCTACCACGACGCCAAGGACGCCAGCGGCCGGGAGTACCGCGTCCTGACGTACCAGATCAGCGGCGCGCCCTACGCCCTGTCGATCGCCCGCCCCTTCGACGAGATCAACGACACCCTCTCCGACCTCACCCTGGTGCTGGTGCTGGCCGCGGGGCTCGGCGTCGTCGTCGCCGGCATGTCCGGTGCCCTGGTGGCCCGGACCGGACTGCGCCCCGTCGACCAACTCACCCGAACCGTCGAACACGTGGCCCGCACCCAGGACCTGACCGTGCGCATCCCGACCGAGGGGGACGACGAGATCGCCCGGCTGTCACGCTCGTTCAACGCGATGACGGAGGCCCTCGCCTCGTCCCGGGAACTCCAACAGCAGCTGATCGCCGACGCGGGCCACGAACTGCGCACCCCGCTCACCTCGCTGCGCACCAACATCGAACTGCTCGCCCGCAGCGAGGAGACCGGCCGCGCCCTGCCCCCCGACGACCGCACCGCGCTGCTCGCCTCGGTCAAGGCCCAGATGACGGAACTCGCCTCCCTCATCGGCGACCTCCAGGAACTCTCCCGCCCCGACGGCACCAGCCGCGTCCAGGTGCTCGCCCTGCACGACCTCGCGGACCTGGCGCTGCGCCGCGCCCGGTTGCGCGGCCCGGAGCTGACCATCACCGCGGACCTCACCCCCTGGTACGTGCGCGGGGAACCGGCCGCGTTGGAACGCGCCGTCATCAACATCCTCGACAACGCGATCAAGTTCAGCCCGGCCGGCGGCGAGGTCACGGTGACCCTGCGGGAGGGCGAGCTGTCGGTGCGGGACCACGGGCCCGGCATCTCCCCCGATGACCTCCCGCACGTCTTCGACCGCTTCTGGCGTTCCCCGTCCGCCCGTTCGCTGCCCGGCTCGGGCCTCGGCCTCTCGATCGTGGCGCGCACGGTCGAACAGTCCGGCGGAACGGTTCGCCTCCAGGCCGCGGACGGTGGCGGCACCCTCGTCTCGGTACGCCTCCCGGGCGCCCCCACCCCACCCCCACAACCCCCGGACGGCCCCCGGGAAGCCGCCTGACGGGGCCCGTACGTGACGCACCGAAGGGGCCGTACGGGACGCTGGTCCCGTACGGCCCCTTCGGGCGGGTGAGGCAGGTGAGGCGGAGCTAGGGGCTAGCGGACGACGTTGATGCGGTCCGCCTTCGGCGGGGCCAACGGGGACCCGGCCGACGAACGGGCGCCGAAGTAGTCGTTCAGGGCCTTGAGGTCGTCCCCGCCGACGAGCGTGTTCTTGCCCTTGCCCAGCTCGGCGAAGCCGTCACCGCCACCGGTGAGGAAGTTGTTCAGGGCGACCCGGTAGGTGGCGTTCGGGTCCAGCGGCGCACCGTTCAGCCGGATCGAGTCGACCACGACGCGGTCCGCACCGGACTTGGTCAGGTCCAGCGTGTACGTGAAGCCGTCCGAGACCTGGAGGATCTTCGGGGCGGCCGTGTTGGAGCCGGTGACCTGCTGCTGGAGCGCGGTGACCAGCTGGGCACCGGTCAGGTCCACCAGGTTCACGGTGTTGCCGAACGGCTGCACGGTGAAGCTCTCGCCGAAGGTGACCACGCCGTCGCCCTCGGCCCCGCTCGCCCGGTGCAGCAGGTCCCCGCGGATGCCGCCCGGGTTCATCAGGGCCAGCGAAGCCTTGGGGTCCAGGGACTTGGCGTGCGCGAGCTGCGCATCGGCGATCAGGTCGCCGAGCGGGGTCTCGGGCGTCGTGGCGCCGCGGCCCGGGACGTCACCGGAGATGTAGCCGACCGGGCGGTTGGCCACCGGGGCGGCCAGCTTGTTCCAGCGGCCGATCAGCTCGGTCATGTCCGCGGCCTTCGGCTGGTCGCGCCGGACCACGTGGTTCGCGGACTTCACGCTGGTGCGGACGATGTCCTTGGTCCGCCGGTCGTACGTGAGCGTGGTCTCCGTGTACAGACGACCGAACGACGCCGCGGACGTCACCGTGCGGGGCTTGCCCGACGGGTCCGGGATGGTGCACGCGTACGGCTGGTGCGTGTGCCCCGTCACCAGCGCGTCCACCTGCGGCGAGATGCCCTTGGCGATGTCCACGATCGGACCGGAGATGCCGTCGCCCGCACCCGGCGAGTCGCAGTCGTAGTTGTACGAGGTCGAAGCCGGGTAGCCGCCCTCGTGGATCACGGCGACGATCGACTTCACGCCCTGGCGCTCCAGCACCTTCGCGTACTTGTTGACCGTCTCGACCTCGTCGTGGAACTTGAGGCCCTTGATGCCGTCCGCCGAGACGACGTCCGGCGTCCCCTCCAGGGTGATCCCGATGAACCCGACCTTGACGCCCTTCTCCTTCCACACCCAGTAGGGGGCGAGGACCGGGCGGCCCGACTTCTCGTTGGTGACGTTGGCCGCGAGGTACGGGAAGTCGGCGCCCTCGAACTTCCGGCCGGGCTCGTAACAGCCGGCCGTGGGGTGACAGCCGCCGCGCTGGATGCGCTGGAGTTCCTTGATGCCCTCGTCGAACTCGTGGTTGCCGACGCCCGCGACGTCCAGGTCCAGTGCGTTCAGGGCCTCGATGGTGGGCTCGTCGTGGAACAGACCGGACAGCATCGGGCTGCCGCCGATCAGGTCGCCCGCCGCGGTGGTCACCGAGTACCGCTCGCCCTTGCGGGCGTCCCGCAGGGAACTGGCCAGGTACTCGACGCCACCGGCCGCTATCTGCTTCGTCGTCCCGTCGGGCTGACGCTCCGTCACGTTGCCCGAGGAGCCCGAGGGCGGCTCCAGGTGACCGTGCAGGTCGTTGAAGGACAGCAGCTGGACGTCCACCGTGCGGGACGAACCGTGGCCGTGACCACGGTGGTCGTCGCGGTCGCCCCGACCGGAATCGGCGGAGGCGGGAAGGGCGGCGGTCAGCGCGCCGACCGTGGCGGCGGCGGCGACGGCCGCGAGCACGCGGATGTTCCGTCTGGACGGGGTCGAATGGATTCGCACGGGGCCCCCTGGGTGGGTGCGGTCGTCGGTGGCAATCGTCGGAAGCCTAGAGTCAACGCGCGTAGCGCAACAGGGGGTAAGGATTACGGAGTGGTTGCGGGACCGGAACCCGCGGGCCACCGCGCCACCGCACCACCACCCCGGCAAGGGTCCACGCGGGACGTAGGCTCGGGGGCATGACGAGTGAGACTGCGCCTGCGGGCGGACCGCTGCGGCGGATCGAAACGTTGACGGCGCTCACGGCCGACCAGGCGGACGCCGTGCTGGAGCTGATCGAGGAGGCGGCCCGGGAGGACGGCCAACCCGCCGTGTCCGAGCAGGGCCGCCTCCAGTTGCGCGGCGGGACCCGCGAGGGCGTGCGCCACCTGCTGCTGCTCGTCGGCGACGAACTCGTCGGTTACGCACAGTTGGAGGACACCGACCCGGTGGAGGCCCCCGCGGCCGAGCTGGTCGTCCGGCCCGCGCTCCGGGGCCGGGGCCACGGCCGCGCCCTCGGCACCGCCCTGCTGGCCGCCACCGGCAAGCGGCTACGGGTCTGGGCGCACGGCGGCCACTCCGCCGCGCGCCACCTCGCCCAGGTGCTCGGTCTGACCCTGTTCCGCGAACTGCGCCAGATGCGGCGCCCGTTGACCGCCCTGGACCTCCCGGACCCGGTGCTGCCCGAGGGCGTCACCGTACGGACCTTCGTGGTGGGCCGGGACGACGCCGACTGGCTGGCGCTGAACGCCGCAGCCTTCGCCCACCACCCGGAACAGGGTTCGCTCACCCAACGTGACCTGGACGCGCGCACGTCACAGCCCTGGTTCGACCCAGCCGGGTTCTTCCTCGCCGAGCGGGACGGCGAACTCGTCGGCTTCCACTGGACGAAGGTGCACGCCGAGGAGGGACTCGGCGAGGTGTACGTGCTGGGGGTGCGCCCCGGCGTCCAGGGCGGCGGACTCGGCAAGGCGCTCACCACGATCGGCCTGCGCCACCTCGCCGCGACGGACGCACCGACCGCGATGCTCTACGTCGACGCCGACAACACCGCCGCGGTGAAGGTGTACGAACGCCTCGGGTTCGTCACCCACGAGACGGACCTGATGTACCGCTCGGAGGCGTAGGCGGAATCTGTAGGCGTCGGGCCCGCGGCGCCGTCGACCGGGATCAGTGACAGCCGCAGGACCGGCGGACGACCAGGCGGGACGGGAACAGCTTGAGCCGTTCCCGCCTGGAACCGGGCACCCGCAGGCCGTCGTCGAGGACGAGGTCGAGGGCCGCGCGGGCCATCGCGGGCCGGTCGGAGGAGACCGTCGTCAGCGGCGGATCGGTCAACGCGGCCTCCTTCACGTCGTCGAAACCGGCGACGGCCAGCTCCCCGGGAACGTCGATCCGCAGCTCCCGGGCGGCCCGCAGCACCCCGATGGCCTGGTCGTCGGTCGCACAGACGATCGCCGGCGGGCGGCGCGGTCCGGCGAGCAGTTCCAACGCGACCTGGTACGCGTCGTACCGGTTGTACGGGGCCTGGAACAGGCGTCCCTCGATCGAGCGGCCCGCCTCCGCCATCGCGCGACGCCAACCCTCGACGTGGTCGGTGACCGGGTCGCCCACGGTCGGGGTCTCCTCGATGCCGCCCAGGCAGGCGACGTACGGGTACCCGTGCTCCAGCAGGTGACGGGTGACGAGTTGGGCGCCGCCCACGTCGTCGATGACCACGGCCACGTCCTCGATCGCCTCGGGCCTGCGGTGCAGCAGCACCACCCGGGCGTCCCAGGCGTCGATCTCGGCCGCGGCGGTCTCGCTGGGGCCCTGGCTCACCAGGATCAGGCCGGAGACCCGCATGCCGAGGAACGCGCGCAGATAGTGCACTTCGCGTTCGTCGAGGTAGTCGGAGTTGCCGACCAGCACCATCTTGCCGCGCTCGGCCGCCGCCTGTTCCACCGCGTGCGTCATCTCCGCGAAGAACGGCTGCCGGGCGTCCGGAACGATCATGCCTATGAGGTCCGTGCGGCGGGAGGCCATCGCCTGGGCGACGCGGTCCGGGCGGTACCCGAGCTCCTTGATCGCGGCCAGCACGCGTTCCCGGGTGGCCGGGGCGACCGGCCGGGGTCCGTTGTTGATCACATAGCTGACGACCGCGGTCGAGGTACCCGCCAGTCGCGCCACATCGTCCCGAGTCACCTTGGCCACGCGCGAAGTCTACGCGGAGAGACCCCGAAATGAGCGGGTCGTCCGTTCTCTGGGATCTTCCGGTGACCCGAGGGCGATCCAACGGTGACCAGGCCGGTCCCGTGCCGACCGCCGCAGGTCCCGCGCCGACCGTCCCGAACCCCGCCCGGTCACCCCCGCAGCCGGTGCGGCACCCCACCCGGAACGGGCGCGGCAGCGGCGGACCGCGACGAACCCTCAGATTCGCCGGCCCGGTCGCGCCCGTCGCGCCGGTCGGCACCGTCTCGCTCGTTCCGCTTGTCCCGCTTGTCTTGCTTGTCGTGTTTATCGGGCTTCTCGGGGATGACGAACCGGTACCCGACATTGCGGACGGTGCCGATCAGGGACTCGTTCTCCGGGCCCAGCTTCGCGCGCAGCCGCCGCACGTGGACGTCCACGGTCCGGGTGCCCCCGAAGTAGTCGTACCCCCACACCTCCTGGAGCAGCTGGGCCCGCGTGAACACCCGCCCGGGGTGCTGCGCGAGGTACTTGATCAGCTCGAACTCCTTGAAGGTGAGGTCCAGTACGCGCCCCTTCAGCTTGGCGCTGTACGTCGCCTCGTCCACCGACAGGTCACCGCCCCGGATCTCCATCGGGGAGTCGTCGGTCCCGATCTGCTGGCGACCCGTCGCGAGCCGCAGCCGCGCCTCGACCTCGGCGGGCCCCGCGGTGTCGAGGAGGACGTCGTCCACCCCCCAGTCCGCGGTCACCGCCGCGAGGCCGCCCTCCGTCACCACCAGGATCAGCGGACACCCGGGCCCCGTGGAGCGCAACAGTTGACACAGGCTGCGCACCTGCGGCAGGTCCCGCCGCCCGTCCACGAGGATCACGTCCGCCCCGGGGGTGTCGACCAGGGCGGGGCCCTCGGCGGGCGCCACCCGGACGTTGTGGAGGAGCAGTCCGAGCGCGGGCAGCACCTCCGCCGAAGGCTGGAGGGCATTGGTCAGGAGCAGGAGTGAGCTCATCGCACCCCACCCGCCCGGGTCGTCCTGCCTGCGTGCACGGTTCGCTCGCCCATAACGTCGGTTCCTCCTCGGTCCCTGCGAGGACGTTTACGGCACTGCTTCGTACTGCTCTTGCTGCTCGTACTGGTCTTACTCGTACTGGTCTTACTCGCACTGCTCATGTTGCTGCGCACTCTGTCCCGTCACGACTCCAGAGTCGTATACAACGCGCCGGAAAGCACAAAAGGACCCGGGGGCCACTTCGCCCGAGTCCTCTGCCAGCAGAATAACCCACATGCCTCCCCCATAGGCAGGGTCAACGGGTCGCCCGGAGTGTGCCGCCGCTCACGGAACCGATCCTGCGCCCTGCCGCACGGGCACGACGGACACCCGGGGCACGGCATGATGGGAGCCGTACCAGAGGACTCCGGAGGGGCGACGCATGGCGAGGGGGAAGATCCGCTACTGGGCCGCGGCGAAGGCCGCCGCGGGGGTGGCGGAGGAACCGTTCGACGCCGGGAACCTGGCCGAGGCCCTGGCCGGGGTGCGACAGCGCCACCCCGGGGAGCTGGTACGCGTGCTGGACCGCAGCTCGTTCCTGATCGACGGCGAGCCCGTCGGCACCCGGGGGCACGAGACGGTACGGCTGGCCGAGGGCGGCACGGTCGAGGTGCTCCCGCCGTTCGCAGGAGGGTGACCCCGCACGATGCCTGACCAGTCAGACCACGACTCCGACTCCCTGGCCTACCAGCCCCATCAGCCGCACCCGTCGCACCCGCAGGGCGCCGGCCACGGCACCGACCCGTCGTACGGGCACGCCCCCCCGTACGGACAGCAGCAGTACGCGTACGGGCAACAGCAGTACGGACAGCAGCACGGACAGCAGCAGGGGCAGCAGTACGGAGCGCCGTCCCCGCAGGAGCAGGCACCCGGTGCGTTCCCGCCGGCCGCCGCCCAGTACCCCGGCCACCACCCGGGCCACACGGGTCACTCTGGTCACACGGGTCACCCCGGTTTCGCGGAGCAGCCGTACGACGAGGGGCCGCAGACCCAGCAGTGGCAGGCGCCCACCTGGGAGACCCAGCTCCAGCCCCCCGTACCCGCGCTGGACCAGCAGCCCGCCCCCGCCCCGTACGCACCGGTCGCCCCCGTCGCGCCGGAGCCCGCGCCGGGTCCGGCGTACGGCCCCCCGCAGACGTACGGCCGGGGCACCCGCACCCCACCGCAGGGCACCGACCCGGGCGACCCCCGGCAGACCGACACCGGGAGCACCACGGCCGGAAACGGAACCACCGACGCCGGCTCCGCCGCGGCGCCCGCCCCGGAGCCGCAGTACGCGACGGCCGCGGACCGGGCCCGTGCGGAGGGCCGGCCGCAGATCCTGGAGCCGGGGCTCCAGCCCGCCGCGCTGACCGCGGTCCTCGCGCTGCTGATCGCCGGCGCCGGGGCCCTGCACCAGTACGCCCTGTTCCTTCCGGTGGCGCTGCTCCAGGCGGTGACGGCGGCCGGCTGGTTCCGGCTCAACGGCATGTGGCCCGCCCGGCAGGGCATCGCGCTGGCGTTCCTCGGCGGTCTCGTCGCCGATGCGGCACTGCTCGTCGCGGGCCGGGAGAACACGCCCGCCGCGGTGCTCGGCACCCTCGGCGTCTGGGTGCTGCTGTCCATCGTGCTGACCCTGCGCAGCCACGCCAGCGCGGACGAACGGCTGTACGGGTTGCTGGCCCAGGTGGTGTCGGCGGCGCTCGCGGTGGTGGCCGCCGGGCACCTCGGCGCGGAACCGGACGCGGTGGTCGTCGGGGCGCTCGCCGTCGCCGCGGCCGTGCTCGCCCGGGCCCTGCCGCTCCCCACGGTGGTGTCGGTCCTGGTGGCGCTGGTGGCCGCCGCAGCCGGCGGCGGGTTGGTGGCCGGCGGGCTGACCGACCTGGGCTCGGAAGGTGCGCTGCTCGGCCTCGCCGCCGGTGCCTGCGCCCTGGTCGGGCACCGGGCCGCCAGCTACGACTACCCCTCGCGGTTCGTGCACATGACGGCCGGCGTCGCACTGCCGCTGGCCGCCGCGGGCCCGGCGGTGTACTTCCTGGGCCGCGCCCTCGGCTGACCCGCGCGGACGCCGCCCGGGCCCGGTCCCGCCCTCCCTAGGGGGGCGGGACCCCGCTCGTTACCTGACTTCTCCCAGGGTGCCCGGCCTTCGGGTCGGGGAGGAACAGGTCTTTGGCGTGGAGGCGCGAAGCGCCGGGGTTCCCTTCGTGTCTGTGGTGACTTGCACTCTCTTCCGTTGTCAGTGGGGGGTGTTACGTTCTGGATCGTGACCACGGCGGCGATGGGCGAACAGGTGGCCGGGCATGCTCGGTATGCCTTCCGGCTGCGCGTGTCGTCTGGCGCGCTCGCGAAGCTGAACGATGAGTGGGCACGGTGTCGCTGGGTGTGGAACGAGTGTGTGGCGATGTCCCGCAAGGTCCACCAGCGCAACAAGACGACCGGCGAGAAGGCGACGTGCGGCCCGGCGCAGCTCGACAGGATGCTGACCGAGGCCCGGCAGTCGATGACCTGGCTGCGGGAAGGCGCGAGCGTTCCGCAGCAGCAGATCATCCGGGACTTCGCGAAGTCCCGGGCCAAGGCCCTGAAAGACGTCAAGGCGAAGCTGCCGATGCGGCAGCGGGCCGGGATGCCCCGGATCAAGCGCAAGCGCGAGGCGGCACCGTCGCTGAACTACACGCGGCGCGGCTTCCGGATCAAGGACGACCGGCTGCATCTTGCGGGCGGGATCGTGCTGACGGTGGCGTGGTCGCGTGAGCTGCTCACCCCGCCGTCGTCGGTGCGGGTGTACCGCGACAGCCTCGGACACTGGTACTGCTCCTTCGTCGTGGCCACGGTGACCGAGGGCCTGCCGGAGACCGGCCGGAACATCGGCATCGACTGGGGCGTCAAGGAGACCGCCACCACCACCTCAGACGCCCACGACCTGCCACATGCCCAGCACGGGAAGACGGCTGCGGCAAAGCTGGCGAAGTACCAGCGGATGACGGCCCGGCGCCGGACCCCGAAGAACCGGCCCGACACCGCTGGCTACCGCAAGGCCCGCGAGGCAGCCGCGAAGGTGTCCAAGAAGCTCGCCCGGCAGCGGAAGGACACCGGCCGCAAGTGGGCCAAGCAAGTCGTCCGGGACTTCGACCACCTCGCGGTGGAAGACTTCCGACCGAAGTTCCTCGCGAGGACCACCATGGCCCGCAAGGCGGCAGACGCCGCGATCGGCGCGACCAAGACGGCCCTGATCGAGATGGGCCGCAAGCACGGCCGGACCGTGCACCTGGTCCACCCCGCGCACACCACCATGGACTGCGCACAGTGCGGAGCGAGAGCCAAGCACGCACTTCCCCTCTCCGAGAGAACGTATACGTGCACCGCGTGCGCAGCGATGTCCCCCAGGGATAAGAATTCCGCCCGCGTGATGCTCGTCCGGGCTGGTCTCAACCCGGCTAGTGCTGATCTTGTAAGCCCTGTCCGTCGCTGACGGCCAGGCGAAGTGAGCTAGGAATCCCCTCCCATCAGTGAGGGGAGGAGTCAAAGCCGATCGACAACCTTCGACCGACCCCGTCCACAGCCTGTGGACGGGGTTAGGCTCGCCGTCTACGACCGATGCAGCCGGGGGAAGAGACCGTCCATGCGCGCACTACGCATACTCCTGATCGTGGCCGTCGTCCTGGGCGGCCTGTTCGTCGCCGCGGACCGACTCGCCGTGAACTTCGCCGAGAACGAGGCCGCCGGTCGGCTGCGCACCAGCGAGGGTCTGGCGAGCACGCCCGACGTCTCGATCAAGGGCTTCCCCTTCCTCACCCAGGCGGCGAGCGGCACCCTGGACGAGATCGAGGTCGGCATCAAGGACTACGACGCGAACGCCGGAACCGGCAGCGGCAACGGCGCGAAGCCGGTCCGGATCGAGAAGCTGACGGCCCGGATGACGGACGTCGACTTCTCCGGCGACTTCTCCTCCGCCACCGCCCAGCGCGCCACCGGCACCGCACTCGTCTCCTACCCCGAACTCCTGAAGGCCGCGCAGGTCAAGCCGGTGCAACTGGCCCGCGGGGTGACCGCGAAGGTCATCGGGCTGTCCGACGGGGGCGACGGCAAGATAGCGGTGTCCGTCGAGGCGACCGTGATGGGCCGCAAGCTCCCGCAGCCGATCACCGTGACGAGCTCCGCCACCGTGCGCAACGGCGAGGTGACCGTGGACGCGGACTCGCTGCCGAACCTCGGGGTGCCGCTCGCCGAGGAGAAGGTCCGGGAGATCACGGACTTCCGGCAGCGGATCAGCGACCTGCCCGCGGGCATCGAGCTGGACAAGGTCGAGGCCGCCCCGGACGGGGTGAACATCTCCGTGAAGGGTTCGAACGTCCGCCTCGTCGGGTAGTCCCCGGTCGTCGGCCACCTCACGGAACCCTCCTCGGAGGCCCCACGGGACACCCTCCGTCCACAGTGCGAGACGGTGAAGTCCGTACCTCAGATACGACCCCGCGCGAAGGTCCACCGGACCCCGCCCCGCCGACCCGCCGAGGTCCGCTCATCCCGCATTGCGGATGATCCTGTCTCGCGATGTGAAACATCGGTGACACGGCCACCCCCGGCTACCTACGATCGTCCCCATGCAGTGCTATTTGAGCGGTCCCCGAACGCGGGGACAGGCGGATCTGACGAAGCGGCGGGCAGTCGACCTGTGCCGCGTCGCCGCCATGCTCTGTCGCACTGTCTGAGCGGACCCCGACCCTCGGTCACCGACCCCGACGAACCGCGCGGTCCCGCCCCGTCGAGCCGCCCCGGCGGCCGGTTCCACCCAGGCCCGCGCAGCCAGGCGCCACCCCGGACCCCCGGGCTCCGCGCCGCGCGCCCTGATCCCCTGTGTTTGCCCCGCCGCAACTGCCCCGAACTGCCCCGGAGGAGAACGAGCATGAGCCGTAGCGACGTCCTGGTTGACGCCGACTGGGTCGAGGCCAACCTCGACGACCCGAAGGTCGTCATCGTCGAGGTCGACGAAGACGCCTCGGCGTACGACAAGAACCACATCAAGAACGCCATCAAGATCGACTGGCAGAAGGACCTCCAGGACCCGGTCCGCCGCGACTTCGTCGACCAGGCCGGCTTCGAGAAGCTCCTGTCCGAGCGCGGCATCGCCAACGACGACACGGTGGTCCTCTACGGCGGCAACAACAACTGGTTCGCCTCCTACGCGTACTGGTACTTCAAGCTGTACGGCCACGACTCCGTCAAGCTCCTCGACGGCGGTCGCAAGAAGTGGGAACTGGACTCCCGCGACCTGGTCGCCGAGGTCCCCGCCCGCCCGGCCACCGCGTACAAGGCCAAGGCCCAGGACACCTCGATCCGCGCCTTCCGCGACGACGCGGTCGCCGCGATCGGCGTGCAGAACCTGGTCGACGTCCGCTCCCCCGACGAGTTCTCGGGCAAGCTGCTCGCCCCGGCCCACCTCCCGCAGGAGCAGTCGCAGCGCCCGGGCCACATCCCGAGCGCCCGCAGCATCCCGTGGTCGAAGAACGCCAACGACGACGGCACCTTCAAGTCCGACGACGCGCTCAAGGCGCTGTACGAGGACGAGCAGGTCGACCTGAGCAAGGACACCATCGCGTACTGCCGCATCGGTGAGCGTTCCGCCCTGACCTGGTTCGTGCTGCACGAGCTGCTCGGCGTGACCAACGTCAAGAACTACGACGGCTCGTGGACCGAGTACGGCTCCCTCGTGGGTGTGCCGATCGAGCTCGGCCCCGCCAAGTAAGCCCCCCGACCGACAGCCAGACAGCCACTCAGGAGAGACGCATTATGTGTGGAGCCAAGGTCGGCGGCCCCGACGCCTCGACGATCAAGCCCGGTGAGACCACCATCCAGGGTCAGGTGACCCGCGACGGCGAGCCCGTCACCGGTTACGTCCGACTGCTGGACTCGACCGGCGAGTTCACCGCCGAGGTGCCCACCTCGGCCACCGGTCAGTTCCGCTTCTACGCCGCCGAGGGCACGTGGACCGTGCGCGCCCTGGTGCCCGGCGGCACGGCGGACCGTACCGTCGTCGCCCAGACCGGCGGACTCGCCGAGGTCGCGATCGCCGTCTGACGGCCACCGCGCAACGAAGCGGCCCGGAGGGCCGTACCCCAGGGGTTGGACGCCACTGGACCGGGGTACGGCGCTCCGGGCTTTTCGCGCGCTGCACGGAGCGTCCACTCATCCCTAGCGCCGGCCCCGACTGTGGGCGACCCGGAGCGTGTCGCTGAGCGCCTCCGCCAACCGGGCCACGGTGAACTTGAGTTCCGGGACGGTGAGCTTGGGTTCGTCGAGCATCGCGTGGGCGTGTCCGAGCAGGTCCTCCGCCATGGAGAGTTGGGTGGCTTCCACTCCGCCTGCGAGCCGGGAGAGGTACCCGTCCTCGTCGGCCGTCGCGAGGTAGCAGGGTTTACCTTCGGGGGACGACCAGGGGAGCAGTCGGAGCCCGGCGCCAGGAGTGTGCGTCCACTCCCCGAACCGGTACCGGACGGCCCGGGGCACGGCTTCCGCCATCGCCTCCACCTGTGACGGCTCTGCCTCCCACTCCAGGCCGCCCCCGAGGGGCCGCAGCAACCACCGCCCGCCCACCTCCCCCATGAATGTTCCCAGCGTGTCCCGTTGGGTGTCGCGGACGAGGGTGCCGGGCTGGGGTGGATCCTGGTGAGTTGGCATCTGGTGTCTCCCCTTGAGTCACTTGCAGCATCGAAGGAACGCAGGTCGTGTCGTGAGGGAAACGCCGTTGCCGGGGGAACGCTGAGATTTGATGCGCCGGACGCATGCGCGTATGCGCAGGCGCATAAGGAGATCCGCATCCCACGAACAGATGCATACCGTGAGGAGCAGATGGTGATGAGCTGGTCGGAGAGCAAGGCCCGCGAAGCTTCCGGGATTGGCGACTACGGGCGGGTCATAGAGCTGGCTCGCAAGGAGGCTCGGATGACCCAGCGGCAACTAGGGAATGCCTGCGGGCTGTCGCAGTCAGCAATTTCCCGGATGGAGAAGAGGGGAGTTGGTGCCTACAACATGACCACCCTTGCCAGAGCCGCCGGACACCTAGGAATCCCCCTCGCGCTGGTTGGCCTCGCGAGCCCAGATGTGCCAACCGGATTGCCAACAGGGCAGCCCGATCGAGCGCGAGGACGCCGGTTGCCCGTGGGGAAACCGGTTGGTGTCGGGCGGTCATCCGCCAGCGATTCATCGCCTCGCTTCCCTGAGGAAGTAGCCGACCAGACAGACGCGTTGCGTCTCGCCACCAACGCCTACAGGCGCATGGACGCCACCGTAGGAGCCCGGCAGCTCTCTGACACTGTTCACGGCCATATGCGGCTGGTGCAATCTGTGGCGGCCCGCGCCGTTGATCCCGTCAGTCGGGCCCAACTCGCCGCTGTGGGGAGCGAAGTTGCGAGTCTTGCTGGCTGGTTGAGCTGGGACATGGCGGACACCGGGTCGGCGCGGACCTGGTACGGAGCGGCGATCAAGGCCGCTCGCCGCTCTGGTGACCCGCTGTTGATGGCGTACCAGCAGGGCAGTCTTGCTCAGTTCGAGGTTGAGGCCGGCAACGTATCCCAGGGTCTGAGAATGATCCGCAGCGCCCGAGGCCGGCTAGGGGATGAACAACCGGCCATCGCCACTGCGTGGCTGGCGGCCCTCGAAGCCGTTGCCCACGCCACGGCAGGGAACGGGCATGCGGCAGATCGGGCCCTGCTCGACAGCGCGGACGGAGTGGAGAAGATGTCGGCGGAAGAGCCGCCGCCTTGGCCGTGGGTCTTCGCTTTTGACCAGCGCAAGGTGGCAGCTGCCCGGGTCGCTTGTGGTGCACGGTTGGCCCGACCCCAATGGGTCACTACGTCACTCGACGACGCGAAGGCGGCCCTGTCGTCTCATCACCACAAACAGCGGGCGCTGCTCGGCTTAGACGTGGCGACTGGGCACCTGGCTGCCGGTCACCTCGATACCGCATTCGGCCTCGCCACCCGAGCCCTCGATACCGGCCTCCGACTGCGCTCCGGCCGCATTGTCGAGCGGGCTCGCACCTTCCGTCGGAGCTACGCATCGAACACGCCGCCGGCGGTCATCCAGGATTTCGACGCGAGACTCCACGACGCATACCTGTAGGTCCTTATCGGCACTTCTCACATCAGTAGGAGACGGGAGATCACTCATGAGACTGGGAATCACTGGCCACCGCGGTCTGCCCAGTGAAGTCGAAGCGCAGGTGCGGGCTCTCCTCGCCAAGGTGGTGACCTACTACGACGCCGCTGAACTGGTCGTCGTCAGCTGCATCGCCGATGGCCCCGACACGTGGTTCACCCTGGCCGTACTCGAACACGGCGGGCAACTGGAAGTCGTCCTGCCCGCCGAGGAGTACCGCGCGGACCTGCCCGACTGGCACCACGACACCTACGACGAGCTCCTCCGCCGAGCTGCCTCCGTGCACCGCACGGGACTCGACGCGTCGGGTTCCCGTGCCCACATGGCGGGCAGCGAGCTCCTGGTCGACCAGGTTGACCGACTGATCGCCGTCTGGGACGGGCAGCCCGCGCGCGGGTACGGAGGAAGCGCCGACGTCGTTGCGTACGCACGCGAGAAGGGCGTGCCCGTGACGGTGACGTGGCCCGCCGGCGCCCGACGGGACTGACCGGCTCCGAGCACCGAAAAGCGCGTCCGCCTCGACTTCCAACCGGGCCGGGCCCAGGCACCGGACGTACGCTGGAGACATGTACGCACGCAGGCGGCATGTGTACTTCGCCATGATGGGCACGTGCGTGGTGCTCTTCGTCCTGGCGTGGTCCGTGGTGCGCCTGTGGTCGATCCCCGCGGCCGTCGCCATGTGCGTGGTCGCGATGCTCATTCCGCCGGTCGCCGCGATCATGGCCAACCGTCGGGGCCCCGACGACCGCTGGTGGGACGCGCCGTCCGGTGACCCCAAGTCCGACGAGTGGTGGGACGAACTGGACGGCAAACGCTGATCCCCCTTCGGGGACGCTGTTCCCGTGTGGTGCGCTGTGGTTGCCCGCGCCCCTTTTGGTGCGTTCACCTGGCGGTGCGCTGTTTCCGTGCGGGTGCGCGGTGCGTTTTGCGCAGTTCCCCGCGCCCCTTTAGGTGCGTTCCGCTGTGGGTGCGCTGGTTCTGTGCGGGTGCGCTGTGGTCTCGCGCAGTTCCCCGCGCCCCTATCGGGGCGGGGCCACGCCTCGCCGTCGCGAATCCGCCCGCACGGGACAACGCACCGACAGGTGAACGCACCCGAAGGGGGCGCGGGGAACTGCGCAAACACACCACGTACCCGCACAGGACCAGCGCACGCCCAGACGAACGCACCAAAAGGGGCGCGGGGAACTGCGCGAACCTCCAGCGCACCGCACCGGACAACGCACCCACAGGTGAACGCACCCGAAGGGGGCGCGGGGAACTGCGCAAACACACCACGCACCCGCACGAAAACAGCGCACCGCCAGGTGAACGCACCAAAACCACAGCGCACCCGCACGAACGAACGAGCCCACCGCAGGTGCCCCGTACGAGCGGCGGTACGTCAATAGACGAGCGCCTGCGTGCCGTCAGCCATCGCCTCCTGGACGAACACCTGCGCCCCCGCAATCCGCACACCGTCGAGCACATCGCCCTGCGTGATGTCGCGCCGCGCCGCACACTGCGTGCACAGGGTGACCGACCCCCCGGCCAGCACCCCCTCGATCAGCTCGGGCAACGGCGCCGCATGCGGCAGTTCGAACTCGGCCGCGCGCCCGGGCAGCGCGAACCACGCCGACTCCCCGGTCAACCACAACGACACCTCGACGCCACTGGCCACGGCGACCGCCGCCACCGTGAACGCCTGGGAGCACCGTTCGGGCGCGTCCGCCCCCGCCGTCACCTTGATCACGAGCTTCTTCGCCATGCCCGAATCGTAATCGTGTATCCCGCAACCACACAGTGTGCCCACGGGTCTCCCCTGCGTTGAACTGATCCTCAGAGGAGATCCCGTGGAACCACCGAGACCCGACGAGGGGCCCCGGACCGCACCCGGCCGCCCCCGGAGGAGGACACTCCCGCTGCTCGCCGGAGCGGCGGCACTCGGTGTCATCGCCGGTGCCTGCGTCGGCTACCTGATCCAGGCCGACCGCACCCCCACCCCGCTCGCACCGCTGTCCCAGCCGGTCGTCCCGACCGCGCCCCGCGGCGACACCGCCCCGGCCGACCCCGCCGCCCGCACCGCCGGCGACCTGCGCGAACTGCTGCTCCCCGCACCCCGCGGGGCACGCGACCTGCGGGGTTGGTCGCCGCTCGGCCGGCAGCTGGAGCTGTACGGCATCCCGGCGGGGCGGCTGAGCAACCTGGTCGATCACGACTTCCGCCGCACCGCCCAGGCCACCTGGCGCACCGGCAGCCGCGGGGTCAAGGTCCAGCTCGACCAGTACCGGACGGGCCCGGAGCACCATCTCCCCCGCGTGGTGGACGGAATGAGCTACCAGGCGGCCGGAGAGAGCGGGACGCCTGGCACCGCCTTGCCCGGTTCGAGCAACGGAATGGTGTTCACGCACACGACACCCGAGCAGGTCGACGGCCGACCGATGTACCTGGGCCAGGCCCACGCGTGGCGCGGCGACGTGGTCGTACGCGTGATCATCACGGGCACCACGCCGATCCCCGAGCAGGAGATCAGCGAACTGGCACGACGACAGGTGGCCCGGCTGTGAACGAGGAAGCACCCGCGACCGGGCGCCGGCGGGCCAAGCTAGTGACGGCCCTCGCCCTGGCCGGCGCGACAGTCATCGCCACCGGAGTCACCGCCGCGACGGTGGCCACCGCCGACCGCACCCCGCCCGCACCCGTCTGGGCGTCCGCGGACACCCCGCAACCGCCGGCGAAGCGCCCCGAAGGACTCGCCGCGCTCCTCGTTCCCTACGAGGCGGACTACGGCTACCGACCCGGTCCCGACGACGTCGAACTAGGCGGTCACGACACCGTCCTGAGCGGCGACGAGATCAGGAAACGGTTCCGGGCGGAGAACCCCACCTGGTCGGACGACGAGCGCCGAGACCTGGAACGGGGTCTCGCGAACACCGACGTCGAGGCGACGGCCGTGCGGAGCTACGCCCGGGAGTACGGCGGGCAGGGCAACGTCGTCCGGATCTCCTTGTCCCGCTTGCCGAGCAAGAACACCGGGCCCGTGGCGCGGATCATGGCGGACTCCCTCGCGAAGAAGCCCGGCGCCGTGCCGGGGCCGACACCGGAGGGGCACCGCGAAGCCCGCTGCTACCGGTTTCCCTCGATCCAACCGAAGGAGTCCAGCGAAACCTCGGACCGGGTGGACTCACTGGAGTGCGTGGCCCACGTCGGCGACGTGCTGATGCTCGCCTTCGTGCACTCCGCCGGGCCCCTGGACCAGTACCGCCTGGCACTCATCGGCGGTCAACTCGACCGCCTCACCCAGCAGGGGCAGCCCGCATGACCATCGAGACGATCGAACAGACCCCGGTGGACACCGCGGACGAGGCGCCCCCGAAGGACCCGCGCCGCGGCCCGGGCGCCCTCGTCCGCTGGGCGGCGGCGGTCCTGGTCTTCGCCGCCGCGGCGACCGGCATCGCCTACGGCCTGACCACCGTCGAACGCGCCGAGGTGCCCGGCCTGGCGACCGACTCAGACGGCCGGTGGGACTACCCGCGGATCGAGCGGCCCGCGCTGCCCGAGGGCTCCCCCGCACCCTTCGCGGAGGACAACCCGGCCGCCGTCCACCACGCCCCGCTGCGGGAACTCCTGCTGCCGGCGCCGCGCGGCTCGGTCCCCGACCCGGGCCTGAAGGACGAGGACGGTTGGCTGCCGCCCGGCGAGTTCGCGGAGCTCTTCACCCTGCCGCAGGACCGCGCCGAGATCCGTCAGCAGCTCATCGACTACGCCGTACCGGGGATCGCCGCCCGGGGCTGGACCACACCGGACGGCACCCGCACCCGGGTCTACCTGCTGCGGTTCGGCAGCGCGGGCGCGGCGGAGTCCTGGCGGCTCGCCCACGGCTGGAGCAGCACGGGTCCCGTCCACGAGCTCAAGGACGTGTCGGTCGCCCGTCGCGACACGGAGTTCCCCGAGGAGGCCCAGCAGGAGTACGTCACCGCGTACCCCTTCACGGACGCCGAGCCGCAGGGCCGCAAGCACACCCGACTCGCCTTCCTCACCGCGGGCGACACCGTCGGCCTGGTCATCCAGTCCCGGGCGGGAGGCGCCCGTGACGTCCCGTTCCAGCAGACCGTGACCCTCCAGGGTCAGCTGCTCGGCTGACCTCACCGCGAAGCCCGGGCCCCCGCCCACTAAACTGGGGCCCGGCCCGGCACCGCCGGCCCCGCCCGACCGCCCACCGAGGAGCACCCCGTGGTCATCTTTTTCGAAGTCCTTCTCGCGCTCGTCTGCGTCGGCGTCCTCGCCTTCACGGGGCTGGCTGTGAAGAAGCTGTACCAGGGCCAGCGCTGATCCCCACCTAGGAACCTCCGCTCATGATCGAGATCCCGTCCGACCTGCACAAGGACCTCGTCCCCCTCGCGTTCCTCCTCGGGAACTGGGCGGGCGCGGGCGTCACCGACTTCCCCGGGGCCGAAAAGGCCAACTTCGGACAGGAGGTCACCTTCAGCCACGACGGACGGGACTTCCTGGAGTACCGCTCCCACACCTGGATCCTCGACAACGACGGCAACAAGGTGAAGCCGCTGGAGTCCGAGGCCGGTTTCTGGCGCATCGACGCGGACCGCAAGGTCGAGGTGACCATGGTCCGGGACGACGGCGTCGTCGAGATCTGGTACGGCGAGCTGGCCGACAAGAAGCCGCAGATCGACCTGGTCACCGACGCGGTCGCGCGGACCGCGGCCTCCGGCCCCTACACCGGTGGCAAGCGCCTGTACGGCTACGTCAAGAGCGACCTGATGTGGGTCGGTGAGAAGCAGACGCCCGACGTCCCGCTGCGCCCGTACATGTCCGCCCACCTGAAGAAGGTCGTCAGCCCCGAGGACGTGGCCAACTGGGCGAAGGACCTCGGCGACCTCCCCGACGACGGGATCGCCTTCTTCAAGTAGCCCCGCCGGCCCCACGGCCCCCGGCAACCCCGACGACCCCGCGCGCGAACCCCTCGCGCCGGGGCCGTCGCGTTTTCGCCAGCGTCCCGGGGGATTGCGTCGGCCGGGCCCCGACCCGTCCGGCCCTGCCTACACTGGTCGCGTGGTGAGCACCGACTGGAAGGCCGACCTGCGGCGCCGCGGCTATCGACTGACGCCGCAGCGGCAGCTGGTGCTGGAGGCCGTCGACGCGCTGGAGCACGCGACGCCCGACGACATCCTGTGCGAGGTGCGCAAGACGGCGTCCGGGATCAACATCTCCACCGTGTACCGCACCCTGGAGCTGCTGGAGGAACTGGGGCTGGTCAGCCACGCCCACCTCGGGCACGGGGCGCCGACCTACCACCTCGCGGCCCGCCACCACCACCTGCACCTGGTGTGCCGGGACTGCTCGGGCGTCATCGAAGCGGACGTGACCGTCGCCGACGAGTTCACCGCGAAGCTGCACGCCACCTTCGACTTCGACACCGACATGAAGCACTTCGCGATCTTCGGACGGTGCGGGAACTGCCGCACCGCACCGAAACCGGCGGCCGACGAGGACCGGGCCGCCGCCGGGAAATAATCCCGGGCCGCGGCGGGTCGTACCCTGAGTGGATATGAAGAGCCCCTTGTTGTCGCTGCCCGGTGCCGTCTCCGCCGAAGGCGTGGACGAAGGCGTCGCCGGCCACTACGGCGACCTGTTCCGTGAGCAGCGCGCCCTCGCCGACGGCACCGGCTTCGTGGACCTGTCGCACCGCGGGGTCATCACCGTCACCGGCGACGACCGCTTGGCCTGGCTGCACCTGCTGCTCACCCAGCACGTCAGCGAGCTGCCGCCCGGCCGCGCCACCGAGGCACTGGTCCTGTCCGCCAACGGACACATCGAGCACGCCCTGTACCTGGTCGACGACGGCACGACGGTGTGGGTGCACGTCGAACCGGGCACGCAGCAGGCGCTGATCGCGTACCTGGAGTCGATGAAGTTCTTCTACCGGGTGGAGGTCGCCGACCGCACGGACGAGTTCGCCGTCGTCCACCTGCCCGCCGGGTCCATCGCCCCCGTCCCCGAGGACGTCGTCGTCCGGGAGACCGGCCACGGGCGGGACCTGTTCCTGCCGCGCGCCCGGCTGGCGGACCTCTCCGGCAGCGGCCCGTTCGGCCCGCCGGCGGGCGTGCTCGCGTACGAAGCGCTACGGGTGGAGGGTCACCGGCCCCGGCTGGGCTTCGAGACGGACCACCGCACGATCCCGCACGAGCTGGGGTGGATCGGTTCCGCCGTGCACCTCCAGAAGGGCTGCTACCGGGGTCAGGAGACCGTCGCCCGGGTGCAGAACCTCGGCAAGCCGCCCCGCAGGCTGGTCTTCCTCCACCTCGACGGCAGCGAGGTGCACCTGCCGCCCCGCGGCACCGAACTGCGGCGCGCCGCCGACGGCCCCGACGGACGGGCGATCGGGTTCGTCACCACCTCGGTCCGCCACCACGAACTGGGGCCCATCGCCCTCGCGCTGATCAAGCGGAACGTCCCCGTCGACGCGGACCTCCTCGCAGACACCACCGCCGCGGCCCAGGAGACCGTCGTCGCCCCCTGAACACCCGGGACGCGCGAGACGGCCCGGCGCCGGAGGGGGCAGACCTCCAGCAGGTCAGACCTCCAGCAACACGGTGAACGGGCCGTCGTTCGTCAGGGACACCCGCATCGACGCGCCGAACCGCCCCGTGGCGACCTTCGCGCCCAGCTCGCGCAGCCGGGCCACCACCTCGTCGACCAGCGGCTCGGCCACCTCGCCGGGGGCCGCCGCGTTCCAGGTGGGCCGCCGGCCCTTGCGGGCGTCCCCGTAGAGGGTGAACTGGCTGATCACCAGCAGCGGGGCGCCCGTGTCCGAGCAGGACCGCTCCCCGTCGAGGATGCGCAGCGTCCACAGTTTGCGGGCCAGCCGCGCCGCCTGCTCGGGGGTGTCCTCATGGGTCACCCCCACCAGGACGCACAGGCCCTCCCCGTCGATCTCCCCGACCGTCTCGCCCTCGACGACGACGTCCGCCCCGTCCACCCGCTGCACCACCGCTCGCATGCGCACCATCATGCCCGCACCCGCCGGTCGTGTGCCCCCACGCCCATCCGGGGGCACTCGCATGCTCCCGAACCCCCCATCCGGGGCCGATCGGGGGCACTCGGTCACATAGCGCCCACTCGGGGTGGCACGATGCTTCCCAGGCGGTAGGCCGCACCGGTCGAGGGGACGGTTAACGATCACATGAGCACACCGAGTACCGGGCGTCAGCAGCCCGTACCCGTGTCACTGACCCGGACGAGCCCGCGGACGAGAAGCACCGTGAAGGGCGGCGCGAGAACGGGCGCGCGACCACCCGCACAGCGCACCGCCCAGACCCCGCTCTTCGAACGGCTGCCGCAACCCGACCTGACCGCGCTGACCCTGCCCGAGCTGCGCGGGCTGCGCCGGGACGCGCAACGGGACGAGGCCGACCTCAGCTACGTGCGGCGGCTGCTCCAGGGCCGCATCGACATCCTGTGCGCGGAGCTCGGCCGGCGCACCGCCCCCAAGGCGCCCGTCGTGGACCGGCTGTCCGAGATCCTCGCCGACCAGCCCGCCCGGCACCGCTCCTCCGCCCGGCACGTCACCCTCGGCACCCCGCACGGCGAGGAGTACCGAAGGCTCGCCGCGGAGATGCTCGGCGAGGTCGAGCTCTCCGATCTCGCCGCCCGCACCGACCAGGAGCTGCGGGACGCCCGGGGGCGGCTCGTCCAGTACGAACAGCAGGTGTCAGGACGACGACAGACCCTCCAGCGGACCACCGACGAGTGCAGCGCGGAGATCGCCCGCAGGTACCGTGAGGGCGAAGCACAAGTCGACGACCTGCTCGTCTGACCCCGTCGGCCCGGCGATCCCGGGCGGCCGGTCGCGGGCCGTCCCCCGGAGGCCACCTGCCATGTCCACCAGCCCCGTCCCCAACCCCGTGACGTCCCCGGAGCCGCGGCCCGACGTGCCGCCGGTGCTCGCCGAGGTGGTGCGGTCCGGCTTCGTGGAGGGGCGGCACCGGGGGCACCTGGTGGTGCTCGCCGCGGACGGCGGGGTGGAACGGGTGCTCGGGGACGCCGACGCACCCGTGTTCCCCCGGTCGACGAACAAGCCGATGCAGGCCGCCGCGATCCTGCGGGCGGGGGTCCCGCTCACCGGACGGCGGCTCGCCCTGACCGCCGCCAGCCACTCAGGCGAATCGTTTCACCTGGAGTTGGTGCGGACCCTGCTCACCGAGTACGGGCTCACCGAGGAGCAGCTCCAGTGCCCGCCCGACCTGCCGCTCGACGCGACGGAGGCGGAGGCGTACCTCGCGGCCGGCGGCACCCGGGAGCGGGTCACCATGAACTGCTCGGGCAAGCACACGGCGATGCTCGCCGCCTGTCTGCGCAACGGCTGGCCGCTCGACTCCTACCTCGACCCGGGCCATCCGCTCCAGCTCCTGGTGCGCGACACGGTCGAGGAGGCCGCCGGGGAGAGCATCGCGGCGACGGGCACCGACGGGTGCGGGGCGCCGCTGTTCGCGCTGTCCCTGACGGGGCTCGCCCGGGCGTTCCGCTCCTTCGTGCGGGCGCCCCAGGGGTCGCCCGAGCGGCAGGTCGCGGACGCCATGCGCAGCCACCCCGAGTACGTGGCGGGGACCCGGCGGGCCGACACCTGGCTGATGCGGGCGGTGCCGGGGACGCTGGCGAAGATGGGCGCCGAGGCCGTCCAGGCGGTGGCGCTGCCCGATGGACGCGCCCTCGCCTTCAAGATCGAGGACGGTGGCGGGCGCGCCCTGGGTCCGGTCCTGGCCCGGGTGCTGCACCAGCTGGACGTCCACGACGAGGTGGTGGACCGCATCGGCCGGGCGCCCCTCACCGGCGGCGCGGCCGAGGTGGGCGCCGTGCGCGCCGCGTTCTGACCCCCGCCGCCGGGGCGTCGGCACTGGGGCTCCGGTGCTGGGGCTCCGGTGCTGGGGCCCGGTCAGGTCAGGTCAGCCGAAGCCGAGCTGGATGACCCAGAAGCTCAACGCGGCGCTCAGCGCCGCCGCGGGCATGGTGATGAACCAGCCGAGGACGATGTTCTTGGCGACCCCCCAGCGCACCGCCTTCACCCGCTTCGTCGCCCCGACCCCCATGATCGCCGAGGTGATCACATGGGTCGTGGAGATCGGCGCGTGGAACAGGAACGCCGAGCCGAACATGATGGCCGCGCCGGTGGTCTCCGCCGCGAACCCCTGCGGCGGGTCCAGCTCGATGATCTTCCGCCCCAGGGTGCGCATGATCCGCCAGCCGCCGGCGTAGGTGCCGAGCGAGAGCATCACCGCACACGCGATCTTCACCCACACCGGGATCTCGTCGCCGGACGCCTGGACGTCGGCGATCACCAGGGCCATCACGACGATGCCCATCGTCTTCTGCGCGTCCTGGAGGCCGTGCCCGAGGGCCATGCCGGCCGCCGAGACGGTCTGCGCGATCCGGAAGTGGCGCTTGGCCTTGTGCGGGTTGGCCCGCCGGAACATCCACAGGATCGCGCACATCACCAGATAGCCCACCACCAGCCCGACCAGCGGCGACAGGAACATCGGAATGACGATCTTGTCGAACACCCCGGACCAGATGACGTCCGTGCCGCCCGCGAGCGCCGCGCCGACCATCCCGCCGAACAGGGCGTGCGAGGAGGACGAGGGCAGCCCGAGGTACCAGGTCACCAGGTTCCAGATGATCGCACCGACCAGCGCGGCGAAGAGGATGCCCATCCCCTTGTTGCCGTGCGGCGTCTCGATCAGCCCCTCACTGACCGTCTTGGCCACCCCGCTGCCGAGGAACGCACCGATCAGGTTCATCACCGCGGCCATCGCCAGCGCGGCCTTGGGCGTCAGCGCCCGGGTGGAGACGGAGGTGGCGATGGCGTTCGCCGAGTCGTGGAACCCGTTGGTGTACGTGAAGAACAGCGCGACCCCGATGGTCGCGACCAGCGCGAAGGTGTCCACGAAGGTCAGGACTCCTTGACGGCGATGGTCTCCACCGTGTTCGCCACGTGCTCGAAGGCGTCGGCGGCCTCTTCCAGCACATCGACGATCTGCTTCAACTTGAGCACCTCGATGGCGTCGTACTTGCCGTTGAAGAGGTGGGCGAGCAGCTTGCGGTGGATCTGGTCGGCCTGGTTCTCCAGCCGGTTGACCTCGATCCAGTACTCGGTGAGGTGCTCCATCGTGCGCAGGTGCGGCATCGCCTCGGCCGTCAACTCGGCCGCCCGCGCCAACACCTCGATCTGCTGCTCCACGCCCTTCGGCAGCTGCTCGACCTGGTAGAGGACGACCAGGTCGACGGCCTCCTCCATGAAGTCCATGATGTCGTCGAGGGAGGAGGCGAGGGAGTAGATGTCCTCACGGTCGAACGGGGTGATGAACGAGGAGTTCAGTTGGTGGAAGATGGCGTGGGTGGCATCGTCGCCCGCGTGCTCGGCAGCGCGCATCCGTTCCGCGATCTCGGCCCGATCGGACGCGTCGGCCCCGAGCAGTTCCATCAGGAGCTTCGAGCCGGTGACGATGTTGTCCGCGGACGCGGCGAACATGTCGTAGAAGCTCGTCTCCCTGGGGGTCAGACGAAAACGCACGTGGGGTCCTCGGGATGCTGTGGTTTCGGTCAGGTTGATGCCAGGCGCATCATCCAGTCACGCTAACCGGCGTTCCACCAGTGTCGCTCATGGAACGCACCGGACGGCACCGGGTCCGTCCAACCGTCCCGTACCCGGAAAAGTTCGGTACCATATACCCACTAGGGGTATACAACCTTAAGGCTGCCGCTCCGCGCGGCGACAGTACGGAGGACGCCATGGCGAGCACCGACACCGACTCGACGACGACCGGCGCCTGCTGCTCCGGATCCAGCGCGGCGGCGACCGAGGGGACCACGGAATTGATCACCGACCACGACCTGGGCATCCACGGCTACCACAAGCAGAAGGACGAGCACCTCAAGCGGCTGCGGCGGATCGAGGGGCAGGTCCGCGGCCTACAGCGGATGGTGGACGAGGACACCTACTGCATCGACATACTCACTCAGGTGTCCGCCTCCACCAAGGCCCTCCAGTCCTTCGCCCTCCAGCTCCTGGAGGAGCACCTGCGGCACTGCGTCGCCGATGCGGCCCTCAAGGGCGGCTCGGAGATCGACGACAAGGTCGAGGAAGCGTCGAAGGCCATCGCCCGGCTGCTCCGCACCTGATCCGTACGGCGACCTGACCGCGTACCGGTGCGGCTCGACACCGGCACGCGGTCAGGCGAACGCCGTACGCCGTGCGGTCACCCGGTCCGGCCGTCGGTCCTGCCGACGACCGGCTCCTCGTCCGCCGCACGGTGCACCCGCAGCACCTCGTCGATGAGGGCCACACTCAACCGCTCCTCGTGCGACGCACTCGCAGCGATGATCAACTCGCCGCACAGCTCGATCTCAGCAAGAGCGACGTGGTCCTGCACTGCCGTTCCACTGGACGGAGCCACACACATCACCTCTTCCTGGCCGCCACCGACTTCCTAGAGTAGGCAGCGACTACACACCGCGCATGGCACGGACGGACCATTTCCGCCCCGCCCTGACGACTACGCCCCTTCTGCGCCTTCCCGCGTCCTGCCGCGGCTCGCGCGCCGCGCACTCCGCGCGCAGCACCGGTTCACGCCCCTTCCGCGATCTTTCCCGCGTAGATGTCCCCCGCGTCCGGCAGCCGTACGTCGACCGGTGCGCCGAACCCGAACAGCAGCGTCGTAGACGCGACGGCCACCGCGTCCGCGTGGCGCTCGTTCACGAAGCTGAACTGGTGCCGTACCTTCCGCACCCGCCCCTGTTCGTCGAGGTACACGTCGAACGGCACCTCCCGGGTGGAGAAGCCCTTGGCCGCCGCGGCGAGGGCGCTCCTCGTCTCCCGGGACGCCACGGCCGCCGCCCGCGCGAGGTCCGCGGTCCCCCGGTAGTGCCGCACCGGCGTCCCCGCCACCCTGGTCTCCCCCACGTACCGCACCGCACGGGCCCCACGCAGCAACTCGGCGGCGGCGAACGGATCGGTGACACCGCCGGTGACCAGGTTCCCGTCGGACACGGACGCGGTGTCGACCCGGACCCACTTGTCGGCGGGCACCCCGGCCCCCCGGTTCTTCATGTACAGCGCCCCGGGCGCCAACAGTTCGGTGATGGGGCGCTGACGAGGGCTTCCGGTGGGGTCCTGCGGCAGCACCACCCGCAACCGACCGAGCCGCCGCGCGAAGTCGTACACGCCCTCGCCGCGGATGGTGACCCGCGTACCGCCGGTCGCCATGTCCATCGCGGTGCGGGCCTTGGCGGTCCCCGCACCCACCAGCCGGGCGGCGGCCCGGTGCACGGCGTCCACCGGATCGGCCGGGGGCAACTGCCCGGTGACGACCCCGGCCCCGGTGCAGCCGGTGGTCCCGGCGAGCAGCCCCGTCACGGCGACGGCCGCGACGACCGCGCCCGGGCTCCGCCTGTACTGCCGCACCACCATCGCCGACCCCCATGGCTGTCGAGAAGCTGTCGATACGAGTCAGGGCACCGTGCTGTGTCGTCCCGCCTAACGACGTGTCCCGGCGCCCGTCACGCTCGGGTTCGCACCGCGCCCCCGCGGCGCTACCGTGGAACCGTGGCGCACGAGTTGGATCTCACCGAACCCCCCACCGCCGCGGAGCACCGCACCACCACCGTGGAGCAGGGCCGCTTCGTCACCGCACGCTGTAGCTGCGGCTGGCGCGGCGCGGCCCGCCGTGCCCGGAGCAAGGCCCGTTCGGACGCCGAGGGACACCGGACCGGCCCCCTGCGCTGAACCCGCCCGCCCGGGAACCGAACGTCACCGCCGCAGCTCTACGGGGGTGACGGACGAACGGGCGTGGGGGGCGGGCGGTCGCGCGCCGGACGGGCGGCGGGGCGACGCACACCGCGTGCCGGCGACCGGGCCCCGGGGGGAGGCGGACATGGAACGGCGCGGGTTCATCGGCGCGGGCGCGGCGATCACGGTGACGACCTTGGCGGGTTGCACGGGCGGTGGCGCCCGGGACGACGGAGCAGCGGTCGGCACCCGCACCTCCCCGACACCGAGCACGGCCGCACCCGCCACGCTCGCCTCCGCCTCCCGCGCGGCGCCCACCAGGGTCCCCGCACGGTGGCGGGACCTGGCGCGGGACCTCGACGGAACGCTGGTGCGGCCCGGCGACCGCGTCTGGGAGAGTGCCCGGGTCCTCTACAACACCCGGTTCGACGGGCTGCGCCCCGCCGCCGTCGCCTACGTGCGGCACGAACAGGACGTGCGCACCGTCCTCGCGTACGCCCGGGCCCGGCGGATGCAGGTGGCGATCCGGAGCGGCGGCCACGCGTACGCCGGCTGGTCCTCCGGCAACGGGCGACTGATCGTCGACGTGTCCGCGCTGTCCCGGATCCGCGCGGACGGCGCCGATGCCGTCGTGGGCGCGGGGGCCAAGCTCATCGACGTCTACCGCTCGCTCGCCGCGCGGGGGGTGACCGTCCCGGCCGGCTCCTGTCCGACCGTCGGCATCAGCGGACTCACCCTCGGCGGCGGCCACGGTGTGGTGTCCCGCGCCTACGGGCTGACCTGCGACCACCTCATCGGGGCGCGGATCGTCACCGCCGACGGCAAGCGGCTGGTCGCGGACCGGGAGCAGAACCGTGACCTGTTCTGGGCGCTGCGCGGCGCCGGCAACGGCAACTTCGGCGTCGTCACGGAACTCCGCTTCCGTACCCGTCCCGCACCTCGCGCCGTCTCGGGGCGGCTGACCTGGCCGTGGGCCCGGGCGGCGGCCGTCCTGAAGGCGTGGCAGGCGTGGGGGCCCGCCCAGCCCGACGAGATCTGGTCCTCGCTGCACCTGACCCGCTCGCCGGGCGGCGCCCCGCGCGTGGCGGTCAACTGCTTCTCGCTCGGTACGTACGGCGAGCTCCAGAACGCGGTGGACCGGCTCGCCGACCGCATCGGCGCCTCGGCGAGCAGCGTCCGGTTGCGGCGCCTGTCGTACGCGGCGGCGATGGAGGTGTACGCAGGCTGCTCGGGCTTCGGCGAGGCGGCGCAGTGCCGACTGCCGGGGGAGGTCCCGGGGCGTTCCCCGCGGGGTGCGCTGGGCCGGGAGACCTATGCGGCCCGGTCCGACTTCTTCGACCGGTCGCTGTCCGAGGCCGGGGTGCGGACCCTGCTCGGCCGGATCGAGGGGGTGCGCGGCGGGGCGGGGAGCGTCTCGCTGACCGCGCTGGGCGGGGCCGTGAACCGGGTCGCCCCGACCGCGACGGCCTTCGTCCACCGTCGCTCCCGGATGCTGGCCCAGTACCTGGTGTCCTGGGCCCCGGGAACCGCGAGCACCGCGGCGTCGGGCTGGCTCGACGGGACGCACACCGCGATGCGGCGGTACGCCTCCGGTGCCGCCTACCAGAACTACACCGATGCCGCGCTGACCGACTGGCGCACCGCCTACTACGGGGCGGCGGCCGGACGGCTGCGGGCGGTGAAGGCCACGTACGACCCGTCGGGCTTCTTCACCTTCCCGCAGTCCCTGTAGTGCCGCAGTCGCCCCTGTAGCGCCGCCGTCGCACGGGGGCTACAGGGGTCTCCGGGGTCGGCGTCAGGCGGCGAGGTCGCGTTCCTCGGAGCGGGAGCCGGGGGTGCCGGATGTTTCACGGGAAACATCGGTGGCGGAGCGGGGCATGATCAGCCAGGAGCCGTGCCGGGAGCGCCCGATCGCCCGGGTGAGCGGGGTGAGCAGCATCGCGGCGAGCGGTGCGAGCAGCAGGGCGACGGCCGTGCCGAGGGCGAATCCGCCGATGACGTCGGTGGGGTAGTGCACGCCCATGTAGATGCGGGACACCCCGGCGAAGAACGCCATCACGATGGCGATCAGCCCGTACTTGCGGTGGGCGATGAAGATGCCGACGGCCATGGCCATGGCGAGCGTGGAGTGGTCGCTGACGAAGGAGTAGTCCGTCTTGCCCTCGATGAGGACTTCCAGGCCCTCGTGGTCGTTGAACGGTCTCGGTCGCTCCACGAAGCCGCGGATGGGGATGTTGACGATGACCGCGATGGCGGCGGCCAGGGGCACCCAGATGACGGCGGCGGCCGACTGCGCGGCCTCGTCCAGCGAACCCGCACGGGCCCGCAGCTTCCACCAGGTCCACACCCCGAGCAGCACCAGGGCGAACATCAGCCCGTACTCGCCGACGTAGTGCATGATGTCGTCGAACCAGGTCGGGGCGTCCTTGGCCAGGCCATTGATCTCGTAGAGCAGGCTGACATCGGGGTTCGACCCGGAGTCTTCGAGTCCAGCCATGGTGCCGCGGCCCCTTCGTCATGCATCGCTACTGCGGGCGCACCCGGCTGTGCGCCTCACCGACCAACCCCCGTTGATCCTCGTGTCACGTCGGACGGTCACCGCCGGTTCGTCCGGCGTCTGCCCGTCCCTCGGTCCCGGCCGGGGCGGTCTCCCGCTCCGGTGTCCGAGACGGCCCCGGGGGCCACGTACACGAGGAACGCACAACCCCCGGGGACGCGTTCCGCTCTCAACCGAAAGATCACTGAGACGTTACCCAAGAGAGATTCGTCATCGCAGCTCAGGGACGGGCGCCGGAGGGAGGATTCCAGCCACTCGATGCGCGCGGATCTTCATCATCACACGCCTGAGCAGCCGTCCCACACGCCGCCCCGCCCCTGGTCACGACGGGTCTCCTCAGGTCGACGGGGTGCGCGTCGGCAACGCTTCCGCGCCGTCCTGGGTCACCCGGGTCGCCCCGAAATAGTCCGGCGTATCGATCGGGGTGAACCGGATCACGGCACCCGTCCTCGGCGCGTCGATCATGTACCCGCCTCCCACGTAGATCCCCACGTGCCGGATGGCCCGCGAGTTGGTGAGGTCGTCCGAGAAGAAGACCAGGTCACCGGGGAGCAGTTCGTCCCGCGAGGGGTGCGGCCCGGCGTTGTACTGGTCATTGGCGACCCGGGGCAGTTCGATGTCCACACTCCGGTACGCGGCCTGCGTCAACCCCGAGCAGTCGAAGCGACCGCCCTGTGCGGCCGTGCCCGTACCGCCCCACAGGTAGTCCGTACCGAGCTTCCCCTGGGCGTAGTGGATCGCCCCCGCCGCCTGCCGCGAGGGCTCCACCCGGCCGACCGGCCGCGCGAAGCTCTCCTGGAGACTGGTAATGATCTTCACGTAGTTCTGGGTCTCGCGGTACGGGGGGACCCCGCCGTACTTGATCACGGCGTACGGGCCCGCGTTGTACGCGGCCAGCATGTTCTTCGTCGGGTCGCCCGGCACGTCCTTCACGTACTTGGCGAGTGCGCAGTCGTACGAGGCCGCCGACGGGATCGCGTCCTTCGGGTCCCAGACGTCCCGGTCCCCGTCCCCGTCCCCGTCGACGCCGTGCGTCGCCCAGGTGCCGGGGATGAACTGGGCGATGCCCTGCGCCGCCGCGGGGCTCTGCGCCCTCGGGTTGAAACCCGACTCCTGGTACAGCTGGGCGGCGAGCAGCGCGGGGTTGATCGCGGCGCACAGGTTGCCCCACTTCTCCACCAACGGCTGGTACGCGGCCGGAACCGCGCCCTTCGCCAGCCCGACCCCCTGACCACCACCACCGCCCGCGAGGTTCCCCGCGGCCAGGAACGTGGCGACGACCAACAGCATCACGAACCCGATCCCACCGCTGACGACGGCACCGGCGACGAGCCAGGCCCCACGCGCCCTACGCACCGTCAACCCCTCCTCAGCGCCAGCGAGTCCGCCGCCGGCCAGTGTAGGCCCGGCACCACGGCCCGACAGGAGCGCAACGAGGGGGTGCGGACCGCTCCGATGCGCCCTTGCACGCACCATGAGGGCCGCCCGGCGCACACCCGCAACAGGTGCAGGGCACGCCACGGAGGGGAAAAGGGTCTAACGAGCCAACAGATGTGAGGTTGCGCAAGGCCATCATTGCCCGGCGTGACGCCGCATGATACACAGAGTGATCAAACAGTCCCTTGTATGCCGTTTCACGCCCCCGCGTGAGCCGATGAACAATAATTTGTACGAAACCCGCCGACCAAAGACGCCAAGTCGACATGCTGAGGCGGATTCGTCAGCGAGAATGAGCGTGCCCTCTGCACCCTCGCAGGGGTTTCAGGAACTACCCATACAGGGGCGGTGAGTTACATGTTTAGGGCAGCCGACAAGGGCGACATCACCACCATCATCGGCGGGATCGCCCCGGACTGGGGTCCCTTCGGGAGCCTGGGCAACGAGGCACGGGTGATGATCCAGGTGGTGATGGCAGCAGCCATCCTGCTGTGTCTGGGCATCGCGATCTGGGGCGCGGCCAAGCAGCGCATCGGCGCCACGGCACTGCGCGACACCTTCAGCGCGGAGCAGGGCAAGGGACTCATCGTCGCGGGCCTCACCGGTGTCTTCATCATCGGATCGCTCGGCACGGTCTTCACCATCGTGTACGGAATGGCCGTCTGACCGTGTGACCCCGCCACCGCACCCCCGACGCCGCGCCCTGCGACCCGCACCCACCGGTGGGACGCACGCGGGGGCACGCCCCGGCCGCCCCCGCCCACCCGTCCGCCGCTGAGATTGCGTCCCCTGATGCCACGTCACCACACCGCGTCCCCGCGAACACCAGCACGACCCCGTGCACACCCCGGCGACACACCCGGGCACGGGGGCGCCGGACCGCGCGAACGCACCGGCCACGGAACCGGTCGGTACGGGGACGCGTCACGCGGTACGGATATCCGTACCCGCACCGCGACCGGTGACGGCGACCGGCACGACACGGAGGGGACCCACCCGCGATGAGTCCGGACGAGGGGGCCTACGGCGACCCCGGCCGCGGCGACGGCCACGCCGATCCGTACGGAAGGTCCGGGCCCGGCGGCAGCGGCCAGACCCGGACCCGACTGCCCGACTACGCCGACGACCGCCAGGGCGGGCCCCGCAGACCCGCCCGCTCCTCGTCACGCGGCCTCGTCACCGTCGTAGGGATCGTCGTCCTCCTGATCGCCGCGATCGCCTTCGCCAACCGGGGCGGTGACGAACCGTCAACGGCCCGCCCCGACACCGAGCGGCCCAAGGCCGACTCCACCGCGGCGAGCGGCACCCGGCCCGTCGACGGCCAGCAGGGCGGCATCGCGACCGGGTTCGCCCGCGACGCGCAGGGGGCGCAGTCGGCCGCCGCGAACTACGCGGTCGCACTCGGCTCGGCGGACATGTTCGACCAGGCCAAACGGTCCGCGGTCCTGCGCACCATCATCGTCCCCTCCAAGGTGCCCGGCTTCGAATCCACGCTGGACAAGGCGTACTCCCCAGGCTTCCACCAGGCCGTCGGCCTCAACGACGACGGAACCACCCCCACCGGATACACCTTCGTGTCCCGAACCACCCCCATCGGCACCAAAGCCACCAGCGCGGAGGGCGATCGGGCCACCGTCGAGGTCTGGTGCAGCGGACTCCTCGGCCTCGCCGGGGAAGGCTCCACCAACCCCGTCACCCACACCTGGTTCACCCTCACCCTGAACCTGGAGTGGACCGACGGTGACTGGAAGGTCGCCACGCACTCCCAGAAGCAAGGCCCCGCACCGGTCCCCGGCGACAACCGGGCGTCCAGCGCGGAGGACATCGCCAAGGCAGTCGAGGGGTACGGAGGGTTCACCTATGCCCGGTAGCCGTTCACCTGTGCGGACAGGCACCCCACCCGGAACGGGACGCTCCGGCGCCCCGCTCCCCCAGGAGCCGGAAACCCGCGCGTCCACCGCGCACCGCAGCGGACGGACCCACCGTCACCCGTCCCGGATCGCCGCCGCGTTCATCGCCGCGCCGACCGCCGCCCTCCTACCCGTTCTCCTGCTGGCCACCCGCGCCACCGCCGCCCCGACTCCGACTCCGTCGCCGTCGGAGACCAACGACAACTGCGAACTCGTCCAGGGGCCCGCACGGGACTACTGCGAGAACGGCAGCCAGGGCGACGGCGGCGGGAGCGGTTCCTCCGACAACCCCGCGGACACCCTCGGCGACGCCCTCGACCCCCTGAACGCCCTCGCCAAGGGCTGCGCCGACGCCGCCGCCTGGACCGTGAACAAACTGTCCGAGGCCGTCAAGGAAACCGCCGAGGTCGACTACACCAACCCCACCTTCCTCAAGCAGTACGCCGTCGTCTTCGCCGCCTCCAGCATCCTCACCCTGCTGCTGTGGCTGCTCGCCGTCGCCAAACGAGCCGTCCGCGGAGTACCGATGGGCACCGCGCTGTCCGAAGCGGTCGGGTTCCTGTGGCTGACCGTCATCGCCTCCGCCTTCACCCCGCTGATCCTCTACACCGTCGTCTCCGCCACCGACGGGGTCACCGACGTCCTCGCCAAGGCCACCGGCGGCCAGACCGACGTGTTCTTCGGCTCGTTCTCCGAAGCCCTCACCAAGGGCGACGACATCGGCGGCGGACCGATCATGCTGATCGTGGTCTCCCTCGTCTCGGTCCTCGCCGCCGGCGTCCTCTGGCTCGAACTCGTCATCCGCGCCGCCCTCCTCTACGTCGGCGCACTCCTCGGCACCGTCGTCTACGCCGGACTCGTCGACAAGAACCTGTGGGGCCACGTACGCCGCTGGGCCGGCATCATGATCGCCGTCATCCTGGTGAAACCCGTCATCGTGATCGTCCTCGGCCTCGCCGGCGCCCTCTCCAGCTCCGACGACGGACCCGACGCGTTCTCCGCCGTCGTCTCCGGACTCGCGATCATCCTGCTCGCCATCTTCGCCAGCGCCATGATCTACCGCTTCGTCCCCGGCTTCGGCGACGAAATCGCGAACTCCCGCAACAACCGCATCCAACACGGCGCCGAAAGCCGCGCCGCCGCCGTCATCAGCTCCCCCGCCGCCCTCGTCTCCCAGGGCATCAAGACCCACAGCACCCGCGCCGACCACGGCGGCGGCGGAGCACCCCCCCGCCCCAGCAACCCGGTCAGCGGAGGCGTCGCCGCCCACAGCAGCCGCGGCCAGGGCGGGCAAGGCGGCGGCACCACCCCCGCCTCCGCACCCGCCCCCCGCTCCAGCCCCATGAACAGCCCGCACGCCAGCACCAACCGCACGGGAGGTGAAGGACGTTGACGACCGAATCGCTGTCCCACGCGTCCCACCCGGCCGCAGCACGCCGGACCTATCTCATCGGCCGCGCCCGGCCCAACGCCGTCGTCGGCCGCAACCGAGAGACCGGCGAGATCGCCCTCATCATCGCCGGCGCCTTCATGGGCATGATGAGCGGACTCCTCGTCCCCGTGCTGTCCCTACGGATCGTGCTGCTCCTCGGCTTCCCCCTGCTCGCGCTCGCCGCCGTCTACGTCCCCTACAAACGGCGCACCTTCTACAAGTGGTTCGAGATCAACCGCAGCTTCAAACGGCACCTCAAGCGAGGCACCACCTACCGCTCCGCGGCCCCCGAAGCCGGCATCAGCGTCGACGGCCACGAAGTCGAAATCGGTCCGCCGCCCGGCATCGGCCGCATCGCCTGGCTCTCCGCCCCCTTCGGACCCGACGAGATCGCCGTCCTCCTCCACGCCGACCGCAAGACCATCACCGCGGCCATCGAAATCGAAGGCCCCGGCGTCGGCCTGCGCGACTCCGAGGACCAAGAAGCCCTCGTCGACCGCTTCGGCACCCTCCTCAAGCACGTGGCCAACGGCGACGGCTTCGTCACCCGCATCCAGATGCTCGCCCGCACCCTGCCCGCCGACCCCGACGCCCACGCCAAGGACGTCGCCCAGCGCGGCGACACCCACGCCCCCGGCTGGCTCCAGGACTCCTACGAACAACTCCAGTCCATGGTGTCCACCAGCAGCGAACAGCACCGCGCCTACCTCGTCGCCTGCATGCACCACAGCCGGGAACTCGCCGCCGAAGCCAACGCCATGGCCCGCGCCGCCCGCGCCCAGACCGGCCGCCGCAAACTCGACCGCGACGCCGGACTCGCCGTCGTCATGGCCCGTGAACTCACCGACATCTGCTCCCGCCTCCAGGAAGCCGACATCCGGCTGCGCCAACCCCTCGGGCAGAGCCGCCTCGCCTCCCTCGTGCACTCCATGTACGACCCGGACCACCCCATCGACCACATCCAGGCCATGACCAAGCGCAACGCCTGGCCCGCCGAACTCGACGCCGTCGAACCCACCTTCCTCCAGGCCAAGACCCGCGAGTCCAGCACCCGCGCCCCCTGGTGCCACGCCACCGCCTGGGTGAAGGAGTGGCCGATGACCCCCGTCGGCGTGAACTTCCTCGCGCCGCTCCTCGTGCACACCCCCGACGTCATCCGCACGGTCGCCGTCACCATGGACCTCGAACCCACCGAGATCGCCATCGAACGGATGCTCACCGAGAAGACCAACGACGAGGCCGACGCCAGCCGCGCCGCCAAGATGAACCGCACCGTCGACCCCCGGGACATCGCCGCCCACTCCCGACTCGACCAACGCGGCGAGGACCTCGCCTCCGGCGCCGCCGGCGTCAACCTCGTCGGCTACATCACCGTGTCCGCCCGCTCCCCCGAGGCCCTCGCCCGCGACAAGCGCACCATCCGCGCCTCCGCCGGCAAGTCGTACCTCAAGCTGGAGTGGTGCGACCGCGAACACCACCGCGCCTTCGTCAACACCCTGCCGTTCGCCACCGGCATCCGCAAATAGCCGAACCACCCCGGCCGGGCCCACCACGGACCCGGCCCCACCGCACGGCCCTGCACGCCACGGAGGGCACGCACCACGGGAACGACCAGGCCATGCACGTGGACCGGGTCCAGGAAACGAACCAGACCCCAGCGAACATGAACCAGGTCAGTGAACACGCGAACCAGGCCAGCGAACGTGAACCGGACCCACCGATGATGAGCGATGAGCGGGGACAGGGTGATGTGTGTGGACGGGAGCTGATGAACTGATGCGGGACCCGCTGTCCATCCTTACGGACGCGTTCACGGCCTTCCTCTTCGGGAAGGTGGAAACGACCCGACTGCCCGTGCGCACCTCCACGGGCCAGGCCCAGGCCGTCTACCTGCCGACCGCCGCACCCGGCCTCGGCGACTCCGGCGTGATCATCGGCCGCGAGGTGTACTCCGGCAAGGGCTACATCTACGACCCCTTCCAGCTGTACGGGCAGCAGCTCCCGGCGCCCCACTGGCTGGTGCTCGGCGAGTCCGGCAACGGCAAGTCCGCCCTGGAGAAGACCTACGTCCTGCGGCAGCTCCGGTTCCGGGACCGACAGGTCGTCGTCCTCGACGCCCAGGGAGAAGACGGCGTCGGCGAATGGAACCTCGTCGCGCAGGAGCTGGGCATAACGCCCATCCGGCTCGACCCGACGGCCGCCCTGGACATGGGCATCCGCCTCAACCCGCTCGACCCGTCGATCACCACCACCGGACAGCTCGCCCTGCTGCGCACCATCATCGAGGTCGCGATGGGACACGGGCTCGACGAGCGGTCCGGCTTCGCCCTCAAGGTCGCCCACGCCTACGTCAACGAAACGATCCTGGACCGGCAGCCGGTACTCACCGACATCGTGGAACAGCTCCGCCACCCCGAACCGGAATCCGCGCAGTCCATGAACGTCGCCATCGACGACGTCCGTGCCTGGGGCCTCGACGTCGCCCTCGTCCTGGACCGCCTGGTCGACGGTGACCTGCGCGGCATGTTCGACGGCCCGACCACCGTCGGCATCGACCTGGACGCCCCGCTGATCGTCTTCGACCTCTCCCACATCGACCGCAACTCGATCGCCATGCCCATCCTCATGGCCATCGTGGGCGTCTGGCTGGAACACACCTGGATCCGCCCCGACCGCAAGAAGCGCATCTTCCTGGTCGAAGAAGCCTGGCACATCATCAACAGCCCGTTCGTCGCACAGCTCTTCCAGCGGCTGCTGAAGTTCGGCCGCCGCCTCGGCCTCTCGTTCATCGCCGTCGTCCACCACCTGTCCGACGTCGTCGACGGCGCCGCCGCGAAGGAAGCAGCGGCCATCCTGAAGATGGCCTCCACCCGGACCATCTACGCCCAGAAGGCCGACGAGGCCCGGGCCACCGGCCGGGTGCTGGGCCTGCCCCGCTGGGCCGTCGAGATCATCCCGACCCTCACCCCGGGCATCGCCGTCTGGGACGTCAACGGGAACGTCCAGGTCGTCAAACACCTGGTCACCGAAGCCGAACGCCCCCTCGTCTTCACCGACCGCGCCATGACCGAATCCTCCGCGACCCACGACGAGGCCCTGCACGCCGCCGAACTCGAAGCGGAACACCGCGCCGCAGCCTTCGTGGAACAACAGTGGGGCGACGCGTCCGAATCGACCGTCGCATGACCCGCGCCCCGGCCCGAACCCCGGCAGCAGCACCAGCAGGAGCGACAGGAGCGGGGGCGGCAACGGTGGCGAGTCAACGCCATATCTGCCGGGATACGTGTGTGAGCACGGGGGCGACTGTGGACAGTGGTACAGGTGTGAGCGGAGGAGCGATGCGGAACCGGACGGTGTCCTGATGCCCCGGCATGACCGCAGGAGGTACGAAGCCCCGTACGACGACGGCGACCGCGGGCAGGGCGGACGCGGCGTGCCCGACTCCCTCCTCGTGGGCGGCCTCGCCGCCCTCCTCTGCGCAACGCTACTCATCTGGTCCTCCACCGGGCTCGCCGGCCGACTGGCACACGGTTCCTGGCCCACCGCGATCACCTTCGACAACACCCCCGCCGCGCTACGCCACTTGATCACCAACCCCCAGGACGTGACCGGAGCCTGGCCCGCCACCCCTGCCGAGCAGCTCCCCGGCCACGAGCTGTTCTGGACCCTGTTCGCCGTTCAGACCGCCCTGCTCGTCGTCGCAGGGTTCCTCGTGATGGGACTGGTCGAGCGCCTGCGCACCGGCCTCACCCGCGCCGAACGTGCCCACGCCCGCAAGGTCGCCCGCCACCGCGGCCCCCACACCCGCTACGAGGACGAGTACGACGAGCGCCGGCAGTACGGAGACGGCGGCGTTCCCGCGGATCACCGGAACGGGGCACGGTATGTGGGGGAAGCGGGGGAGCGGCACCGTTTGGAGAAGCCGCTCCGGGGGGCTCCCCCCTCCCCCACCCCCCGCCCCCTCCCCCCTCGTGGCGCCGATACCCCGCTCAGCGAGCTGTCGGAACCTCAACAGGCACAAGCCCAAGCGCTGGTCGCCGCCGAAGCCGATGCGTCCGGGGCACGCCGCCCGCGGTCCACAAGCAGTGTCGTGCCACCCACCGGACCGAACGGCCCCGATCCGGGTGCCCCCGTCCACGCCTTCGTACCGTCCGCACACGGACCCCTGGTCCTGGGGCCTCCGCGGGACCGCCACCCGGTGGCCGCCCAGGCAGTACGGGACGCGGAAGGCCCCGCGCTCGTCATCACCTCCGCTCCCGCCCTGTGGGAAGACACCAAGGACGCCCGCGCCAAACTGGGCCCCGTCCTCCTCTACGACCCCCTTCACCTCTGTGACACCCCGGCCCGCCTGCACTGGTCACCGAGCAACGGCTGCGAGGACCGAGAGACGGCAGCGCAGCGGGCCAGGGCACTACTCGCTCCGACGAGGCCCACCGCGAAGCTGGACGCGGCGGTGGCCGATACCGCCGAGACCCTGATGCGCTGCTTCCTCCACGCCGCCGCGGTCGACGGACGCCAGTTCCGTCACGTCCACCGGTGGGCACAGGGAAATCAGGTCCAGGAGGCGGTTCGCGCCCTGCGCACCAACCCCAAGGCCGCGTCCGGCAGCGCGGGCGAACTGGAAGCGGCGCTCACCGCTCACCCCGAACGCAGGGACATGGCTCAGGAGCTGACGGCGCGTACTCTCTCCTCCCTCTTCACCGTGAACGTCCGCGAGGCGTGCACGCCCAACAGAACTGATGCGCTCGCACTGGATTCCTTCGTGTCCGAAGGGGGCACGATCTATCTGGTGGGCGAGGCGATCGAAGATCCCAAGCTCCGCCCCGGAGCCATGCCCCTCCTCACGGCTCTGGCCTCAAGCGTGGTCGAGCACGGCCGGCGCATGGCCGAACGGTCATCCTCCGGTCGGCTCGACCCACCACTCGCCCTCGTCCTCGACGATGTGGCGGCGGTCGCGCCCATCCCCCAGCTACCCTCCCTGCTCGCCGCGGGGAAAGAGCGGGGGTTGCCGACACTGGCGCTCCTCCGTTCCCGTGAGCAGGCCCGGGCCCGTTGGCCCGAGGACGAACTCCCTGCCTGATCCGCCGGTCCAGCACCAGCCACTTCGCCGTCGTCATCGGGGCACCTCTCTCCTGGACTGGTTCGCTCCCGTGCACCGTCGTGAGCGGTTCACTCGGAACGCTTGGCACGCTCGGGCTCGTACCCGAGCAGGAGAAGAGGACCATGGTGGAGGGCCGGGGGACATCACACTGGGGTAGCGACTTCATCTCGTACTGCGGTACTCCTGTGCTCCGGAACCGACCGGCGGAGTGCCCCCTGCGGTATCGGTGTCCGTAGTACCCGGGTACGAGGTCAGGGGAAGGTGTTCCACGACCGTGGTGCGATGTGCGGCGGGCCCGCCCCGTACGACGATGGCCAGGTGCGCACGACAAGAACGTACGACACCGTCGCCACCCCTCGACCACCCCATCCGCGGGCCCACGCCCTGCCGGCACCCGGAGCGCCGGAGGCTGGTCCCACGCGGCCAACGGCCGCCGCGGGCAAGCCGGTCCCCACCCAGTTCATCCACAGGGTGCAGCAGGCCGCCCGCTCCGTGACACCTCACGCCCCGCCCGGCCTCCAACCCGCCGTGTTCCGGTTGGTCCAGGAGGCCCTCACCAACACCATGAAGCACTCGGGCCCGGGAGCCGCGGCCGAGGTGCAGGTCCGGTACGAGACCGGACTCGTCAGCATCACCGTCACGGACACCGGCGGCACGCCCGGCAGCGGCCCGTCGCCCCGTACCGAGCCGTCCGCCTCCGTACTTTCGTCGCCTCAAAGAGGGCAACAAAAAAGGAGTGGTTCCCAGACCCTAAGGTCTGGGAA
>NZ_JBHWIQ010000009.1:0-116835 GCF_042732055.1 Streptomyces sp. NPDC059816
GCGGTTGATGTTGGAGGTGGCGTGGGAGGCGGTGGAGCGTGCGGGTATCGATCCGCATGCGTTGCGGGGGTCGCGCACCGGCGTCTACGCGGGCACCATGTTCCACGACCAGGGCCCCGAACACCCCGGTGGCCTCGCCGGGATCGACGGTCAGCGCCTCGTCGGAGGGGCTGCCAGCGTCCTGTCCGGCCGGGTCGCGTTCACCCTCGGTCTGGAGGGTCCCGCGGTCACCCTGGACACCGCCTGTTCCTCGTCGTTGGTGGCGTTGCACCTCGCCGCCCAGGCCCTGCGCAAGGGCGAGTGCAGTCTTGCGCTCGCCGGTGGTGTCACGGTGATGTCCAACCCCGTCTCGTTCGTGGGCTTCAGCCGTCAGCGCGGTCTGGCCCCCGACGGCCGCTGCAAGGCGTACGCCTCGGGAGCCGACGGCACCGGCTGGTCGGAGGGCATCGGCCTGCTGGTGGTGGAGAAGCTGTCGGACGCGCTGGCGAACGGGCATCCGGTGCTCGCCGTGCTGCGTGGTTCGGCGGTGAACCAGGACGGTGCGTCGAACGGTCTGACGGCGCCGAACGGTCCGGCGCAGCAGCGGGTGATCCGGGCGGCGTTGGCGGATGCCGGGCTGTCGGCGGCCGAGGTGGACGTGGTGGAGGGGCACGGAACGGGCACCAAGTTGGGTGACCCGATCGAGGCGCAGGCGTTGTTGGCGACGTACGGGCAGGACCGTCCGGAGGGCCGGCCGCTGTGGCTCGGTTCGGTGAAGTCCAACCTCGGTCACACCCAGGGCGCCGCCGGGGCGGCCAGCATCATCAAGCTCGTCGAGGCGATGCGGCACGGCACGGTCCCGAAGACCCTGCACGTGGACGAGCCCTCGCCGTTCGTGGACTGGGACTCCGGAGCGGTCCGGCTGGCGACCGAACCGGTCGACTGGCCGCGCGGCGAACGTCCCCGACGGGCCGGCATCTCGTCGTTCGGGATCAGCGGCACCAACGCCCACGTCATCATCGAGGAACCCGCGGTCGAAGCACCCGTCGCGCAACCCCCGGCGCAGGACGGGCCGCTGCCCCTGCTGCTGTCCGCGCACACCCCGCAGGCCCTGCGCGACCAAGCCCGTCAACTGCTGCCGCTGCTGCGGGACGGGTCGGTCGCCCACCACGACCTCGCCCGGGCACTGGTCACCACCCGCGCCGCCCTGGAGCACCGTGCCGTCGTCACCGGTGTCGGCGAGGAACTGGAGGCCGCCCTCACCGCGTTCGCCGGCGGCACCGAAGGGCCGGAGACCGCCGAAGGCGTCGTCCGCACCGGTCCGGCCGTCTTCGTCTTCCCCGGTCAGGGCTCCCAGTGGATGGGCATGGCTCGCGAACTGCTGGCGGAATCACCGGTGTTCGCGGAGCGGATGGCCGAGTGCGAAACGGCACTGGCACCGTTCGTGGACTGGTCGTTGGTGGACCTGGTGCGCCGGGGCGACGACTGGGAACGCGTCGACGTGGTGCAGCCCGCCCTCTTCTCGGTGATGGTGTCCCTGGCCGCGGTGTGGCGCTCCTGCGGCGTCGAGCCCGCCGCAGTGGTCGGCCACTCCCAGGGGGAGATCGCCGCCGCGGTCGTCGCGGGCGGCCTGTCCCTCCAGGATGGTGCGCAGGTGGTCGCGTTGCGCAGCCGGGCGCTGCGGGCGATCGCCGGCGAGGGCGGCATGGCCTCGGTCGCCCTGCCGGCGGACCGGGTCGAAGAACTCCTCGGCGACCGGTCGGGGCGACTGTCCGTGGCGGCCGTCAACGGACCGGGAGCGACCGTGGTGGCCGGCGACCGGGAAGCCCTGGACGCGTTCGTGGCGGATCTCGTCGCCGACGGCGTCCGCACCCGGCTGGTACCGGTGGACTACGCCTCGCACTCGGTGCACGTGGAGCGCATCCGGACCGAACTCCTGGACCTGCTGGCCCGGATCACCCCTCGCAGCGGTGCGGTGCCGTTCTTCTCCACGGTGGACGGGGCGTTCACCGACACCGCGGGGCTCGACGCCGACTACTGGTACCGCAACCTGCGCGGCACCGTCGCCTTCGCCCCGGCCGTCCGCGCCCTCGCCGAAGCCGGGCACACCGCGTTCATCGAGATCAGCCCGCATCCCGTGCTCACCGCGAGCACCGAGGACACCGTACGGGCGACGGACGTCGAGGCCACCGTCCTCGGCACCCTGCGCCGCGACGACGGCGGTCTGCGCCGGATGCTGCACGCCCTCGGCGAGGCATGGGCCCACGGCCTGCCCGTCGACTGGACCGCCTTGACCGCCGGGCCCGGAACGCGCCATGTCGCCCTGCCGACCTACCCGTTCCAACGCCGCCGCTACTGGCCCGAGCCCTCCGAGGCCCCCGCACCCGCCGCGGTGGGCGGAGGCGCGTCGGACGAGCTGTGGCGCGAACTGGAGGCCCGCCCGCTCCCCGAACTCGCCGAACTGCTCGACGTCGACGCCGAGGTGCTCGGCCGGGTGCTGCCGGCGCTGGCGTCCTGGCGCAGCGACCGCTCCGCGACCTGGCGCCACGAGATCGCGTGGTCGCCGCTGACCCTGGAGCCGAAGGCACCGGCGGCCGGCGCCTGGTTGCTGGTGACGACCGAAGGCACCGGCGACGCGATCGCCGGGCCGCTGACCGCGGTGGGCCTCGACCTGATCCGCGTCCACGTCACCGATCCCGGCCACGACCGGACGGTCCTCACCGACCTGGTGCGCCGGGCGGTCGGGGAGCGTCCCGTCGCCGGAGTGATCTCGTTGCTGGCCGAAGAGCAGCGCGACCACCCCGCGCACCCCGGCCTGCCCGCCGCCCTACCCCTGACGCTCGCCCTCGTCCAGGCCCTCGGCGACGCCGAGATCACCGCGCCGCTGTGGTGCGTCACCCGCGAGGTCGCCACGGTCGGGTACGGCGAGCAGCCCGGCCCGGCCGTCCATGCCGCCGTCGCCGGACTCGGCCGCACCGTCGCGCTGGAGCACCCCGACCGTTGGGGCGGCCTGCTCGACCTGCCCGCCGAGTTGGACGACCGGGCCGCCGCACGGGTCAGAACGGTGCTGGCCACGGTCCGCGACGAGGACCACGTCGCCGTTCGCCCCACCGGCACCTACGGGCGGCGGCTGCGGATCGCGCCGCCGGACCCCCGACGCGAGCAGTGGCCCACCACCGGCACGGTCCTGATCACCGGAGGCACCGGCGGTCTCGGCGCGCACCTCGCCCGTCGCCTCGCCGCCGAGGGCGTGCCCCATCTGCTGCTCGTCAGCCGCCGCGGCCCCGACGCCCCCGGCGCCACCGAACTGTGCGCGGAACTCACCGCCACCGGCGCCGCGGTCACCCTGGCCCGCTGCGACGTCGGCGACCGCGACCAGATCGCCGCCCTGCTCGCCACCGTCCCGGCCGAGCAGCCGCTCACCGCGGTGTTCCACGCGGCGGGCGTGCTCGACGACGGCACCGTCGACGCGCTGACCCCGGACCGCCTCGCCTCCGTGTACCGGGTCAAGCACACCGCCGCGCACGCCCTGCACGAGGCGACGCTCGGCCACGACCTCACCGCGTTCGTCCTCTTCTCCTCGCTCACCGGCACCATCGGCGCCGCCGGCCAGGCCAACTACGCCGCCGCCAACGCCGCGCTCGACGCACTCGCCGGGCGACGCCGCGCCGCGGGGCTGCCGGCGACCTCCCTCGCCTGGGGCGTCTGGGCCGGCGACGGCATGGTCAGCCGCCGCGACGCGGACCGCCTCGGTGACGTCGGGGTGCGCGCCATGGCTCCCGAAGCCGCGCTGCGCGCCCTGGGGCGGGTGTTGGCCGGCGCCCCCGCGGACGCCGTCGTCGCCGATGTGGACTGGCCGCGCTTCGCCGAGGTCAGCGGGGTGCGCAGCACCGCGCTGCTGAGCGTGCTGCCCGGGGTCAACGCCCCCGGTGACCCCGGGCAGGACACCACCTCCCTACGGAGCCGGCTGGCCCCGCTGTCCCCGCCCGAACGGCTCCGGTCGATCACCGCCCTGGTGAGCGACCTGGCCCGTCGGGTCCTGGGGCGCGCCCCGGACAGCGAGGTGCGGGAGACCCGTGCGTTCACCGAGCTGGGATTCGACTCGCTCAACGCGGTTCAGCTGCGCAACCGGATCGGCAAGGCCACCGGTCTGCGGCTGCCCACTACCCTGCTCTTCGACCACGCCACCCCGCAGGCGTTGGCCGCCCACCTGGTGACCCTGCTCGTCGACGCCGACCTCCCGGCGGCGGAACCCGCAACCCCGACGCCCCTGACGGCGTCCGGTGCCGCGGACGACCCGATCGCGATCGTCGGCATCGGCTGCCGCTTCCCCGGCGGCGCGCACGGGCCCGACGCGCTCTGGCAGCTGCTCAGCGAGGGCCGCGACGCGGTGACCGACTGGCCCGAGGACCGCGGCTGGGACACCGCCCGGCTCCACGACCCCGACCGGAAGCGCCCCGGGACGACCTACAGCCGCCGCGGTGGATTCCTCCGCGACGTCGCCGGATTCGACGCCGCCTTCTTCGGCATCTCGCCGCGCGAAGCCCTGGCCATGGACCCGCAACAGCGGCTGCTCCTGGAGACCACCTGGGAGGCGATCGAACACGCCGGCATCGATCCCGCCTCGCTGCGCGGCAGTTCGCTCGGTGTGTTCGTCGGCACCAACGGCCAGGACTACACCGCCCGCCTCGCCGGGGTGACCGAGGAGACCGAAGGGCACTTCCTGACCGGCAACACCGCCAGCGTGCTCTCCGGCCGCGTCTCCTACACCCTCGGCGTCGAGGGCCCCGCGCTGACCGTGGACACCGCCTGCTCGGCCTCCCTGGTGAGCCTGCACCTCGCGGTCCAGTCGCTGCGCCGCGGCGAGTGCGCACAGGCGCTCGCCGGCGGCGTCACCATCATGAGCACCCCCACCCTGTTCGTGGAGTTCAGCCGACAGAACGGCCTCGCACCCGACGGGCGTTGCAAGGCCTTCGGGGCGGGCGCCGACGGCACCGTCTGGGGCGAGGGGGCCGGTGTCCTGCTGCTGGAGCGACTCTCCGAAGCCCGCCGCCTGGGACACCGCGTGCTCGCCCTGGTCGGCGGCACGGCCGTCAACCAGGACGGCGCCAGCAACGGGCTGACCGCCCCGAACGGAACCGCCCAACAGCAGGTGATCCGTGCCGCGCTCGCCGATGCCGCGCTCACCCCCGCCGACATCGACGCCGTGGAGGCCCACGGCACCGGCACCAGCCTCGGCGACCCCATCGAGGCGCAGGCGCTCCAGGCCGTCTACGGCTCGGGGCGGCACCCCGAACACCCCCTGTGGTTCGGCTCGGTCAAGTCGAACATCGGTCACACCCAGGCCGCGGCGGGCGTCGCCGGGGTCATCAAGCTCGTCCTGGCGATGCAGCACGGCATGCTGCCCCGGACGCTGCACGCCGACGAGCCCTCCCCGCACGTGGACTGGTCCGCGGGCGGCACGCGGCTGTCGACCGGGGCACGGGAGTGGCCCCAGACCGGACGCCCGCGCCGGTCGGCGGTGTCCTCGTTCGGCATCAGCGGCACCAACGCCCATGTCGTCCTCCAAGAAGCCCCCGCCGCCCGTACCGGGCCGCCCGCCGACGAGGTGCTGCCGACCCCGCTGCTCCTGTCCGCCGCCACCGGGCCCGCCCTGGCGGCCCAGGCCGACCGGCTCGACGCCCACGTACAGGAGCACCCCGCCACGGCCGCGGTGGACATGGCCCGTACCCTGGCCACCGCCCGCGCCGGACTCCGGCACCGGGCCGCGGTGCTACGGCCCGGCGACGAGCCGATGCGCCGGGCCCTCGCCGCGCTCGCCGCCGCCGGAACCGACGACCACCTGATCACCGGTACGGCCGCCGCCACGGGCGCGACCGCGTTTCTCTTCCCCGGCCAGGGCAGCCAGATCGCCTCGGCGGGCGCCGAACTCCACCGGTGCCACCCCGTCTTCGCCGACGCCCTCGACGAGGTGCTCGCCCACTTCGCCCCGCACGTCGACGTGCCGCTGCGGGACGTCATGTTCGCGACCGGGGACGGCCCGTACGCCGGGCTGCTGCACCGCACCCGCTACACCCAGCCCGCCCTGTTCGCCCTCGGGGTCGCCCTGCACCGGCTCCTCGCCCACCACGGAGTCCGGCCGGACCTGCTCATCGGCCACTCCGTCGGCGAGTTGACCGCCGCGCACCTCGCCGGGGTGCTCTCCCTCGCCGACGCCTGCGCCCTGGTCGCGGCGCGCGGCCGGCTGATGGACGAACTGCCCGACGGCGGCGTCATGGTCGCGGTGGAGGCCGGCGAGGACGAGGTCCGCGCCCTGCTCACCGAGGACACCGTCTCCGTCGCCGCGGTCAACGGGCCCACCGCCGTGGTGCTCAGCGGCGAGGCCGAGGCGGTCGAGGCGGTCGCCGGGCAACTGCGCGGGCGGGGACGCCGCGTGCGGCGCCTGGACGTCAGCCACGCGTTCCACTCCACGCGGATGGCACCGATGCTGGACGCCTTCCGCAGGGTCGCGGCCTCCGTCACCTACGCCGCGCCCCGGCTGCCCGTCGTCAGCAACCTGACCGGTGAACTCGCCACCGGTGACGACCTGCGGACCGCGGACTACTGGGTGCGCCACGTCAGCGGCACCGTGCGGTTCCTCGACGGTGCCCGGAGCCTGCACGCCGCGGGCGCCGCCACCTTCGTCGAGGTGGGGCCGGGCCGGGTGCTGTCGACCCTGCTCGCCGGCGCACTGGCCGACGCCCCCGCGGCCGTGCCGCTGCTCGGCCCGCAGGACGCACCGGAGCCGCAGGCGGTCACCGCCGCGCTGGCCGCACTGTGGGTCCGCGGCGCACCCGTCGCCTGGCACCCCACCGGGCAGCCCACCGACCTGCCCACGTACCCGTTCGAGCACCAGCGGTTCTGGCCCCGCGAACTGAGGGCGGCCCCCGGCACCACGGCCGATCCCGCCGACGCCTGGCGCTACCGCGTCAGCTGGGAGCCCCTCACCGCCGCGCTGCGGCCCCGGCTCGGCGGGCCGTGGCTGCTCGTCGTCCCCGACGCGGGTGCCGACGCCCTCGTGGAGACGGCCCGGGAGGCGCTGACCGCGTACGGCGCCGAGGTCACCGTGGTGAGCAGCGGTTCCGCACGGTCCACGACGCTCGCCGACCGTCTCGACGAACTCGGCGGGGACGCGACCGTGGCGGGCGTGCTGTCGCTGCTCGCCCTGGGCGACGATCCGCTCACCGCCACCCTGCGCCTCGTCCAGGAGACCGGCCGGGCCCGGATCACCGCCCCCCTGTGGTGTCTGACCTCGGGCGTCGCCCAGGACGGCCCGCCCGTCCCGGAACAGGCCCAGGTGTGGGGCTTCGGCCGGGTGGCGGCCCTGGAACTGCCCGAGCGGTGGGGCGGGTTGGTCGACGTCCCGGGCGTACCCGACGACGGCCTCGCCCGGCAGCTCGCCGCCGCGCTGGCCGGCACCTTCGGCACCGAGGACCAGATCGCGCTGCGCCCCGACGGTGCCCACGGCCGTCGCCTGGTGCGCGACGTCCCCGCCCCGGAGCCCTCCCCGAGCCGGTGGACCACCAAGGGCACCGTCCTGATCACCGGCGGCACCGGCGGCATCGGCGTGCACCTGGCCCGGGCCCTGGCCGCGGACGGCGCCGAACACCTCGTCCTCACCAGCCGGCGCGGGCCCGAGGCCCCCGGCGCCGGGGAACTCGTCGCGGAGCTCGGGCGGCTCGGAGCCCGGGTCACCGTCGAAGCGTGCGACGTCGCCGACCGGGCCGCGCTCGGCTCGCTGCTGGACCGGTTGCGCGCGGCCGACGACCTGCCGCGGGCCGTGTTCCACGCCGCCGGCACCGTCACCGCCACCCGCATCGCACACTGCACCCCGCACCAGTGGCACGACGAACTCGCCGCGAAGGCGGTCGGCGCGTCCCACCTCGACGCACTGTTCGCCGACGAACCGCTCGACGCGTTCGTGCTGTTCTCGTCGATCGCCGGCGTCTGGGGCAGCGGCGGGCAGAGCGGCTACGCAGCCGCCAACGCCCACCTCGACGCGCTCGCCGCCCGGCGCCGCGCCCGGGGCCTGTCCGCCACCTCCGTCGCCTGGGGGCCCTGGGCGGGCACCGGCATGGCCGCCGGCGACGCCGGGACCAGCCTGCGGGCCCACGGTCTGGGCGGACTGGAACCCGCCGCCGCCCTCGACGCACTGCGCCGCACCGTCGACCGCGGCGACACCTGCGTGGTGCTCGCCGACGTCACCTGGGAACGCTTCGTACCGCCGTTCACCGCGGCCCGCCCCAGCGCCCTGCTGCGCGGCATACCGGAGGCGACCACCACCGAGGCCCCCGCCGCGAACGACACCACCACCGGGTGGCGGCGCCGCTTCACCGCACTGTCGCGGACCGCGCGGCTCGACCTGCTGCACACCACGGTGGTCGCCGAAGCCGCCCGCGCCCTCGGCCACGACAGCGGCCACCCCATCGACCCCGACCGGCCGCTGCGCGAACTCGGCTTCGACTCGCTGACCACGGTGGACCTGCGCAACCGGCTCGTCGCGGCCACCGGCCTGTCGCTGCCCGCCACCCTGGTCTTCGACCACCCCACCGTCGATGCCCTCGCCCACTACCTGCACACCCTGCTCACCGGCGCGGACGAGACCCCCGACGCACCGGTCGCGCACCTCGGCGGCAGCGCGGAACCCCTGGCCGTCGTCGCCATGGCCTGCCGCTTCCCGGGCGGGGTCCGCTCACCCGACGACCTCTGGCGACTCGTCACCGACGGGACCGACGCGATCGCCCCGATGCCGGCCGACCGCGGCTGGGACCTCGCCGCGCTCTACGACCCCGACCCCGAGCACCCCGGCACCTTCTCCACCACCGGCGGCGGGTTCCTCGACACGGCCGGCGACTTCGACGCGGAGTTCTTCGGCATCTCCCCGCGCGAGGCCCTGGCCATGGACCCCCAGCACCGGTTGCTGCTGGAGGCCGCCTGGGAAGCACTCGAAGGCGCGGGCATCGACCCGACCCGGGTCAAGGGCACCGCGGGCGGCGTGTTCGTCGGCGTCGCCGGACAGGGCTACGGCTCCGGCCCCGCGGGCACCGACGTCGAGGGACACCTCCTCACCGGCAACGTCTCCAGCGTCGCCTCCGGACGGATCGCCTACCACCTGGGGATCGAAGGACCCGCCGTCACCCTGGACACCGCCTGCTCCTCCTCGCTGGTCGCCCTGCACCTCGCCGGACAGGCACTGCGCAGCGGGGAGTGCACCTTCGCCCTGGTCGGCGGCGCCGCCGTGATGGCAGGACCCGACGTCTTCGTCGAGTTCAGCCGGCAGCGGGGACTGTCCCCCGACGGCCGCTGCCGCGCCTTCGGCGACACCGCCGACGGCACCGGCTGGGGCGAGGGCGTCGGCATGCTCGTCGTCGAGCGGCTGTCCGAAGCCCGCCGCCACGGACACCCGGTGCTCGCCGTGGTCCGCGGCTCGGCCGTCAACCAGGACGGCGCGTCGAACGGCCTCACCGCGCCCAACGGCCCCGCGCAGCAACGGGTGATCCGGCAGGCGCTGGCCAACGCGGGCGTCGAGGCCGCCGAAGTGGACCTGGTCGAGGCCCACGGAACGGGCACCGTCCTGGGCGACCCGATCGAGGCCCAGGCCCTGTTGGCGACGTACGGACAGGACCGTCCGCAGGGCCGACCGCTGCGGCTCGGCTCGTTGAAGTCCAACATCGGGCACACCCAGGCCGCGGCCGGTGTCGCCGGCATCATCAAGACGGTCCAGGCCCTGCGGCACGGGGTGCTGCCCCGCACCCTGCACGTGGACGAGCCCAGCAGCCGCGTCGACTGGTCCGCCGGCGAGGTCGTCCTCCTCGCCGAGGCCCTGCCCTGGACCAGCGAGGGCCGACCGCGTCGCGCCGCGGTCTCCGCCTTCGGCATGAGCGGCACCAACGCCCACGTCATCCTCGAAGAGGCAGCGACCGCCGAGACGTCCACGACCACCGGGGCACCGTCCGCGGGCGCCGTGCCGTGGGTGCTGTCGGCGCGCACCGAACCCGCGCTACGGGCCCAGGCCGCCCGGCTGCGCACCCACCTGGCACTGCACCCCGAGCTCACGGCCGCTGTCGTGGCCCGGGACCTGGCCCGCACCCGGACGGCGTTCCCCGTCCGCGCCGCCCTGCTGGGCGCCGCGGACGACGAGCTCCGGGCGGCGCTCACCGCCGTCGCCGACGGGCAACTGGCCGCCGGAGTCGCCCGCGGCAGCGCCTCACCCGGCCGCACCGTCTTCGTCTTCCCCGGCCAGGGCTCGCAATGGCCCAAGATGGCCGCCGACCTGCTGGACACCGCACCGGAGTTCGCCGCGCGCATCGCCGACTGCGAGCGGGCCCTCGCCCCGCACGTGGACTGGTCGCTGACGGACGTGCTGCGCGTCGCGCCGGGCGCCGCCTCGCTGGACCGGGTGGACGTCGTGCAACCGGCCCTGTTCGCCGTGATGGTGGCGCTCGCCGCACAGTGGCGCGCCCTCGGCGTGGAACCCGACGCCGTCATCGGCCACAGCCAGGGCGAGATCGCCGCGGCCTGCGTCGCCGGAGCCCTGTCCCTCGACGACGCGGCGGCGACCGTGGCCCTGCGCAGCCGGGCGCTGCGCACCCTGCACGGCACCGGCTCCATGCTGTCGCTGGCCGCCCCCCGGGACCGCGTCGAGGACCTCCTCGCGCCCTACGGCGAACGGGTGTGCGTGGCCGCGGTCAACGGCCCGGCGGCAGTGACCGTCGCCGGCGACCCCGAGTCGCTGACGGCCCTGGCGGACGCCGCCGAACGCGAAGGCGTGCGTACCCGACGGCTCCCCGTCGACTACGCGTCCCACTCGCCCCACGTGGCCGCCGTGCGCGAAGAACTGCTGGCCGAGCTCGCCGACCTGCGACCCCGGCCCGCGGAGGTGCCCCTCCACTCGACGGTCACCGGCGAGTACGTCGACGGCGAGACGCTCGACGCCGCCTACTGGTACCGCAACCTGCGCGAGACGGTCGAGTTCGCCCGCAGCACCGCACGACTGCTGGACGACGGCTTCACCCGCTTCATCGAGGTGAGCCCGCACCCCGTGCTCACCGCGGGCGTCGACGGGTGCGCCGAGGAACAGGGCCGCCCGGTGACCGCCCTGGGCACCCTGCGCCGCGACGACGGCGGCTGGCCCCGGCTGCTGACGGCCCTCGGCGCCGCCTGGGCCGACGGCGCCGCCGTGTCCTGGGAGCGGGTGCCCACCGTCGCCGCCCCCGGAACGGCCGTACCGCTGCCGACCTACGCCTTCCAACACGAGCGCCACTGGCTGCCCACACCCGGCCGGCGCGATCCGGCGGCGTCGACCGACGGCCCCGGGCTCGCCTACCGCACCCACTGGCAGCCGGCTCCGGAGACCACTGGAGCGCCGCTCGACGGGAACTGGCTGCTCCTCGTCCCCGAAGGCGTGCCCCGGGACCACCCGGCGGTAGCGGCCTGCGAACGGGCGCTGCTGCTCGGCGGTGCGCAGCCGACCGTCCTCGACTGGACGGACCGGACCGGAGCCGAACTCCTCGCCGGGGCGGGGCAGCCGACCGGGATCGTGTCGCTGCTCGCCCTGGCCGGGGACACCACCGGTCCGCAGCCGTCGACGGCCCCCGCCGCACTGGTGTCCACCGTGGCCTTGGTGCGCGCGCTGGACTCCGTCGACAGCACCGCGCCGCTGTGGTGCGTGACCACCTCGGCCGTGGCCGTCGGTGACGAACCCCCGTCCCACCCCGGCCAAGCCGGCCTGTGGGGCCTCGGTCAGGTCCTGCTGCTGGAACAGGAGGCCCGCTTCGGCGGTCTGCTCGACCTGCCCGTCGCACCCGGCGACGACCTCGCCCAGCGGATCGCGTCGCTGCTCGCCGGCGGACACGACGAGGACCAGATCGCCCTCCGGGACGGGGGCCGGTTCGTCCGGCGCCTGGTGCGCGCCGACGAACCGGTGGCCCCGGCGCCGCAGACCTGGACACCCGCGGGCCGACCCGCACTGGTGACGGGCGGGCTCACCCCCCTCACCGCGGGGCTCGCCCGGTGGCTGGCCGGCGGCGGCGCCACCCACGTCCTGCTCACGGAGGCCACCGGCAGCGACGACACCGAGGTCCGGGAACTGCGCCGGGAACTGGCCGACCTGGGGGCGCACCTCACCGTCACCGACCGCGACGCCGCCGACCCCGCCGTGCTCGACGCCCTGAACGGGCAGGCCCCCGGGACCCTGGTGCACCTGGTCGCCGCGGGGGAGCCGGGCGCCGCCCTCGCCGCGCTGACCCCGGACGAACTCGACGCCGCCGTCCGCACCACGGTGGCCCCGGTCCACCACCTGGACTCGCTGGCCGCCCCGGACGCCACCGTGGTGGTCCTCACCCCGCTGCACGCGGTGTGGGGCGCAGCCCGCCGGGGCGCGGCCTCCGCCGCCCTCACCACCCTCGAGGCCCTCGCCGGGCAGCGCCGCGCACGCGGGCTGCCCACCCTCGTGGTCGCCGTCGGCGGACAGGAACCGGGGGCCGCCGCCGCCGACCGGCCGCTGGCCCCGGACACCGTCACCGCGCGGCTCCAACACCTGTTGGACCACGAGGCGACCGGCGAGGTGATCGCGGACGTCGACCTGACCCGCATCATCGCGTCCATCCCCAGCACCCGGGCCCTCGGCCTGATGCGGGAACTCCCGGAGATCGCCCGGGCCCTGCGCGAGACCCCGGCCGACGACGGCGCCCCCGCCGCGGAACTGGCCGCCCGGCTCGCACCGCTTGACCAGCCGGCGCGGCGCCGGGAACTGCTGGACCTGGTCCTCGCTCACGCCGCCGCGGTCCTCGGACACAGCGACCGCAAGGCCGTGCGCCCCGACCGGGCCTTCTCGGACAGCGGCTTCGACTCGATGTTCGCCGTCCAGTTCCGCAACCAACTGCGGACCAGCACCGGCGTCCCGCTCAGCGCCACGGTCGTCTTCGACCACCCCACCCCCGAGGCGCTGGTGGACGTCCTGTACGACGAACTGTTCTCCGGGACTGCCGCGAGCGCCCAGGCGCTGGCCGAGCTCCAGCGGCTGGAAGCCCTCCTCGAAGGGCTCGACCCGGACCTGCCGGGCGGCCGGGAGATCGGCGTGCGCCTGACGAACCTCGTCCACCGCTTCACCGCACCGAGCGATTCCGCCGACGACGGCGACCGGATCGACGGCGCCACCGCGGACGAGCTCTTCGACCTTCTCGACAACAACTACGGCATGGCCTGAGGAGCAACGACAGATGCCGAACGAGGACAAGCTCCTTGAGTACCTGCGCCGTGCGACCGCGGACCTCGGCCAGGCCCGCCGCCGGCTGCGCGAGGAGCAGGACACCCGCCACGAGCCCATCGCCGTGGTGGCGATGAGCTGCCGCTTCCCCGGCGGCGCCGATTCGCCCGAGCGGCTCTGGGACCTGGTGCACGACGGCATCGACGCGATCACCGAATGGCCGCGCAACCGCGGCTGGGACGTCGACGGGCTCTACCACCCCGACCCGGACCACCCGGGGACCTCGTACACGCGGGGCGGTGGATTCCTCGACGACGCGGGCGAGTTCGACCCGGCGTTCTTCGGCATCTCGCCGCGCGAAGCGCTCGCCATGGACCCGCAGCAGCGGCTGGTCCTGGAGACCGCATGGGAGACGCTGGAGCGCGCCGGAATCGTCCCGGCCGCACTGCGGGGCAGCGCCACGGGCGTCTTCGTCGGCTCGATGATGAGCGGCTACGGCGCCGGCTGCGCCCGGGTCCCCGAGGTGGAGGGCCTGCTCCACACCGGCACCACCAGCAGTGTCATCTCCGGCCGGCTGTCCTACGTGCTCGGCCTGTCCGGGCCGGCGCTGACCGTGGACACCGCCTGCTCCTCCTCGCTGGTCGCCCTGCACCTGGCGGTCCGGTCGCTGCGGGCGGGGGAGTGCTCCCTCGCGCTGACCGGCGGTGCCACCATCACCGCGGACCCCGATGCGTACGTGTCGTTCAGCCGGCAGCGGGCCCTCGCCCCCGACGGGCGCTGCAAGGCGTACGCGGGCGCCGCCGACGGCACCATCTGGTCCGAGGGCATCGGCATGATCCTCCTCGAACGGCTCTCCGACGCGGAGGCCAACGGCCATCAGGTGTTGGCCGTGATCCGTGGTTCGGCGGTGAACCAGGACGGTGCGTCGAACGGTCTGACGGCGCCGAACGGTCCGGCGCAGCAGCGGGTGATCCGGGCGGCGTTGGCGGACGCGCGGTTGTCGACGGCGGACGTGGACCTGGTGGAGGGCCACGGCACCGGAACCTCGTTGGGTGACCCGATCGAGGCGCAGGCGTTGTTGGCGACGTACGGCCAAGGCCGTGCGGCGGAGCGGCCGTTGTGGCTGGGGTCGTTGAAGTCGAACGTCGGGCACACCTCGGCCGCCGCCGGTGTGGGCGGTGTGATCAAGATGGTGGAGGCGTTGCGGCACGGGGTGATGCCGGCCACGCTGCACGTGGACGAGCCCACCCCCCAGGTCGACTGGGCCTCCGGCGCGGTACGGGTGCTGACCGAACAGCGCGATTGGACACCGGTGAACCGGGCGCGCCGGGCGGCGGTCTCCGCGTTCGGCGTCAGCGGCACCAATGCGCACGTCGTCCTGGAACAGGCACCCGAACCCGAAACCCCGACCGGGGAACCGGCCGCACCGGTGACGGGAGCCCTGCCGTACGTCGTCTCCGCGCGCACCGAGGAAGCCCTGAGCGCCCAGGCGCGCGCCCTGCTCGCCCACCTGGACGGCACCCCGGCCCAGGACCTCGGCGCGGTGGCCCGGGCCCTCGCCACCACCCGCACCGCCTTCGAACACCGCGCCGTCGTGGTGGCCGCCGACCGTGACGGACCCGGCGGACTCATGGAAGGGCTGCGCGCCCTCGCCGCCGACCAACAGGCCGCCCACCTGGTGCGCGGCACCGCGGTCGCCACCGGTCGGACGGTGTTCGTGTTTCCGGGTCAGGGTTCGCAGTGGGTGGGTATGGCGCGGGAGTTGTGGGAGGAGTCGCCGGTGTTTGCGGCGCGGATGGTGGAGTGTGAGGCGGCTTTGGGGCCGTTCGTGGGGTGGTCGTTGGGTGAGGTGGTGCGTGGGGGTGGTCAGTGGGATCGGGTGGATGTGGTGCAGCCGGTTCTGTTTTCGGTGATGGTGTCGTTGGCGGAGTTGTGGGGTTCGTTCGGTGTGGTGCCGGATGCGGTGGTGGGGCATTCGCAGGGGGAGATTGCGGCTGCGGTGGTGGCGGGTGGTTTGTCGTTGGAGGACGGGGCGCGGGTGGTGGCGTTGCGCAGTCGTGCGCTGCGGGCCCTCGCCGGCCAGGGCGGCATGGCCTCCGTGGCGCTGCCGCGTGAACAGGTCGAGCAGGCGCTCGCCGACCGCCCGGGACAGCTGTCGGTCGCCGCCGTCAACGGCGCCGCCGCCACGGTCGTGGCCGGGGACGACACCGCCCTCGACGCACTGATCGCCCACTACGAGGCCGAGGACGTCCGCGTCCGCCGCATCGACGTCGACTACGCCTCCCACTGCGCGCACGTGGAGCAGATCCGGGCCGAACTGCTGGACGTGCTGGCCGACATCCGTCCGCGCAGCGGCGAGGTGCCGTTCTTCTCCACCGTGGACGTGTCCTTCACGGACACCGCGGAACTGGACGCCGACTACTGGTACCGCAACCTGCGCAGCACCGTCCGCTTCGCCGACGCCACCCGCGCACTGCTCGACGAGGGCTACGGGTTCTTCGTCGAGACCAGCCCCCACCCGGTGCTCACCTACGGCATCGCGGAGACCGCCGACGCCGCCGGGATCGACGCCGCCGCCGTCGGCACGCTCCGTCGGGACCGCGGCGGCCTCGCCACCTTCCTGACCTCCTTCGGCGAGGCGTACGCCCGCGGACTGGCCCCCGACTGGCGGGCCCTGTTCCCCGACGCGGCCACCGGGGCGCCCGCACTGCCCACCTACGCCTTCCAACGCCGCTGGTACTGGCTCCAGCGCCCGCCCGGCGAAACCGCCGACGCCCCCGCCGAGCACCCCGCCGACGCCGCGTTCTGGCAGATCGTCGGCGACAAGGACCTGCCCGCCTTCACCGCAGCCCTCGGCCTGGACGCCGGTGACACCGTCGACGCCGTCCTGCCCGCGCTCGCCGCCTGGCGCCGCCAGCACGAGGCACGGGCCACCGCAGACTCCTGGCGCTACCGCACCGACTGGACACCGCTCACCGGGCGCCCCGGTGCGGCCCCCACCGGCACCTGGCTGCTCGTGACCTCCGCGGCCACCGAGGACGACCCGCTGCCCGCGGCCTGCGCGCACCTGCTGACCGCCGCCGGCGTCACCGTCGTCCCCGTGCCGCTCACCGCGACCGACGACGACCGGGCGAAGCTCACCGCGCACCTCAGCGACCTGCTCGCCGAGCAACCCGCACCCGTGACCGGAGTGCTGTCGCTGCTCGCCCTGGACGAGACGCCGCACCGGCGCGCCGCGCAGATGACCGACGGCACCGCGCTCAGCCTGGTGCTGCTGCAGGCCCTCGGTGACGCCGGGTGCACCGCCCGCCTGTGGTGGGCCACCTCCGGGGCCGTCGACGCCGGCGCCGACCCGCTCACCAGCCCCGCCCAGAGCCTGATCTGGGGGCTCGGCCGGGTCGCCGCACTGGAACACCCCGAGCGCTGGGGCGGGCTCGTCGACCTGCCCGCCACGCTCGACGAGCGCACCGCCGACCGCCTGCGGCAGGTCCTCGCCGGACTCGACGACGAGGACCAGGTCGCCGTCCGCAGCACTGGTACCCACGGGCGTCGGCTGGTGCGGTCCGAGCACGCCGACGACTCCGACGCACGCCCCTGGAGCCCCGACGGCACCACCCTCATCACCGGCGGCACCGGCGGCGTCGGCCTCCAGGTCGCCCGCTGGCTCGCCGAGCGCGGCGCCCGCCACCTCGTCCTGGTCAGCCGGCGCGCCGACACCGCCGCCGGAGCCGCCGAGTTGGTCACCGAGCTCGCCGAGCGCGGCACCCGGGTCGACCTCGCCCCCTGCGACGTCACCGACCGCGAAGCCCTCGCCGCACTGGTCGCCGGGGTGCGCCGCGACGGCGCCGACATCCGTACCGTCATCCACGCCGCCGGCACCGGGGTACTGCTGCCGTTGGCGCAGACGAACCCCGACCACTTCGCCGAAACCCTGCACGCCAAGGTCACCGGCGCCGACAACCTCGACGCCGTCTTCACCGAACAGGCGCCGGACGCCTTCGTCCTGTTCTCCTCCATCTCCGCGATCTGGGGCAGCGGCGAACACGGCGCCTACGCGGCGGCCAACGCCTACCTGGACGGCCTGGCCGAGCAGCGCCGCAGCCGCGGTCTGCCCGCCACCTCCGTCGTGTGGGGCATCTGGGACCCCGCCGACGGCGGCGGCATGGCGGAGAACCTCGCCGAGGAACAACTGCGCAGCCGCGGCGTCCCGTTCATGTCGCCCGCCGTGGCGCTCACCGCGTTCCAGGGCGTACTCGACCACGACGAGACCGTCACCGCCGTCGCCGCCGTCGACTGGGCGCGCTTCGCCCCGGTCTTCACCTCGGTGCGGCCCAGCCCCCTCATCGGCGACCTGCCCGAGGTGCGCCGGGTCCTGGACGCCGCCCAGGAGACGAACGACGCCGACGAACAGGGCACCGCCGCGGTCCTGCGCAACCGTCTGCTCGACGCCCCGCCGACCGACCGCGACCGGATGCTGACCGACCTCGTCCGCTCTCACGCCGCGGACGTCCTCAGCCATGACTCGGCCGCCGCGGTCGACCCCGACCGGGCCTTCCGCGACCTCGGCTTCGACTCGCTGACCGCCGTCGACATGCGCAACCGGCTCAACTCCGCGACCGGACTACGGCTACCGGTCACGGTCATCTTCGACTACCCCTCGGCGACCGCACTCGGGCGCCACGTCGGTGAACTGCTGCTGGGTTCGACCAGCGCCGCCGCACCGGTGCCCGTCACCGTCGCGACCGACGACGACCCGGTCGTCCTCGTCGCCATGGCCTGCCGCTACCCCGGTGGCGTCACCAGCCCGGACGAACTGTGGGACCTGCTCGTCGCGGGCGGCGACGCCGTCACCGCACTGCCCGCCGACCGCGGCTGGGACCTCGCCTACGACGCCGACCCGGACCGGCCCGGCACCACGTACACCGTGGAGGGCGGCTTCCTGCACGACGCCGCCGCGTTCGACGCCGCGTTCTTCGGCATCTCCCCACGCGAAGCGCTCGCCATGGACCCCCAGCAACGGCTGCTCCTGGAGATCTCCTGGGAGGCGGTCGAGCGCGCCGGGATCAGCCCCGCGGCACTCCGCGGCACCCGCACCGGAGTCTTCGCCGGCGGCGCCTACCAGGGCTACGGCGGCCATGCGGTGCCCGAGGAGATCGAGGGCCACCTGATCGCCGGGGTGTCCACCAGCGTCCTGTCCGGCCGGGTCGCCTACAGCCTCGGTCTGGAAGGGCCCGCCGTCACCGTCGACACGGCCTGCTCCTCCTCCCTGGTCGCCCTGCACCTGGCCGCCCAGTCGCTGCGCAGCGGCGAATGCGACCTGGCCCTGGCCGGCGGTGTCACCGTGCTCGGCGCGCCGCTGTCGCTGACCGGCTTCAGCCGCCAGCGCGGACTGGCCCGCGACGGCCGCTGCAAGTCCTTCGGCGCCGGAGCCGACGGCTTCGGCATCGCCGAGGGCGCCGGCGTGCTGATCCTGGAACGACTCTCCGACGCCCGCCGCCACGGCCACCCCGTACTGGCCGTCATCCGCGGCTCCGCGGTCAACCAGGACGGCGCCAGCAACGGCCTCACCGCCCCCAACGGCCTCGCCCAGCAACGGGTCATCCGCAGCGCCCTCGCCGCCGCCGGTCTCGCCGCCGCCGAGGTCGACGTGGTGGAGGCGCACGGCACCGGCACCCGACTCGGCGACCCGATCGAAGTGCAGGCGCTGCTGGCCACCTACGGACAGGACCGGCCCGCGGACGGACCGCTGCTCCTGGGCTCCGTCAAGTCGAATATCGGGCACACCCAGGCCGCCTCCGGCGTCGCCGGGATCATCAAACTCGTCCAGGCGCTCCGTCACGACCTGCTACCGCAGAGCCTGCACTGCGCGGAGCCGACCCCGGACGTCGACTGGTCCTCCGGCGCCGTCGCCCTGCTGACCGAGGCCCGGCCGTGGACGGCCGAGGACCGTCCCCGCCGCGCGGGCGCCTCCTCCTTCGGCCTCAGCGGCACCAACGCCCACGTCATCATCGAACAGGCGCCCCCGACCGACGAACCGGACCCGGACCCGGCCGCCGAACCAGACCCCGCCGCCGGACCCGAGCGGGCCGTGGCCTGGCCGCTGTCCGCGCGGACCGCGGGGGCCCTGCGCGGCCAGGCCCACCGGCTCGCCGCGCACCTGACGCACCACCCCGAGCTGCGCCCGGCGGACGTCGCCCACTCCCTGCTGCACGACCGGACCACGTTCGAACACCGCGCCGTCGTCGCCGGCCACGACCGCGCCGCCCTGCTCACCGGCCTGACCGCGCTCGCCCAGGACCGGGCCGCCGACCACCTCGCCCAGGGCCTCGTCGGCGTGCCCGGCCGGACCGTGTTCGTCTTCCCCGGGCAGGGCCCGCAGTGGGCCGGGATGGCCCGCGAACTGCTGGACGAGTCCCCGGTGTTCGCGGAGCGGATGGCCCAGTGCGAGGCGGCACTGTCCCCGCACGTCGACTGGTCGCTGCTGGACGAGGTGCGCGCGGGCGCCGAGTGGGACCGCGTCGACGTGATCCAACCCGTGCTGTTCTCGGTGATGGTGTCACTGGCCGCCGTGTGGCAGTCCTACGGCGTGCGCCCGGACGCCGTCATCGGGCACTCCCAGGGCGAGGTGGCGGCGGCGGTCGTCGCCGGCGCGCTGTCCCTCCAGGACGGCGCACGGCTCATCGCCCTGCGCAGCAAGGCCCTGCTGCCCCTGGTCGGCCACGGCGGGATGCTGTTCGCCGCCGCGTCCGTCGACCGGGTCAGCGCACACCTCGCACCCTGGGCCGACCGGCTCTCCGTCGCCGCGGTCAACGCCCCCGGCTCCGTCAGCGTCTCCGGCGACCGGGCCGCGCTGCGGGAGCTCGGTGACCGCCTCGCGGACGAGGGGATCATGTGCTGGCCGCTGCCCGGCGTCGACTTCGCCGGCCACTCGCCGCAGGTCGACGCCCTCCAGGACGAACTGCGCGCCGCGTTCGCCGAGGTCGTGCCGCGCCCGGCGGACATCGCGTTCTGCTCCACCGTCGCCGGCGCCCCCGTCGACGCCACCACCCTCGACGCCGCGTACTGGTACCGCAACCTGCGCGAACCGGTGGCCTTCGGCGCGGCCCTCACCTCGCTGCTCGACACCGGGCACACCGTGTTCGTCGAGATCAGCCCCGATCAGGCCCTCGGCGTCTGGCTGCAACAGGCCCTGGAAGCCGCCGACGTCGAAGGCTGCGTCACCGGCACCCTGCGCACCGGGGACGGCGGCCTCGCCCGGATGCTCACCTCGCTGGGCACCCTGCACGCGCACGGCGTACCGGTGGACTGGAACGCCGCCCTCAACGGCACGGGCGGCCGGCGCACCGAACTGCCCACGTACGCGTTCGAACACGGCCGCTACTGGATCCAGCCGCCGGCCGCCGAGGCAGAGGCCGGCCCGTCCGACAGCGGCAGCGTGGACCGCGGCTTCTGGACGGCGGTCGAGGACGGGGACCTCGCCACCGTCGCCACCACCCTGCAACTCGCCGACGAGCAGGCCCGGCAATCGCTGGAGGCCGTGCTGCCGGCGCTCTCCTCGTGGCACCGCGACCGCCGTGACCGGGGCACCGTCGACACCTGGCGCTACCGGGTCACCTGGGCGCCGGTCCAGGCCCCCGCCGGGCCCCCGGAGCTGTCCGGCACCTGGTGGCTGGTCGTCCCCGCCGCTGCCGCCGCCGAACCGTTCGTCACCGCCTGCGCCGCCGCCCTGGCCCGGCACGGCGCCCGCACCGTCACCGTCCCCGTCGACGCAGACGCCGACGGCACCGACGACCGGGCGGCCCTCGCCGCCGGGTTGTCCGCATACACCGCCGCGGGCGCCCCCGACGGGGTGCTGTCCCTGCTCGCCCCCACCGCGCCGCACTCCGCGGACTCCGCCCTGCCCGCGTCCCTGGCCCTGACCACCGCCCTGGTGCAGGCACTCGGCGACGCCGGCGTCACCGCCCCGATGTGGGCGCTCACCACCGAAGCGGTGGCCGTGCACCGCGGTGACCCCGTGACCGGCGCCGACCAGGCGATGGTCTGGGGCCTCGGCGCGGTCGCGGGCATGGAGTACCCGCAGCGCTGGGCCGGCCTAGTCGACCTGCCCGCGCACCCCGACGACCGGGCCCTGGCCCGGCTGGTGAGCGTGCTCGCCGGCCTCGACGGGGAGGACCAGGTGGCGGTCCGCTCCAGCGGCGTCTTCGCCCGCCGTCTGGTGCACGCCGCCCCGCACACCACCCCCCAGACCGCCCCGGACAGCGCACCGGGCTGGACCCCGGAGGGCACCACCCTGATCACCGGCGGCACCGGCGCGCTCGGCGCGCACGTCGCCCGCTGGCTCGCCCGGGCCGGCGCCCCCCGGATCGTGCTCGCCAGCCGCAAGGGCCCGGACGCCCCAGGCGTGGCCGACCTGATCGCCGAACTGACGGCGCTGGGCACCGAGGCGGTGGCCGCCGCCTGCGACGTCACCGACCGGTCGTCGCTGGCCGAACTGCTCGACGCCGTGCCCGCCGACCGTCCGCTGCGGGCCGTGGTGCACGCCGCCGGTGTGCTCGACGACGGAGTCCTCGACAACCTCACCCCCGAACGGGCCGTACGGGTCCTCGACCCGAAGGCCCGGGCCGCCACCCACCTCGACGCCCTCACCCGCGACGCCGACCTGAGTGCGTTCGTCCTGTTCTCCTCCCTCGCCGCGACCCTGCCGGGCACCGGTCAGGGCAGCTACGCCGCGGCCAACGCCTACCTGGACGCCCTGGCCGAGCAGCGGCGCGCGCTCGGTCTGCCCGCCACCTCCGTCGCCTGGGGCCTGTGGGCCGGCGACAGCGCAGCCGCCTCCTCCCGGGACCGGCTGGTCGGCGCGGGCCTGCGGGCCATGGAACCCGAACTGGCGCTCACCGCCCTCCAGGACGCCCTGACCGCGGGGGAGACCCGACTCGTCGTCTCCGGCTTCGACTGGGAACAGTTCACCCGGGCCTCCGTCACCCTGCGGCCCAACACCACCCTGCGGGACCTGCCCGAGGCCGTGCCGTTCCTGAACTCCGGACTCGGCGACGGCGACGGCGGCGCCTCGTTCGTCGGGCGCCTCACCGGGCTCTCCGCCGCGGAACGCGACGAGGAACTGCACGCCCTGGTGCGCACCCAGGTCGCCCAGACGCTGGGTCACGACGACCCGTCCGCCGTCGAACCCGGGCGCGCGTTCCAGAGCCTCGGCTTCGACTCGCTGACCGCCGTCGACCTGCGCAACCGGATCGCCTCCGCCACCGGGCTCCGGCTGTCGGTGACCCTGGCGTTCGACCACCCCACCGTCACCGCCCTGGTCGGACACCTCAACGAACTGCTGGGCACGGCTCCCGCGGGCACCGAAGCGGCACGGCCGACACCCGCCCCGACCGCCCCGGTGGACGACCCGATCGCCATCGTCGCCATGAGCTGCCGCTACCCCGGAGACGTGGAGTCGCCCGAGGACCTGTGGCGACTGGTCGCCGACGGCACCGACGCGATCTCGCCGTTCCCCGGGGGCCGCGGCTGGGACCTCGATCTGCTGTACTCCGCCGACCCGGAGCAACTGGGCACCTCGTACACCCGCGAGGGCGGCTTCCTGCACCGCGCCGACGAGTTCGACCCGGCGTTCTTCGGCATCGCCCCGCGCGAAGCACTGGCGATCGACCCGCAGCAGCGGCTGCTACTCGAAATCACCTGGGAGGCGTTCGAGCGGGCCGGGATCGACCCGCTGTCCCTCAAGGGCGGCCGGGGCGGCGTCTTCGTCGGCTCCAGCTACCACGACTACGGAGCCAGGGTGCAGCAGCCCTCCGAAGAACTGGAGGGCTACCTCGGCCTCGGCAGCGCCGGCAGCGTCGCTTCCGGTCGGATCGCCTACACGCTGGGGATGGAGGGCCCGGCGATCACCGTGGACACCGCGTGCTCCTCGTCGCTGGTCGCCATCCACCTCGCGGCGCAGGCGCTGCGCGGCGGCGAGTGCACCATCGCGGTCGCCGGCGGGGTCGCCGTGATGTCCACCCCCGGCTCGTTCGTCGAGTTCAGCCGCCAACGCGGACTGAGCACCGACGGCCGGTGCAAGCCGTTCGCCGCCGCCGCGGACGGCACCGCCTGGGCCGAGGGAGCCGGCGTGGTGGTGCTCGAACGGCTGTCGGACGCACGGCGTCACGGCCACCCCGTGCTCGCCCTGGTCCGCGGTTCCGCGGTCAACCAGGACGGCGCCAGCAACGGACTCACCGCCCCGAACGGCCCCTCACAGCAGCGCGTCATCGGGCAGGCGCTCACCAACGCGGGTCTGACCCCGGCGGACATCGACGCCGTCGAAGCGCACGGCACGGGCACCCGGCTCGGCGACCCGATCGAAGCGCAGGCGCTGCTCGCGGTGTACGGGCCGGACCGGCCCGCGGACCGGCCGCTGCTGCTGGGCTCGCTGAAGTCCAACATCGGCCACGCCCAGGCCGCCGCCGGCATCGGCGGCGTCATCAAGATGGTCGAGGCCATGCGGCACGGCACGCTGCCCCGCACCCTGCACGTGGACCGGCCCACCCCGCTGGTCGACTGGTCGTCCGGCTCCTTGCACCTGGTGACCGAGAACACCGCCTGGCCCGAGACCGGCCGTCCCCGCCGCGCCGCGGTGTCCTCCTTCGGCGTCAGCGGCACCAACGCCCACACCGTCATCGAGCACGTCCCCGACGAGACGCCGACCCCGGACCGGGGCACGCACCGGACGGCCCCGTGGCTGATCTCCGCGCGCAGCGACCGGGCCCTGCGCGCCCAGGCCGAGCAACTGATCGACCACGCCACCCGGGAACCCGCCCCGGCCCTCACCGACACCGGGCGGGCCCTCGCGACGACCCGCAGCGCCTTCGAGTACCGGGCGGCCGTGGTGCCCCCGCACCCCGAGGACCGGGACGCGCTGGTCGCGGGGCTCCGGGCGATCGCCACCGGCGGCACCGCACCGGGCGTCGTCCAGGGCCGGCCGACGCAGGGCAGGACGGCCTTCCTCTTCGCCGGGCAGGGCAGCCAGCGGCTGGGGATGGGCCGTGAACTCCACGACGCCCACCCCGTCTTCGCCGACGCGTTCGACACCGTGTGCGCGCACCTCGACGTCCTGCTCGACCACCCCGTCCACGCGGTGGTGTTCGCCGCCGAGGGTTCCCCCGCCGCCGCACTGCTGGACACCACCGAGTACACCCAACCGGCGCTGTTCGCCCTCGAAGTGGCGCTGTTCCGGCTGTTGGAGCACTGGGGCGTCACCCCGGGCCTGCTCCTCGGCCACTCCGTGGGCGAGCTCACCGCCGCGCACGTCGCCGGCGTGCTGTCGCTGCCCGACGCGGCGCGGCTGGTGGCCGCCCGTGGCCGCCTCATGCAGAGCGCGCCGCAGGGCGGGGCGATGGTCGCCCTGAACGCCTCGCCGGAACAGACCCGGTCCCTGCTGGACGGGGTGCCGGGACGGGTCGCCGTCGCCGCCGTCAACGGGCCGGCGTCCACCGTGGTGTCGGGCGACGAGCCGGCCGTGCTCGACGTCGCCGCACGCTGGCGGGACCTCGGCGGCAAGACCCGCCGGCTCACCGTCAGCCACGCGTTCCACTCGCCGCACATGGACGGCCTGCTCGACGAGTTCCGCCGGGTCGCGGAGGGCATCGACTACCGGGCTCCGCGCATCCCGGTCGTGTCGAACCTGACCGGGCGGGTCGCGACCGCCGAGGAACTGACCGACCCCGGCCACTGGGTCGCCCAGGTGCGCGAGGCGGTCCGCTTCCACGACGGCATGCGTACCCTGGCGGAAGAAGGCGCCACCCGCTTCGTCGAGCTGGGCCCCGACCAGTCGCTGACCGCGATGGGCCGCGACTGCCTGGACGACGTCGAGCTCGACCCGGGCGCTCTGGTGCCGCTGCTGCGCAAGGACCGCGACGAGACCACCTCGGTGGCGACGGCCCTGGCCCAACTGCACACCCTCGGCGTCGACGTCCGCTGGGCGGACTTCTTCCCGGCCGCCGCCGACGGCGGCCATGTGGCGCTGCCGACGTACGCCTTCCAGCGCGAGAGCTACTGGCTGGAGGCGAGCGCCGCACCCGCGGACCCGGCGGGCGCCGACCCGTCCGGATCGGGGCGCCCGCTGGTGGGCACCACCGTGGAACTCCCGGACGGCGAAGGGTTCCTGTTCACCACCCGGCTGTCGACCCGTAGCCACCCCTGGCTCGCCGACCACGCGATCCTCGGCACCGCACTGTTCCCGGCGACCGCGTTCGTCGAACTCGCCGTCCACGCCGGCGACCGGGCCGGCTGCGACCGCATCGAGGAACTGCTCCTCGAAGCACCGCTCGCCCTCGCCCCGCAGGACGTGGTGCAGGTGCAGATCGCGGTCGGCGCACCCGGCGACGACGGGGCGCGCACCTTCACCGTGCACTCGCAGCCCAGGAACGTACCCGACCAGCCGTGGACCCGGCACGTCAGCGGCCTGCTCACCACCGGGGACCCGCAAGGCGCCCAGGACCTCACGGTCTGGCCGCCGGCGGACGCCGAGCCGCTGGACGTCGACGGCCTCTACGAACGCTTCGCCCAGGGCGGTTTCGCCTACGGCCCCGCGTTCCAGGGGTTGCACGCCGCCTGGCGGTGCGGCGACGAGGTGTACGCCGAAGCCTCCCTGCCGCAGGCCCAGCACACCGACGCCCACCGCTACGCCCTGCACCCGGCCCTGCTGGACAGCGCCCTGCACGCACTGACCTTCGGCGTGCTCGCCGGCTCGACCGAGAGCTGGCTGCCGTTCTCCTTCAACGGCCTGCGCCTGCACGCCGCCGGCGCCACCTCCCTGCGCATCCGGCTGCGTCCCGTCGGCCGGTCCGCCGTGGAGGTGCTGGCCGCCGATCCGCTCGGCAACCCGGTGGCGTCGATCCGCTCGCTGGAACTGCGGCCCGTCTCCGCGCAGCAGGTCGGCGCCGAACGGTCCCGGGGCACGTACGAGGACCTGTTCCGCGTCGAATGGCCCGCCGGGCCCGCCCGGACCGAGACCGCCCCCGACTGGGTGGTGCTCGGCGACGGCGCAGGGTGGTCCGCCGCCGGCATCACCCGCACCGCCGCCGACCTCACCGAACTCGCCGACTCCACACCGACGCCGCCGCCCGTGGTGCTGGCGCAGATCCCGACCGCCGTGACCACCGCGACCACCGGACGGGACGAACCGACCGCCGTCCGCGAGGCCACCGAGTACGCCCTCGGCCTCGTCCAACAGTGGCTGGCCGAGGACCGGTTCAACGGCTCCCTGCTGCTGTTCGTGACCCGCGGCGGAGTCGCCGTCACCCCGGAACAGGACGTTCCGGACCTGGCCCACGCCGCGGTGTGGGGCCTGCTGCGCACCGCCCAGACCGAACACCCCGGCCGCTTCGCCGTCGTCGACCTGGACGACAGCACCGCCTCCCTGGCGGCCCTACCGGGAGCCCTGGCGGCCGGCGAACCCCAACTGGCCCTGCGCGACGGAACGGCCCACCGCGCCCGCCTGGCCCGGGTCCCGCGCACCGAACCCGTCGAAACGGTCTGGGAACGCGGCGGCACCGTCCTGATCACCGGCGGCACCGGAGCGATCGGCCGGCACATCGCCCGCCACCTGGTGGCCGCGCACGGGGTGCGACGCCTGGTGCTCACCAGCCGCCGGGGCCCCGAAGCCGAGGGCGCCGCGGAACTGCGGGCCGAACTGGCCGGCCTCGGCGCCCACCTCGACCTCGTCGCCTGCGACGCCGCGGAACGCGAACAACTGGCGGCCCTCCTCGCCGACCTGCCCGCCCAACACCCGCTCACCGGGGTGGTGCACGTCGCCGGACTGCTCGACGACGGCGTGCTCGGCGCGATGACGCCCGAGCGCCTGCACCGGGTGCTGCGCCCGAAGGTGGACGCCGCCGTGCATCTGGACGAACTCACCCGCGACCGGGAGCTGTCGGCGTTCGTCCTGTTCTCCTCGATCGCCGGCGTCCTCGGCGGCATGGGCCAGGGCAACTACGCGGCGGCCAACGCCTTCCTCGACGCCCTGGCCCACCGCCGCCGGGCCCGGGGGCTGCCAGCGGCCACCCTCGACTGGGGCCTGTGGGCCACCACCGGCGGGATGAGCGGCGCCCTGGACGAGGCCGACCTGCGGCGCATCGCCCGCGGCGGCATCCTCGCCTTCTCCCCGCAGGACGGCACGGCCCTGTTCGACCTCGCGGTGGCCGCCGACCAACCGGCGGTCCTGCCGGTCAGGCTGGACCTGACGGCGATGGCGGAGAGCGGCTACCCGCCCCTCCTGCGCGGCCTGGTCCGCCCGCCGGCCCGCCGCGAAGCCGGCACCGGCGGCGCCGAAACCCTGGTGCAGCGCCTCGCCGGACAGTCCCCGGCCGTCCGCGAGCGCACCCTGCTCGACCTCGTCCGCGTCCAGGCCGCCACTGTGCTGGGCTTCGCCGACCCGGCCGCCGTCGAAGCCGGACGGGGCCTGCTGGAACTCGGCTTCGACTCGCTCACCGCGGTCGAACTGCGCAACCGCCTCAACGCCGCGACGGGACTACGGCTCCCGGCGACCCTGCTGTTCGACTACCCCACCCCGCAGGCCGTGGCCCGGCACCTGCTCGGCGAGCTGGCCCCGGCCGACGATCCGACGGCGGTCAGCGGGCTAGCCGAGATCGACCGGCTGGAGCAGGCGCTCTCCCTCGCGCCCGCCGCGCCCGAGGTCCTGGACCGGCTCCAGGCCCTGTTCGCCAAGCTGCGCGCCGGCGCGGCACCCGACAGCGACCTGTTCGAAGAACGCCTGGACGGGACGAGCGACGACGACCTCTTCGACTTCATCGACAACGAACTCGGCACGTCGTGAGTGCGCACCGACCCGTCCCCACCCCGGCTGGCTGAAGGCAGACGATCACGTGAACGATGACAAGCTCCGCGACTACCTCAAGCGGGTCGCGACGGACCTGCACCACACCCGCAAGCGCCTCGCCGAAGTGGAGTCCCGGCACCGGGAGCCCGTCGCCGTCATCGGCATGAGCTGCCGCTACCCGGGCGGGGTGCAGACCCCCGAGGACCTGTGGCGGATGGTCGTCACGGGCACCGACGCGATCACCGGGTTCCCGACCGACCGCGGCTGGGACATCGGGACGCTGTACGACCCCGACCGCGAGCGGCCGAACACCACCTACGCGGCCGAGGGCGGGTTCCTCGACGGCGTCGGCGACTTCGACCCGGGCTTCTTCGGGATCTCCCCGCGCGAGGCCCTGGCCATGGACCCGCAGCAGCGGCTGCTCCTGGAGACCACCTGGGAGGCGTTCGAACGGGCCGGCATCGACCCGGCGACCGTGCGCGGCAGCGACACCGGCGTGTTCGCCGGAGTGATGTACCAGGACTACGCGTTGCGCCTGAACAGCGTCCCCGAGGACGTGCAGGGCTACATCGGCAACGGCATGTCCGACAGCGTGGCCTCGGGACGCATCTCGTACACCTTCGGTCTGGAAGGGCCGGCGGTCACCGTCGACACGGCCTGCTCGTCCTCGCTGATCGCCGTGCACCTGGCCGCGCACGCGCTGCGCCGCCAGGAGTGCTCCCTGGCCCTGGCCGGCGGTGCGATGGTCATGTCGACACCGGCGCCCTTCCTGGAGATGAGCCGGCAGGGCGGACTCGCCGGTGACGGCCGCTGCAAGTCGTTCGCGAACGAGGCCGACGGCACCGGCTGGGGCGAAGGCGTCGGCATGGTGCTGCTGGAACGCCTCTCCGACGCCCGCCGCAACGGCCACCCCGTGCTCGCGGTGGTGCGCGGCAGCGCCGTCAACCAGGACGGTGCGAGCAGCCGGCTGACCGCGCCCAACGGGCCTGCGCAGCAACGGGTCATCCGCCGCGCCCTGGCCGATGCCCGGCTGGACCCGACGGACGTGGACGTGGTCGAGGCGCACGGCACCGGGACTGCCCTCGGCGACCCCATCGAGGCCCAGGCCCTGCTGGCGACGTACGGCAGCGACCGGGACGCGGACCGGCCGCTGCTGCTGGGCTCGCTCAAGTCCAACATCGGACACACCCAGGCCGCCGCCGGCGTCGGCGGCCTGATCAAGATGGTCATGGCGATGCAGCACGGCACGGTGCCGCCCACCCTGCACGCCGCCCACCCGACCAGCCAGGTCGACTGGACCAGCGGCGCCGTGCGCCTGGTCACCCGGCCCGAGGACTGGCCGGACAACGGACGGCCCCGACGGGCCGCCGTCTCCTCCTTCGGCATCAGCGGAACCAACGGGCACGTCATCCTGGAACACGCCGACGCCGAGGCTGCGGAGGGGGCCGAGCCCGAGCAGCCCGGACCGCGGACCGTCCCCGTGCCCTGGCTGCTGTCGGGCCGCGACCGCGACGCCCTGCGGCAGCGGGCCAGGCACCTGCACGACCACCTCGCCGCCCACCCGGACCTCGACCTCGACGCCGTCGGACGGGCCCTGGCGACCACCCGGGCCACGTTCCCCCGGCGCGCCGTCACCCTCGCCGGCGACCGCACCGCCCTCCTGGCCGACCTGGCGGCGCTCGCCGACGACCTGCCCTCGCCCACCCTGGTGCGCGGCACCGCGGTCGCCACCGGTCGGACGGTGTTCGTGTTTCCGGGTCAGGGTTCGCAGTGGGTGGGTATGGCGCGGGAGTTGTGGGAGGAGTCGCCGGTGTTTGCGGCGCGGATGGTGGAGTGTGAGGCGGCTTTGGGGCCGTTCGTGGGGTGGTCGTTGGGTGAGGTGGTGCGTGGGGGTGGTCAGTGGGATCGGGTGGATGTGGTGCAGCCGGTTCTGTTTTCGGTGATGGTGTCGTTGGCGGAGTTGTGGGGTTCGTTCGGTGTGGTGCCGGATGCGGTGGTGGGGCATTCGCAGGGGGAGATTGCGGCTGCGGTGGTGGCGGGTGGTTTGTCGTTGGAGGACGGGGCGCGGGTGGTGGCGTTGCGCAGTCGTGCGCTGCGGGCCCTCGCCGGCCAAGGCGCCATGGCCTCCGTGCAGTGGGGCGCCGAACGGGTCCGCGCGGAGATCGCGACCTGGGGCGAACGCCTCTCCGTCGCCGCCGTCAACAGCCCCGCCTCCACCGTCGTCGCCGGTGACGTGGAGGCCGTCGAGGACTTCCTCACCCACGCCGAGAGCAGCGGCGCGCGCGCCCGCCGCATCGACGTCGACTACGCCTCCCACTGCGCCCACGTCGAACGCATCCGCACGGAACTCCGGGAACTGCTCGCCGGGATCAGCCCCCGCGACACGGAGGTCCCGTTCTACTCGACGGTGACCGGAGCACGCCTGGACACCCGGGACCTCGACGCCGACTACTGGTACCGCAACCTGCGCAGCACCGTGGAGCTGGAACGCGCGGTCGAAGCCGTCCTCGCCGACGGGCCCCGCGCCTTCGTCGAGATCAGCCCGCACCCGGTGCTGACCGTCGCCGTCGAGGAGACCGCCGCCGCCCTCGGACACGAGGTCCCGGCCCTCGGCACCCTGCGCCGCGGCGAAGGCGGCCTCACTCGCTTCCACACCGCCCTCGCCGAGCGCTACGCGTACGGCGCCGACGTCGACTGGGGCCCCGCCCACGCGCACCTCCCGGACCGCCACGTCGACCTGCCCACGTACCCCTTCCAACGTCAGCGCTACTGGCTGGACGACGGCGCGCAACACGCAGTGGACGTGCCCGGCGCCGGACTGACCGCCGCCGGGCACCCCCTGCTCGGCGCGGTCGTCACCCTCGCCGACGGCGACGCCCTGGTACTGACCGGCCGACTCTCCGTACGCACCCACCCCTGGCTCGCCGAGCACGTGGTGCAGGGCTCGGCCCTGGTACCGGGCACCGCCTTCCTCGAACTCGCCGTCCGCGCCGGCGAACAGACCGGCTGCCCCCGGGTCGAGGAACTGACGCTGGAGGCGCCCCTCGTGGTGCCCGCGACCGGCGCCGTCGACGTGCAGCTGAGCGTCGGCGGACCGGACCGCACGGGCCGGCGCCCGATCACCCTGCACGCACGGTCCGCGGACGCCGCACCGGACGACCCGTGGGTCCGGCACGCCGGCGGCACCCTCGCCCCGAGCGCCGCCCCCGAGCCCGCCGCCACCCTCGCCTGGCCGCCGCCCGGCGCCGAACCGGTCGACCTCACGGGCCTGTACGAGCGGTTCGCCTCGGGCGGCTTCGTGTACGGACCGCTCTTCCAGGGACTGGACGCCGTCTGGCGCGACGGCGACGACCACTACGCCGAAGCGGCGCTGCCGGCCGGACAACGCACGGACGCCGACCTGTTCGGGCTGCACCCGGCCCTGCTCGACGCGGTGCTCCACGTCACCGGCCTCTCCGGCGACGAGACCGGCCGGATGCCCTTCGCCTGGACCGGCGCCACCCTGCACTCCCGCGGCGCCGCCGCGGTCCGGGCCCGCATCGCGCCGGCCGGCGACAACGCCGTGTCGCTCCAGCTGTGGGACGCCTCGGGACTGCCCGTCGCCACCGTGGACGCTCTGCTGCTGCGCCCGGCCGCCGCCCCGACACCCGCCGCGGGCTCCCCGGACTCGCTGTTCCGACTGGCCTGGTCGCCCGTCCGGACCACCGACCCGAGTACGCCCCGACCCCGGCCGCTGGTGCTCGGCGGGACCGCCGCGGAACTCCTGACCTGCGAGGCACCCGCGCCCGCCCTGATCGTCGCCCGCCTGGACGAGCCGCTGCCCGGCACCCCCGAGGCGACGCACCGGGCCGTGCACGACGCCCTGCCCCTGCTCCAGGAGTGGTTGAACCAGGAGCGGTTCGCCGACTCCCGACTGGTCGTCCTCACCCGCGGCGCCGTCGCCACCACCCCGGACGCCGACGTCACCGACCTGCCGCGGGCCGCCGTCTGGGGCCTGGTGCGCTCGGCCCAGTCGGAACACCCCGGCCGGTTCGTCCTGGCCGACGTGGACGACATCGGTGACCTGGACGCCGTCGTCACCGCACTGGCCACCACCGGAGAGGACCAACTCGCCGTCCGCGCGGGCGTGCTGCACGCCCCGCGCCTGGCCCGGCCGACGGCCACCGGGGAACCGTCCCCGGCCGCACCCGACCCCGAGGGCACGGTGCTGATCACCGGCGGCACCGGCCTGCTCGGTTCCCGGGTGGCCCGGCACCTCGCCGAGGCCGGCGCCCGCCACCTGCTGCTCACCAGCCGTAGTGGCGCCGAGGCCCCCGGCGTGACCGAACTGGTCGCGGAACTCGCCCAACTGGGCGCGCAGACCACCGTCGTCGCCTGCGACACCGCCGATCGGCCGGCACTGGCGGAGCTCCTGAGCGGCATACCTGCCGACCGGCCGCTGACCGCCGTGGTGCACGCGGCCGGCGCCCTCGACGACGGGGTCCTCACCTCGCTCACCCCCGAGCGCCTGTCCGCCGTGCTGCGGCCCAAGGTCGACGGCGCCCTGCACCTGCACGAGCTCACCGCCGGTCTCGACCTGCGCGCGTTCGTGCTGTTCTCCTCCGCCGCAGGCGTCTTCGGCGGCCCCGGCCAGGGCAACTACGCCGCAGCCAACGCGTTCCTGGACGCCCTCGCCCGGCACCGCCGCGCCAACGGCCTGCCCGGACTGTCGATCGCCTGGACCCTGTGGGAGCAGCGCAGCGCCCTCACCGGCCACCTGGACGCCGACGAGTCCCGGCGGATCGCCCGCTCCGGGATGCCCGCCCTCACGGACCAGCAGGGACTCGCCCTCTTCGACGCGGCGCTCCTCGGCAGCGAACCCGCTCCGGTCGCCTTGCGGTTGGACCTCCCGACCCTGCGGTTCCGCGCCGAAACGGAACCGGTTCCGCGCCTGTTGCACGCCCTGGTCCGTCCGCCGCTGCGGCGGGCCGCCGCGCAGCCGGTGCCCGGCGGCGCCCCGTCAGGGACGCCGGGCGACCGGCTCGCCGCCTTGCCGGCGGCCGAACGGCGGCGCGAACTCTCCCTCCTGGTCCGCACCCAGGTCGCCGCGGTGCTCGGTCACGCCTCCGCCGATGCGGTGGAACTCACCCGGGCCTTCCGCGACCTCGGCTTCGACTCGCTCGCCGCCGTGGACTTGCGCAACCGGCTCACCACCGTCACCGGACTGCGGCTCAGTGCGACCCTCGTGTTCGACCACCCGAGCCCGGAGGCGCTGACCGCGTTCCTCGACACCGAACTGACCGGCGACGCCGCTGCCGCACCCGTGCGCACCCCCGCGCCGCGCACCACGGCCGGCGCCGTCGAGCCCATCGCGATCGTCGCCATGGGATGCCGTTTCCCCGGCGGCGCCGACTCGCCCGAGCGGCTGTGGGACGTGGTCGCCGGCGGCGTGGACGCCATCGGCGGGTTCCCCGAGGACCGGGGGTGGAACGTCGGTGACCTCTACGACCCCGACCCCGATGCGGGCACCCCCGGCACCTCGTACGTGAAGGAGGGCGGCTTCCTCCACGACGCCGCCGACTTCGACGCGGCGTTCTTCGGGATCTCCCCGCGCGAGGCGCTCGCCATGGACCCGCAACAGCGACTGCTGCTGGAGACCTCCTGGGAGGTCTTCGAGCGCGCCGGGATCGACCCGGGCACCCTGCGCGGCAGCCGCACCGGCGTGTTCGCCGGCGTCATGCACCACGACTACGCGGTCCGTCTGGTCGGCAACGTGCCCGAGGAGGTCGAGGGCTTCCTCGGATCGGGGAACTCGGCCAGCGTCGTCTCCGGCCGACTCGCCTACGTGTACGGGCTTGAGGGCCCCGCGGTGACGGTGGACACCGCCTGTTCCTCCTCGCTGGTCGCCCTGCACCTCGCCGTCCGCGCACTGCGCTCCGGTGACTGCGACCTCGCGCTGGCCGGCGGCGTGACCGTGATGAACAGCCCGGAGCTGTTCGTCGTCTTCAGCCGCCAACGGGGCTTGGCGTCCGACGGCCGCTGCAAGTCCTTCGCGGGCGCCGCCGACGGCACCGGCTTCGGCGAGGGCGCCGGCGTGCTGCTGGTGGAGCGCCTGTCGGACGCGGTGGCGAACGGTCATCCGGTGCTCGCGGTGGTGCGTGGTTCGGCGGTGAACCAGGACGGTGCGTCGAACGGTCTGACGGCGCCGAACGGTCCTGCGCAGCAGCGGGTGATCCGGGCGGCGTTGGCGGATGCGCGGTTGTCGACGGCGGACGTCGATGTGGTGGAGGGGCACGGCACCGGGACGACGTTGGGTGATCCGATCGAGGCGCAGGCGTTGTTGGCGACGTACGGTCAAGGCCGTGCGGTGGAGCGGCCGTTGTGGTTGGGGTCGTTGAAGTCGAACGTCGGTCACACCTCGGCCGCGGCCGGTGTGGGCGGTGTGATCAAGATGGTGGAGGCGCTGCGGCACGGGGTGATGCCGGCCACGCTGCACGTGGACGAACCCACCCCCCAGGTCGACTGGTCCGCCGGCCGGGTCCAACTCCTCACCGAGGCACGCGACTGGGAGTCGACGCGGCCACGCCGGGCCGGTGTCTCCTCGTTCGGCATGAGCGGCACCAATGCGCACGTCGTCCTGGAACAGGCACCCGAACCCACCGCCCCCACCGAACCCCCCGCAGCACCGGGCGAGTCGCCGACCGTGTGGACGCTGTCGGCCCGTACCCCCGAGGCACTGCGCGCCCAGGCCGAACGGCTCGCCGCGCACCTCGCCGCCCGACCGTCGCTGCGGCCGGTGGACATCGGCCTCTCGCTGGCCACCACCCGCGCCCGGCACGCACACCGCGCCGTCCTGACCGGTTCCCCGGAGCAACTGGCCGAGGCGTTGGAGGCGTTGGCCGCCGGTAAACCGGCCGCCACGGCGGTGCAGGGCGTCGCGGCGAGCGCCGGCCGCACCGTGTTCGTCTTCCCGGGCCAGGGCACCCAGTGGGCCGGCATGGCGATGGACCTGCTCGACACCAACCCGGTGTTCGCCGCGTCGATGGCCGCCTGCGAACAGGCGCTCGCCCGCCACGGCGACTGGTCGCTGCCGCAGGTCCTGGGAGACCCGGCCGCCCTGGAACGGGTGGACCGGGTACAGCCCGCGCTGTTCGCCGTCATGGTGTCGCTCGCGGCGACCTGGCGCGCGTACGGAGTGGAACCGGACGCCGTCCTCGGCCACTCCCAGGGCGAGATCGCCGCGGCCGTCGTCGCCGGCGCCCTGTCGCTCGACGACGGGGCCAAGGTGGTGGCCCTGCGCAGCCGTCTGCTGCGCGCCATCGCCGGGCAGGGCGCGATGGCGTCGGTCGCCCTGCCCGCCGCCGAGGTGGACACCCTGGTGGAACGCTTCGACGGCGCCCTCTCGATCGCCGCCCTGAACGGTCCGCGCGCCACCGTCGTCGCCGGGGACCCCGGGGCGGCAGCGGAACTGCTCGCCCAGTGCGAGGCCGACGGCGTACGGGCCCGCCGGATCGACGTCGACTACGCCTCGCACTCCCCGCACGTGGACGCGATCCGCGAGGAACTGATCGAGGCGCTGTCCGGCCTGGCCCCCCGCACCGGCGACGTGCCGATGTACTCCACCCTGGAGTCGGCCTGGCTGGCCGGCACCGAACTCGATGCCGACTACTGGTTCCGCAACCTCCGCGGCACCGTCGCCTTCGCCCCCGCCGTGCACCACCTCGCGGGCTCGGGACACACGACGTTCATCGAGGTCAGCCCGCACCCGGTGCTCACCGCCGGAATCAGCGAGACGGTCGAGGACCTGGCCGCGGCCGTCGTCGTCACCGGGTCGCTGCGCCGGGGCGAGGGCGGCCCGGCCCGCTTCCTGACCTCGCTGGGCGAGGCCCACACCGGGGGCGTCGAGGTGGACTGGACCGCCGTGTACGCCGGCACCGGAGCCACCGTCGTCGACCTGCCCACCTACCCGTTCGAGCGCACCCGCCACTGGCTCGACGCGACCCTGCGGACGGCCGACCTGGCCTCCACCGGGCTGGACGGCACCGGACACCCGCTGGTCGCCGCGACCGTCGAACTCGCCGGTACGGGGGAGCTGCTGCTCACCGGGCGGCTGTCGACGCACACCACGCCCTGGCTCGCCGACCACGCCGTCACCGGAGTGACCCTGCTGCCCGGCACGGCGTTCCTGGAACTGGCGCTGCGGGCCGGCAGCGAGGTGGGTTGCGCACTGGTCGAAGAGCTCACCCTCCACTCCCCGCTGACCCTGACCGGGACCGACACCGTGCAACTCCAGGTACGGATCGGCCCGGCGGACCCCGAAGGCCACCGCCCCCTGGCGGTACGGGGCCGGCCGGAGGGCGACGGAGCCGACTGGACGGAGTACGCCACCGGCACCCTCGCACCCCACTCGCAGGAACCGGCCGACTCCACCGTCAGCTGGCCCCCGCCCGGCGCCGAACCGCTCGACACCGAGGGCCTGTACGACCGCTTCGCCACCGCCGGCTACCACTACGGCCCGGCGTTTCGCGGGGTGCGCGCCGCCTGGCAGCACGGTGACGACCTGTACGCCGAGATCGTCCTCCCGGACCAGCGGGACGCCGGCGACTACCTGCTGCACCCGGCACTCCTCGACGGCGCCCTGCAAGCGTCGGCGCTCCTCCCGGCCCGCGGCGACGCGGTCCAGCGGCTGCCCTTCTCCTGGTCCAGGATCACCGCCCACGCGGCCGGCGCCGACGCCCTGCGGGTGCGCATCACCCCCGCCGGCGCCGAGGAACTGGCGCTGGAGGCACGCGACCTGACCGGCCGGCCCGTGCTCACCGTCGACTCGCTGCTGCTGCGCCCGCTGCCGCCCGGCGGTCTGGCCGCCACGGCCCCCGGCAACCGGCTGCTGCGGCTGGACTGGGTGCCGGCCGAGCCCGGCGACGCACCGGCCGCGGAAGGCATCGCCCTGCTCGGCGACGCACTGCGGCCGGCCCTGCCCACCGCACCGGTCTGGCCCACCCGGGCCGAGGCACCCGCCGCAGACGTCCCCCCGTACGTGCTCGCGACGGTCACCGCCACCGGGGACGAGCCCGCGCAGCGCTTCCGCTCGGCCACCCTGGACGCCCTGACCCTGGTCCAGGAGTGGCTGGCCGACGAGCGCTCGGCGGACGCGACGCTGGTGGTGGTCACCCGGGGCGCGGTGCGCACCGGTCCCGGCGACCGGGGCGCCGACTGGGCCCAGGCGGGCGTGTGGGGCCTGCTGCGCACCGCGCAGACCGAACACCCCGGGCGGTTCGTGCTGGCCGACGTCGACGAGGATCCCGCTTCCGTGCGGGCCCTCGTCACGGCCCTGCCGTCCACCCGGACGGGGGAGACCCAATGGGCGGCCCGCGCCGGCGCGTTGTTGGTACCGCGGCTGGCAGCGGCCGACCGGGACGTGCTCACCGCCCCGGACACGGAGGCCTGGCGGCTCGCCGTCGACGGCGAGTCCGCCGTGGACGGGCTGGCCCTGGTGCCCGCGCCCGACGCACTGGCGCCGCTGGCCGACCACGAGGTCCGGGTCGCGGTGCGCGCCAGCGGCCTCAACTTCCACGACGTGGTGGTCTCGCTCGGCCTGGACCAGGAGCAGCCCACGGTGGGCAGCGAGGGCGCCGGCATCGTCCTGGAGACCGGCCCCGCAGTGCGGGGACTGGCCCCCGGCGACCGGGTGATGGGCGTCTTCGGCGGTTCCTTCGGCCCGATCGCCGTCGCCGACCGCACCACCCTCGCGAAGATCCCCGCCGGCTGGACGTTCGCCCAGGCCGCGGCGGTGCCCATCGCGTTCCTCACCGCCGCCTACGGACTCGGCGACCTCGCCGGTCTGCGCCGCGGCGAAGCCGTGCTGGTGCACGCCGCGACCGGAGGCGTGGGGATGGCGGCGGTCCAACTCGCCCGCCACCTCGGCGCCGAGGTCTACGCCACCGCGAGCCCCGCGAAGCAGCACCTGTTGCGTCGCGCCGGCTTCGACGAGGCGCACCTCGCCTCGACCCGCACCCTGGAGTTCGCCGACCGGTTCCGTGCCGCCACGGACGGACGCGGCGTCGACGTGGTGCTCGACTGCCTCGCCCGCGAGTTCGTGGACGCCTCGCTCGACCTGCTGCCCCGCGGCGGCCGGTTCATCGAGATGGGCAAGACCGACGTACGGGACGCGACGGAGGTCGCCCACCGCTGGCCCGGCGTCCGGTACCGGGCGTTCGACCTGGTGGAGGCCGGTCCCGCCCGCCTCGGGGAACTCCTCACCGAGGTGCTGGACCTGTTCGAACGGGGCGTGCTCACCCCGCTGCCCCTGACCTGCTGGGACGTGCGCCGGGCGCCGGAGGCGTTCCGACACCTCGCCCAGGCCCGGCACATCGGCAAGAACGTGCTCACGGTGCCCGCGCCGCCCGACCCCGCCGGCACCGTGCTGGTCACCGGCGGCACCGGCACCCTGGGCCGGATCGTCGCCCGACACCTGGCCGCCGCCCACGGGGTGCGGCACCTGCTGCTGACCGGCCGCCGCGGGCCCGACGCCCCCGGGGCGCCGGAACTGGTCGCGGAGCTCGCCGCCCTGGGCGCGCAAGCCCACGTCGTCGCCTGCGACATGGCCGACCGGTCCGCCGTCGAAGCACTGCTGGCCGCCGTCCCCGCCGCGCACCCCCTGACGGGCGTCGTGCACGCCGCCGGTGCCCTGGCCGACGCGGTCGTGGAGTCGATGACCGCGGAGCAGGTGGAGCGGGTGCTGCGCCCCAAGGTGGACGCCGCACTCCACCTCCACGAGCTGACCGCCGGCCTCGACCTGGCGGCCTTCGTCCTGTTCTCCTCCGGAGCGGCCCTGCTCGGCGGCGCGGGCCAGGCCAACTACGCGGCTGCCAACGCCGCACTCGACGCCCTGGCCGCCGAGCGACGCTCCCGGGGCCTGCCCGCCGTCGCCATCGGCTGGGGCCTGTGGGAGGAGCGCAGCGAACTGACCGCCGCGCTCAGCGACCTCGACGCCCGCCGGATGGCCCGGGGCGGAGTCGGCGCACTGAGCACCGCCGAGGGCCTGGCCCTGTTCGACGCGGCCTGGCAGGGCGCACAGCCGTACGTGCTCGCGGCGAAACTCCGGACGGGGGCCGGCGCACCGAACGCCCCGGTGCCCGCACTGCTCAGCGGCCTGGTGACCCGCCCCCGGTCCGTACTGCGCCGCGCCCGCAGCGCCGCCGACGCGGCGGGACCGGCCCGCGCCGGACGGCTCGCGCACCTGCCGCCCGCCGAGGCCGAACGGGAACTGCTGGAGCTGGTCCGCGGCGAGGTGGCAGCGGTGCTCGGCCACGAGTCGAGCGGCGCGATCCACCCCACCCTGCCGTTCAAGGACCTCGGCTTCGACTCGCTCACCGGCGTCGAACTGCGCAACCGGCTCTCCGCCGGCACGGGGGTGCGGCTGCCCGCGGCCCTGATCTTCGACCACCCGACCCCCCAGGCGCTGACCCGCCACGTCCTCACCCTGGTCGCCGAGGAACCACCGCCGGCCACCGCACCGCTGCTCACCGAGCTGAGCCGGATGGAGACGCTGGTCGACGCCCTGACGGCCGACACCACGACGGACCGGGCCCTGCCCGGGGAAGTGGCGCAGCGGCTGCGCCGCGCCCTCGCCAAGGTCGAGTCGCTGACCGCGGCCGAGGAGCCCGGCCAGCACGTCGAGTCCGCCACCAACGACGAACTCTTCGACCTCATCGACAAGGAACTGGGCATCTCATGAGGTCCAGGACGGCACCGCGGACCCGCACGGTCCAAGACGACAGCAGGGGAGCACGGTGAGCGAGCAGAAGCTCCGCGATTACCTCAACCGCGTCACGATCGACCTCCAGCGCACCAAGCGGCAGTTGGCCGAGGCCCGGGCCGCCGCGCAGGAACCGATCGCCGTGGTCTCGATGGCCTGCCGCTTCCCGGGCGGGGTCCGCACCCCGGAGCACCTGTGGGACCTGGTGGCGGCCGGCCGCGACGCGGTGACCCCGGTCCCCGGCGACCGGGGGTGGGACGTCGCGCAGCTCTCGGCCGGAAACGTGCCCTGCCAGGGCGCCTTCCTCGACGGGGCGGCCGACTTCGACCCGGGCTTCTTCGCCGTATCGCCGCACGAGGCGATGGCGATGGACCCCCAGCAACGGCTGCTGCTCACCACCGCGTGGGAGGCCATCGAACGGGGCGGCATCGACCCCGCCGCGCTGCGCGGCAGCGCCACCGGGGTCTACGCCGCCGCCGTCGACCAGGGCTACTCCCAGCTCAGCGGCACCGCTCCGGGCATGGTGCGCAGCTTCGTCACCACCGGCAACTCGATGAGCGTGCTGTCCGGCCGGGTGTCGTACGCGCTCGGTCTGGAGGGCCCGGCCCTCACCGTCGACACGGCGTGTTCGTCCTCGCTGGTCGCGCTGCACCTGGCCGCCCGGGCGCTGCGCGCCGGGGAGTGCACGCTCGCCCTGGCCGGCGGGGTGACCGTGATGGCGCTGCCGCTGGTCTTCTCCGAGTTCAGCCGCCAGGGAGCGATGTCCTTCGACGGCCGCTGCAAGGCGTTCTCGGCGACCGCCGACGGCACTGGCTGGGGCGAAGGGGTCGGCATGCTCCTGTTGGAGCGGCTGACCGACGCCCGCCGCAACGGACACCCCGTGCTGGCCGTGATCCGCGGCTCCGCCCTCAACCAGGACGGCGCCAGCAACGGCCTGACCGCCCCGAACGGTCCCTCGCAGCAGCGGCTCATCCGGGCGGCCCTCGCCGATGCGGGGGTCGGTCCCGCCGACGTGGACGCCGTCGAGGCGCACGGCACCGGCACGACCCTCGGCGACCCCATCGAGGCGGACGCCCTGCTCGCGACCTACGGCCGGGACCGCCCCGCGGACCGGCCGCTGCTGCTGGGTTCGCTGAAGTCCAACATCGGGCACACCCAGGCGGCGGCCGGCGTGGCTGGGGTCATCAAGACGGTGCTGGCCCTGCGTCACGGCGTGCTGCCCCGCACCCTGCATGTCACCGAGCCGACCGGGCACGCCGACTGGTCCGCGGGCGCGGTGGAACTGCTGACGGAGAACCGGCCGTGGCCCCGGACCGGTCGCGCCCGACTCGCCGGCGTCTCCGCCTTCGGCATGAGCGGCACCAACGCCCATCTGATCCTCGAACAGGCACCCGATGCGGAACCGGTCGACCCTGCACCCGGACCGCCCCGACCGCCGGTCGCCGGGTACGTGCTCGCCGGGCGCACCGAGGACGCGCGCTGCGCACAGGCGCTGCGGCTCACCGCCCGACTCGCCGCGGACCCCACGGCGGACCTGGCCGGCATCGGCCACGCGCTGGCCACGACCCGGACCGCGTTCGAACACCGTGCGGTGGTGATCGCCGCCGACCGGGACGAACTCCTCGCCGGGCTGGACGCACTGGGCCGGGGCGTCGCCGCCCCGACGGTGACCACCGGCACTGCGGAACCTGACACCGGCCGGACCGTGATGGTCTTCCCCGGCCAGGGCGCGCAGTGGGAGGGCATGGCCCGGGACCTGCTCACCGAATCACCCGTGTTCGCCGCCGCGATCGCCGAGTGCGAGCAGGCACTGTCCACGGTGGTGGACTGGTCGCTGACCGAGGTGCTGCGGGGCGCACCGGACGCGCCGTCACTGGACCGCGTGGACGTCGTGCAGCCCGCCCTGTTCGCGACGATGGTGTCCCTCGCCGCGCTCTGGCGTTCCTGGGGCGTGGAACCCGACGCGGTCGTGGGCCACAGCCAGGGCGAGATCGCCGCGGCGGTCGTCGCGGGCGCCCTCACACTGGCCGACGGCGCGCAGGTCGTGGCGCTGCGCAGCCGGGCCATCGGCGCCCTCGCCGGCCGGGGCGGCATGGTCTCCCTGGCCCTGCCGCTCGCCCGGGCCGAGGCGACGATCGCGGCGTGGCCGGGCCGGATCTCGGTGGCGGCCGTCAACGGTCCGGCCGCGGTCGTGGTCTCCGGTGACCCCGACGCGTTGACGGACCTGCTGGCGCGCTGCGTCGAACAGGACGTGCGGGCGCGGCGCCTACCCGTCGACTACGCCTCCCACTCGGCGCACGTCGAGTCGATCCGCGAGGAGATCCTGAAGGACCTCGCCGGACTGGCGCCCACCGCGGCCCGGGTGCCGCTGTTCTCCACGCTCACCGGGGACTGGCTCGACACGAGCGGCATGGACGCCGACTACTGGTACCGCAACCTGCGGGGCACCGTACGGTTCGACGACGCGATCCGGAGCCTGGCGCAGACCGGGCACCACGCGTTCGTGGAGGTGTCGCCGCACCCGGTCCTCGCCATGGCGGTCCAGGACGTGTGCGAGGACGCCGGCCTCACCGGTGCCGTGGTCACCGGCACCCTGCGCCGCGACGAGGGCGGCCTGCGCCGGGCCGTCGCCTCCGCAGCCGCACTCTGGTCCGGTGGCGTCCCCGTCGCCTGGGAGACCGCCTTCGACGGGGCGCCCCGTGCGGAGCTGCCGACGTACCCCTTCCAGGAGCGCCGCTACTGGTTGGAGCCCACCGCAGGCGACGGGACCGGCGGCGAACCGCCCACCGCCGACGGCGATTTCTGGGAGCTGGTCGAGCGCGGCGACCCGGCCCCGCTGGCCGATGCGCTCGACGTCGACGCCTCGCCGCTGGCCGAGGTGCTGCCCGCGCTCGGCACCTGGCGCCGGCGGCGCCGCGCGGCCGACACCGTCGACCCCTTGCGCTACCGCATCGCCTGGCACCGGCTCACCGACCCGGTCACGGGACCGCTCACCGGCAGCTGGCTGCTCGCGGTGCCCGCCGACGACCAGCACCACCCGCTCACCCGCTGGACCGTCCGGGCCCTCACGGACCTCGGGGCCGAGGTGCGCACGGTCGTGATCGGTGACGAACTCGTCGACAGCGCCCGGCTGGCCGCCGCGCTCGACACCGGCCCCGCACCCACGGGCGTCCTGTCGCTGCTGGCCCTCGCCGAACACGCCCACCCCGACCATCCGGTGCTGCCCGCCGGCACCGCGCTCACCGTCGCCCTCGTCCAGGCGCTCACCGCCCTCGACTCCACCGCACCCGTGTGGAGCGTGACCAGCGCGGCGGTGACCACCGGCCACGACGACCCGCTGACCGCGCCCCGACAGGCGATGGTCTGGGGCACCGGCCTGGTGGCCGCCCTGGAGCAGCCGCAGCGCTGGGGCGGACTGGTCGACCTGCCGCCGCACCCCGACGACCGGGACCGCGACCTGCTGGGCGCGGTGCTCGCCGGCCCGGGCGACCTCGCAGGCGAGGACCAACTCGCCCTGCGTTCCGGCCGGCTGTACGCACGCCGACTGGTGCACGCACCGCGGCCCCCGCGCACCCCCGCCCGCCCCTGGCGCCCCCGGGGGACCGTCCTCGTCACCGGCGGCACCGGCGCCGTCGGCCCGATCCTCGCCCGCTGGCTCGCCCGGGGCGGCGCCGACCACCTCGTCCTGCCCGGCCGCCGCGGCACCGAAGCGCCCGGCGCGGACGAGCTGGCCGCGGACCTGGCCGCACACGGCGCCCGACTGAGCCTGCCCGTCTGCAACCTCGCCGACCGCGAGGAGGTGGCGCAGCTGCTTGCCGACCTGGAACGCCGGGGCACCCCCGTCACCGCGGTGGTGCACGCCGCCGCGCACATCGCCCTGGCTCCGCTGGCGACCACCCCGCTGACCGCGTTCGCCGGGGTCACGGCGGCCAAGGCCGCCGGCGCCGAACACCTGGACGCCCTGCTCGACCGGGAGTTGGACGCCTTCGTCCTGGTCTCCTCGATCGCCGGGGTGTGGGGCAGCGGCGACCACGGCGCGTACGCCGCCGCCAACGCCTACCTGCACGCACTGGCCCAGCACCGCCGGGGGCGCGGCCTCAGCGCCACCACCGTCGACTGGGGCGTGTGGCGCACCGGGGACGGCCGACCCGGCTCCGACGACGGCACCGACCTGTTCAACCTGGACGAACACGGCCTGCGCCGGATGGACCCGGTCACCGCGGTCGACGCCCTCCAACAGGCCCTCGACGACGACGAGACCGTCATCGCGGTCGCCGACGTCGACTGGGACCGGTTCGCCCCCGTCTTCGCCTCGTCCCGCCCCAGCCCGCTGCTGAGCACCGTCCCGGCCGCGGCCCGCGCCCTCGGCGCCAGCGGCAGCGATGATGAAGACGCCTCTGTGGCAGCCACCGGACTGCGCCGGACCCTGGCCCCGCTGTCGGCGGCCGACCGCACCCGTACGGTCCTCGACCTCGTACGGGCCGAGGCCGCCGCGGTGCTGGGCCACGACTCGGCCGGGGACGTGCTCCCCGGGAAGGCGTTCCAGGAGCTGGGCTTCGCCTCGCTCACCGCCGTCGAACTGCGCAACCGGCTCGCCACCGCCACCGGACTGCGGTTGCCGTCCTCGCTGGTCTTCGACTACCCCACGGCGCACGCACTCGCCGGCCACCTGTTGTCCGAACTGCTCGTCGAGAGCTCCACGGCCGAGGACCCGGCAGCCACGGCCCCGACGGCGTCCGACCCGACGGGCGACCGGGACCCCGTCGCGATCGTCGCCCTGGGCTGCCGCCTGCCCGGGGGGATCGACACCCCCGCGAAGCTGTGGCAGCTGCTCGTCGACGGCGGTGACACCGTCAGCGAACTGCCCACCGACCGGGGATGGCCGGGCGACGAGCTGTACCACCCCGACCCGGACCACCCCGGTACGTCCACCACCCGCCACGGCGGCTTCCTGCACGACGCGGGGGAGTTCGACGCCGAGTTCTTCGGCATCTCACCGCGCGAGGCAGTCGCCATGGACCCGCAGCAACGACTGCTGCTGGAGACCGCCTGGGAGGCCCTGGAACGCACCGGGCTGGACCCGGCGGCCCTGCGCGGCTCCCGCACCGGCGTCTACGTCGGCGTGAACTACGGCGACTACGGCAATGCCGTGGCCCGGTCCGGGCACGGCGACGGACACCTGCTCACCGGCAGCGCCGCCAGCATCGTCTCCGGCCGGGTCGCGTACACCCTCGGCCTGGAGGGGCCCGCCATCACGGTGGACACCGCCTGCTCGTCCTCGCTGGTCGCCCTGCACACCGCAGCCCAGGCCCTGCGCGCCGGGGACTGCACGCTCGCCCTGGTCGGCGGCGTCGCCATCATGTCCACGCCCGGTGCGCTCGTCAGCTTCTCCCGACAGCGGGGCCTCGCCCCGGACGGCCGGTGCAAGGCGTTCGCCGACGCCGCGGACGGCATGGGCATGGGCGAGGGCATCGCCGTACTGGTCGCCGAGCGCCTGTCCGACGCCCGCCGCCACGGGCACCCCGTCCTGGCGGTGCTGCGCGGCTCGGCGATCAACCAGGACGGGGCGAGCAACGGGCTCTCCGCCCCGAACGGGCCCGCGCAACAGCGGGTCATCCGGGCGGCGCTGGCCGATGCGGGCCTGGGGCCCGTCGACGTCGACGCGGTCGAGGCGCACGGCACCGGCACCACCCTCGGCGACCCGATCGAGGCCCAGGCACTGCTCGCGACCTACGGGCAGGGCCGCGCACCGGACCGGCCGCTGTTGATCGGCTCGCTCAAGTCCAACCTCGGTCACACCCAGGCCGCTTCCGGTGTCGCGGGCGTGCTGAAGACCGTGCTCGCGCTCCAGCACGCCCAGGTCCCGCCGACCCTCCACGTGGACCGGCCCACGGGCCAGGTCGACTGGGAGCGGGGCAGCGTCGAACTGGTCCGTGACCTGGTGCCGTGGCCCGAGACCGGGCGGGAGCGCCGCGCGGGCGTCTCCTCCTTCGGCCTCAGCGGTACCAACGTCCACGTGATCCTGGAGCAGGCCCCCGCGACGGACCCCGCCCCGACCCGCGCGGGGCACGATCACGGCCCGCTGCCGTGGGTCCTTTCGGCACGCACCCCCACGGCGCTCGCCGCCCAAGCAGGCCGTCTCGCAGCCCAGTTGGAGCAGGCCGGCCCCGCCGCAGCGGACACCGCCGACATCGCGCACTCGCTCGCCGGACGCACCCCGTTCGCGTACCGCAAGGTTCTGGTCGGCGACCGCGCCGCCCTGGAGGCCGGACTGCGGGCGCTGGCCGCCGACGCCGAGGTGCCCGCCGCCGACCCGGACGGCCGCACGGTGTTCGTCTTCCCCGGCCAGGGCGGGCAATGGCCCGGCATGGCCCGCGAACTGCTCGACGAGTCACCCGAGTTCGCGGCCCGCATGGAGGAGTGCGCCGCGGCCCTGGCCCCGCACGTGTCCTGGTCGCTGCTGGACGTGCTGCGCTCCGGGGAGCCGCTGGAGCGGGTCGACCTCGTCCAGCCGGTCCTGTTCGCCGTGATGGTGTCGCTCGCCGAGCTCTGGCGGGCGCACGGGGTCGTCCCCGACGCCGTGATCGGCCACTCGCAGGGGGAGATCGCCGCGGCCGTGGTCGCCGGCGGCCTGTCGCTCGCGGACGGCGCCCGCGTCGTCGCCCTGCGCTCCGGCGCTCTCGCCGCCCTCGCCGGCACCGGCGGCATGATGTCCGTCGCCCTGCCGCTCGCCCGGGTGGAGAGCCTGCTCGCACCGTACGGGGAACGGCTGTCCGTGGCCGCCGTCAACGGGCCGTCCGCCGTGGTCGTCGCCGGGGAACCCGCCGCCCTCGTCGCATTGTCGGCCGACTGCGACCGCGACGGCGTCCGGGCCCGCCGCATCGACGTGGACTACGCCTCGCACTCGGCCCGGGTGGAGCCGGTGCGCGCGGAACTGCTCGCCGCCCTCGCCCCGATCGAGCCCGGACCCGCCGCGGTGCCGCTGTACTCCACGGTCACCGGTGACCGGATCGACACCACGACGATGACCGCCGACTACTGGTACGAGAACCTGCGCCGCACCGTCGCCTTCGAGTCGACCGTCCGCGCCCTGGCGGCCCGGGGCCGCACCACCTTCCTGGAGATCAGCCCGCACCCGGTGCTGACCACCGCCGTCGCCGACACCGTCGAGGACGCCGGCCACGAGGGCACCGCCCTGGGCACCCTGCGCCGTGACGAGGGCGACCGACGACGCCTGCTGCTCGCCCTCGGTGACGCCTGGGCGAACGGACTGCCCGTGGACTGGACCGGCCTGCTGGCCGGCACCGGCGCCCGACGGATCGAACTGCCCACCTACGCGTTCCAACACCGGCACCACTGGGCGCTGCCGGCACCCGGCGGCGGCCAGGACGTGACCGCCGCCGGCCTGGACGCCACCGAGCACCCGCTGTTGAGCGCGGCGACCGAGGTCGCCGACACCGGGGAACTGTTGCTCAGCGGGCGCATCTCGGTGCGCACCCACCCCTGGCTGGCCGATCACACGGTGTCCGGGACGGTCCTGCTGCCCGGTGCCGCCTTCGTCGAACTGGCCCTGCGCGCCGCCGACGAGGCGGGCTGTGCGCTGGTGGAGGAACTGACCCTGGAGGCGCCGCTGCTGCTGCCCGGCACCGAAGAGGTCCGCATCCAAGTCTGCGTCGGCGCACCCGACGAGCGGGGCGGGCGCACCGTGGACGTGCACGCCCGCCGCGAGGACGCCCTCGACCCCGGGTGGACCCGGCACGCCACCGGCAGCCTCGCCCGGGCGGCCGTTGCCCCGCCCGCCGCCCTGGAGACCTGGCCGCCACCGGGCGCGACCCCCGTCGCCGTCGAGGACCTCTACGCACGGTTCGCCGCGTCCGGTTACGGCTACGGCCCGTCGTTCCGGGGCCTCCACGCTGCCTGGCAGCGCGGCGACGAGATCTTCACGGAGGTCAGGCTCCCCGGCGACGACCCGACGACCCCGGCCTTCGGCATCCACCCCGCGCTGCTCGACGCGACCCTGCACGGCCTGCGGATCGACGCCGACCCGGCCGCGCCCGTGGCGCAGGAGGACACCGCGGAACAGGCCGACGCCGTCCGGCTGCCGTTCTCGTGGACCGCCGTCGGCCTGCACGCCTCCGGCGCCACCGAACTGCGCGTCCGGCTCACCCGCGATCCCGGCGGACAGGTGCGCATCGACGCCGCCGACGGGTACGGGCGGCCCGTCGCCTCCGTCGGCGCTCTGGTGGTCCGTCCCGTCCCGACGGACTCGCTGCGGGCGCCCGTGGCCCCCGCGCACGACTCGCTGTTCCGGGTGGAGTGGACGCCGCTCGCCACCGGCGCCCTGGTGCCCCCCACCGGACGCTGGGTGGGGCTCGGCACCTCCGACCGGCTGCCGGAGACGTACCCGGACCTGGCCGCCCTCACCGCCGCGCTCGACACGGGGACCCCGGTGCCGGACGTGGTGCTCGCCGAGTGCCGCCACCCGGACGACGGACCCGAAGCGGCACGCGCCGCCACGGCCGCCGCCCTGGAACTGGTGCAGCAGTGGCTCGCCGACGACCGGTACGCCGATGCCCGGCTGGTGTTCGTGACCGACGGCGCGGTGGAGGCGTTGCCCGGCGAAGGGGTCCACGACCTCGCGTCCGCCGCGGTGCGCGGGCTGATCCGCTCGGCGCAGTCGGAACACCCGGACCGCTTCGTGCTGGTCGACGCGGCCGACCCGACGGAACTCGTGACGCTGCTGCCCACCGGCATGGCCGCCGAGGAACCCCAACTGGCCGTACGCAAGGGACAGTTGTTGGCCGCGCGGCTGGCGCGGGTGCCGGCGCCCGTCGAACCGGTCACGCTGCCGCTGAACCCGGACGGCACGGTGCTGATCACCGGCGCCGGCGGCGTCCTGGGCTCACTCGTGGCCCGCCACCTCGCCGACCACCACGGCCTGCGCCGCCTGCTGTTGGTCTCCCGGCGGGGCGCCCAGTCCCCCGGGGCGGCCGAACTGCTGGCGGAGTTGGGGACCGCCGCCCGGTTCGCCGCCTGCGACATCGGTGACCGCGCGGCACTGGCGGACCTGCTGGCCACGGTGCCGGACGCGCACCCGCTGACCGCCGTGGTGCACGCGGCGGGCGTGCTCGACGACGGCGTGCTCGAAGCACTGGACCGGCAACGCCTGGACACGGTGCTCCGGCCCAAGATCGACGGAGCCGCCCATCTGCACGAACTGACCCGTGAGCTGCCGCTCGCCGCGTTCGTGCTGTTCTCCTCCGCAGCGGGGATCGTGGGCAACGCCGGCCAGGCCAACTACGCGGCCGGCAACACCTACCTCGACGCCCTCGCCGCCGCCCGCCGCGCACAGGGCCTACCGGCCCAGGCACTCGCCTGGGGACTGTGGGAACAGCGCAGCGAAATGACCGGCGGCCTCGAAGCCGGTGCCCTGCGGCGGATGACGACCGGGGGCGTGGCGGCGTTCTCCGACGCCGAAGGTCTCGAACTGTTCGACGCGGCACTGCGGACCGACGCCCCCGTACTGGTGCCGGTCCGCCTCGGCCTCGGCCGCGGACGCCCCACCGGCGCCGCGGACGTGCCCGCACTGATGCGCGGCCTCGTCCGGGGCGTGGTGCGCCGCAGCGCCCACGCCACGGCGGCCGACCCCGGTGCCGCCGCCGCACTGCGTCGCCGACTGGCCGCGCTGGACCCGGACGGACGCCTGGAGCTCCTGGAGGACCTGGTCAGCGGCACCGCAGCGGAGGTGCTCCAGCACTCCGGAGTCGGCACCGTGGACCCCCAACGGGCCTTCAAGGACCTCGGCTTCGACTCGCTGACCTCGGTGGAGCTGCGCAACCGGCTGGCCGGCGCCACCGGGCTGAGGTTGCCCGCCACCCTGGTGTTCGACCACCCGACGTCCGAGTCCGTCGCGGCCCTGCTGGCCGAACGACTGGTGCCCGGCGCCTTCGGAGTGCCGGCACCGCCCGACGACGACCAGGTGCGCCGACTGCTGGCAACGATCTCCCCGCAACGGCTGCGGGCCGCCGGCCTGTTGGACGCCCTGCTGAACCTCGGGGAGCCGGCGACGGACGCCGCACCCCCCGCACCCCACCCGTCCGGCCCGGACGACACCGCATCGATCAAGGAGATGAACGTGGACGACCTCGTGCGCCTGGCGATGGGGGGCGACCATGGCTGACCGGACCGACAAGGCGTCGGGCACGGCGCCGGCGGAACAGGTCGTCGAGGCCCTCCGCGCGTCCCTGCTCGACAACGCCAAGCTGCGGCAGGACAACCAGCGGCTCACCGAACGCGCCCAGGAACCCGTGGCGATCGTGGCCATGGGCTGCCGGTTCCCCGGCGGAGTGCAGACCCCCGAAGAACTCTGGGACCTCCTGGTCGCCGAACGCGACGCGGTGACCCGCGTCCCCGACGACCGCGGCTGGGAACTGCCGACGGAACCCACGACTCCGGTCGACCCCGCCGACTCCGCCGACCCCGATGCCGCACCCGCCCTGATGGGCGGCTTCCTCCAGGACGCACTGGACTTCGACGCCGCGTTCTTCGGCATCTCCCCGCGCGAAGCGCTCGCCATGGACCCCCAGCAGCGGCTGCTGCTGGAGGTCTGCTGGGAGGCCGTCGAACGCGCCGGCATCGACCCGACGGGCCTGCGCGGCAGCGATACGGCCGTCTACGCCGGAATCATCAACAGCGAGTACAGCACCCGCCTGGGACACACCCCCGAGGACCTGGCGGGCTTCCTCGGCACCGGGAGCATCCCGAGCGTGCTGACCGGCCGCGTCTCGTACGCCCTCGGCCTGGAGGGACCCGCCGTCAGCCTGGACACCGCCTGCTCCTCCTCCCTGGTCGCCATCCACCTGGCCTGCCAGGCGCTGCGCGAGGGCGACACCTCGCTGGCCCTGGCCGGCGGCGTCACCGTCATGTCCGCGCCCGGCCTGTTCGGCGGCTCCCGACGGCAGGGCGGGCTCGCCGGCGACGGCCGCTGCAAGTCGTTCTCCGCGAGCGCCGACGGAGCCGCCTTCGGCGAGGGCGTCGGCGTGGTGCTGCTGGAACGACTCAGCGACGCCCGCCGCCACGGACACCCGGTCCTCGCCGTCATCAAGGGCTCCGCGGTCAATCAGGACGGCGCCAGCAACGGGCTCACCGCCCCCAACGGCCCCGCGCAGCGCAAGGTCATCCGCAAGGCACTGAAGAGCGCGGGACTGCGCCCCGCCGACATCGACGCCCTGGAAGCGCACGGCACCGGCACCGTACTCGGCGACCCCATCGAGGCGCAGGCCGTGCTGGACGTGTACGGGAAGGACCGCCCCGCCGACCGGCCCCTGCTCATGGGCTCGCTCAAGTCCAACCTCACGCACACCCAGGCGGCGGCCGGCGTCGGCGGCGTCATCAAGACGGTGCTCGCCCTGCGCCACGACCTGCTGCCCCGGTCCCTGCACATCGACCGCCCGACGAGCCAGGTCGACTGGAGCCAGGGCCAGGTCTCCCTGCTCACCGAGGCCACCACCTGGCCCGCGTCGGACCGCCCCCGCCGGGCCGCGGTCTCCTCCTTCGGCGCCAGCGGCACCAACGCCCATCTGATCCTGGAAGCGGCCCCCGAGGAGCCGCCCGCGGAGCCGACCGGACCCCGGCAGGACACCCCGGTCGCCTGGACGCTGTCCGCGCGCACCCCGACGGCGCTGCGCGCCCAGGCCGCCCGGTTGCACGCCCGGGTGCTCGCCTCACCCGGGACGCACCCGGCGGACATCGGCCTGTCCCTGGCCCTCGGACGGTCCCGGTTCGCCGAGCGCGCCGTCGTCGTCGGCACCGGCCGCACCCCGCTGCTCGACGGACTCGCCGCCCTCTCCCGCGAGGAGCCCGTACCCTCCGTCATCACCGGGACCGCCCCGGCGAAGGCGGCCAAGCCCGTGTTCGTCTTCCCCGGCCTCGGCGCCGAGTGGCCCGGCATGGCCCGCGAACTGCTCGACACCTCACCGGCGTTCGCCGCCCGCATGGCCGACTGCGAGCGCGCCCTCGCCGCCCACCTCGACTGGTCCCCGATCGCCGTGGTGCGCCAGGAGCCCGGCGCCCCGTCGATCGACGACGTCGAGACCCTGCAACCGGTGCTCTTCTCCGTCCTGGTGTCCCTGGCGGCGGTCTGGCAGGCCCACGGGGTCACCCCCGCTGCCGTCGTCGGACACAGCCAGGGCGAGGTCGCCGCGGCCTGCGTCGCCGGCATCCTCACCCTGGAGGACGCGGCCTCGATCGCCGTGCACCGCAGCCGCGCCCTCGCGGCCGTGACCCGGGGCGGCGCCATGGCCACCGTGCTGCTGTCCGCCCCGGAGGCCGAGGAGATGATCGCCCCGTACGACGGTCGGCTGTCGATCGCCGCGGTCAACGGCCCCCGCGTGGTCGTGCTGGCGGGCGAGGCCACCGCGATGGACGAGTTCACCCGCGCCGACGACCTGATGGTGTTCCGCACCCCCGTCGACTACGCCCCGCACTCCGCCGCCGTGGACCGGGTGCGCCAGGACCTGTTGACGGGGCTCGCCCATGTGCGCCCACGGCCCGGCACCGTCCCCCTGATGTCCACCGTGGACGCCGAATGGGCCGAGCCCACCGCGCTCGACACCCACTACTGGTTCCGCAACCTGCGGCACACCGTGCGCTTCCACGAGGCGACCCAACAACTCTTCGACGCCGGGCACCGCACCTTCGTCGAGGTCAGCCCGCACCCGGTGCTCACGTTCAACCTCCAGGACGCCGCCGCCGACGCGGAGTTGGCCGACTTCACCGTGGTGGAGACGCTGCGCCGCGACGACGCCGGTCCCGAGCGGTTGCTGACCTCCCTCGCCCACGCCCACGTCGCCGGGATGCGGGTGGACTGGGCACCCGCGTTCGAGGGCACCGGCGCCCGCCGCGTCGACCTGCCCACCTACGCCTTCCAACGCCAGCGGTACTGGCTGGACGCCACCCGCGCCGGCGGCGACCCCGCCTCCATGGGACAGGCCGACCCCGGCCACCCGCTGCTGAGCGCCGCAGTGGAACTGCCCGGCAGCGGCAGCACCGTCTTCACCGGCCGACTCTCGCTCGCGGACCACCCGTGGCTCGCCGACCACGCCGTGCGCGGGGCCGCCCTGCTGCCCGGCGTCGCCTACGTCGAGATGACGGCCCACGTGGGCGCCCGACTCGGCTGCGACCTCATCGAGGAACTCACCCTCTCCGCACCGCTGGTGCTGCCCGACGACGACGCCGGCGTGCAACTGCGGCTGACCGCCGGGGCACCCGACCACGCCGGCAAGCGCACCGTGGAGATCCACTCACGGCCCGCGAGCGCCGTCGAGTGGACGAACCACGGCAGCGGCCTGCTGGCTCCCTCCGGGGCGCTGCCCCCGATGCCGACCGCCGCCGCCTGGCCGCCGCCCGGCGCCGAACAGATGCGCATCGGCGCCCTGTACGGCATCCTCCAGGACCGGGGCGTCGAGTACGGCCCCGCCTTCCGCGGCCTGCGCACCGCCTGGTCCCGCGGAGACGAGGTCTTCGCCGAGGTGACGCTGCCGGACGGAGCCGCCGGCGACTTCCCACTGCACCCGGCGCTGCTGGACGCCTGCCTCCACACCGTCAGCCTGCGCCAGGCCGGCGTGGGCCGCGACGCGGAGCAACAACCCGGAGCCACCGGCGTACCCCTGCCCTTCTCCTGGCAACAGGTGCGCCTGTGGTCCGGGGCCCGTGCCGGGCAGACCCTGCGCGTCACCCTCAGCCCCACCGGCCCCGAGGACGTCGCGCTGCACGTGAGTGACGAGGACGGCCGCCCGGTCGCCACCGTCGCCACCCTCGCCATGCGCACCACCTCGTTCGACGTACTGAGCCCCGCCACCGACGCCCTCCACCGAGTGGAATGGACCACGTCGACCACCGCCACCGCCGCCGCCGGCCCGATCGTGCGCTGGTCGCTACTCGGCCCGCCCGACGAACGACTGGTGCCGCCCGGCGCCGCCACCGAAGCGTCCGGCGACGACTTCGCCGGCCTCGACGCGGTGCTGTTGCCCTGCCCACCCGACGGACCGGCCGGCCCCGAGGCCGTGCACACGGCCACCACCGCCGTCCTGGAACAGCTGAACACCTGGCTGCGACGTCCCCCGACCGGCTGCCCGCCCCTGGTGGTGCTCACCCGCGGCGCGGTCGACCTGGCGAACGAACCCCTCGACGTGGCCGGCGCGGCCGTACACGGACTGGTGCGCTCCGCCCAGCAGGAGCACCCGGGCCGGATCGTGCTGCTGGACACCGACGACCCGCGCACCACGGCCGACTCGCTGTCCGCGGTGCTGGCCAGCGGCGAGCCCGAAGTGGCGCTGCGGGCCGGCCGGCTGCACGTGCCCCGGCTGCGCCGCACCCCGGCCGGCGACACACCGACCGACGCCTTCGACGGCACCGGAACCGTGGTGCTGACCGGCGGCGGCGAACTCGGCGGCATCCTGGCCCGGCACCTCGTCACCCGGCACGGCGTACGCCGTCTGCTGCTGCTCAGCCGGCGCGGCCCCGCGGCCCCCGGCGTGGACGAACTGATCGCCGAACTGGCCGCGTCCGGGGCCCTGGTCACCGCCGCGACCTGCGACGTCACCGATCGGGCCGCCCTGGACCTGGCCCTGGCCACGGTCCCGGCCGAACACCCGGTGACCGGCGTCGTGCACACCGCCGGAGTCATCGACGACGGGCTGCTCGCCGACCTCACGGCCGAACGCCTCGCGGGCGTCCTCGGGCCCAAGGTCGACGGGACCTGGCACCTGCACGAAGCGACCGCCGCACTGCCGCTGCGCGCGTTCGTGGTGTACACCTCGGTGGCCGGCCTGTTCGGCGGCCCGGGACAAGCCGCCTACACCGCCGCGAACGTCGCCGCCGACGCGATCGTGACCCTGCGGCACCGCGCCGGACTGCCCGCCAAGTCGCTCGCCTGGGGCCTGTGGGAGCAGCGCAGCGGCCTCACCGCCGACCTGTCGGACGCCGATCTGAACCGCATGGGCCGCAGCGGTGTGCGCGCCCTGTCGGCGACGGCGGGCACCGACCTGTTCGACGCGGCGCTGACCGTGCCCGACCCGGTGCTGGCGCCCGTCGCCCTGGACGTCAGCGCGTTCCGCGACGGCCCGGTGCCGCACCTGCTGCGCGCCCTGGTCCGCAGCACCGGCCCGGAACGCCCCGCAGCGGACCCGCAGTTGCGGGACCGGCTGCTCGCCGCGAACCCCGACGAGCAGTACGACCTCCTCCTGGAAGCCGTACGGGTCCACTCCGCACAGGTCCTCGGCCACGCCGACGCCGAGAGCGCCGGACTCGACGCCGAGGACGCCTTCCTCTCCGTCGGGTTCGACTCGCTGACCGCGCTGGAACTTCGCCACCGGCTCGCCGCGGCCACCGGCCTGAACCTGCTGCCGACCGTGGTGTTCTCCAGCGGCACGCCCGCCAAGCTCGCCGAACTGGTCCGCACCGAATGGGCCACCGCGGCGGCGGCCGCACCGCCCGCGCCCACCGCCGAGCCGGGCACCCCCGGACCGCCCCCGGCACCGGTCGCGGCCCGCTCCGACGACGACCCCGTCAGCACCCTGTTCCGGCAGCTGTGCCGCCGCGGCAAGTCCGACGAGGCGATCGACCTGCTCAAGAACACCTCCGCGCTGCGCCCGGAGTTCCACACTCCCGCTGAGCTGCGCTCCAGCGAGGAACCCCCGTCGCTGTTGCGGATCAACACCCACGACGAGGCGCCCGAGTTGGTGTGCTTCGGCTCCGTCGTCGCACTCGGCGGCGGCCACCAGTACGCCCGGTTCGTCAACCGGTTCCGGGGCACCTACGGTTCCAGCACCCTGTCCGCCCCCGGGTTCCTGCCCGGCCAACGGCTCCCGTCGTCCATGGCGCCGATGCTGGCCTACCAGGCGGAGGAGATCATCGAACGCCTCGGCCGGGACCGTCGCCTGGTCCTGCTGGGCTCCTCCTCCGGCGGCACCGTCGCCCACGGCGTCGCCGCCGAACTCGAAGCCCGCGGGGTGCAGCCGGCCGCGGTGGTCCTGCTCGACACGTACCTGTCGAGCAACAAGGCCATGACGCAGTTCAACGACGTGCTGCTGAGCGGCATGTTCGACCGCGAGGACCAAGCGGTACCGATGGACGGCACCCGACTCACCGCGATGGGCAAGTACTTCCGCATCCTCGACGACTACACGCCCCCGGAGGTGGCCGCCCCCGTCCTGCTGGTGCGCGCCTCCAACCCGCTCGGCGAGTCGGCGCCCACCGTCGGCGACTGGCGGTCGAGCTGGCCGGGCGCCCACACCGTCCTCGACGTCCCCGGCGACCACTTCTCGATGATGGAACAGCACGCGGACACGACCGCCGCCACCGTCTCCGACTGGCTCGCCGCCCTCCTCTCCTGACCACCCCCCTCCTGAGCACCCCTCAACGGAAGGACCCCGTCCCCTCATGGACACAGAAACCGCCGAGCACCGCCTCGCCGTGCTCGGCGCGGGCGTCATGGGCGTCGGCATCACCACGCTGGCCCTGCTCCGCGGCCTGCCCGTGCTGCTCGTCGACGTCGACGAACCGGTGCTGGAGCGCGCCCGGGACCAGATCGCCGGCGAACTGCGGATGGCGCAGCTGATGGGTCGGCTCGCCGCCGACACGGCGACCGGCCCGCTCACCACCGCGACGACCCTCGCCGGCGCCGCCGACGCGACCCTCGTCATCGAGGCCACCACCGAGGACCTCGGCGTCAAGACGAAGGTCCTCGCCGAGGTGTCCGCACTGACCCGCCCCGGCACCCCGCTGGTCTCCAACACCTCGTCCATCCCGATCGACGAACTCGCGGGTGTCGCCCAGCGGCCCGGCGAGGTGGTGGGCACCCACTTCATGAACCCGCCGTACCTGATCAGGACGGTGGAGGTGATCCGCGGCGTGCGGACCGCCGAGGCCACCATGGAGTCGCTGGCGGGCACGCTCGCCGCCCTGGGCCAGGAGCCGATCGTCGTCAGGGACGCGCCGGGCTTCGTCACCAGCCGGGTGCTGCACCCGATGATCAACGACGCGGCGCGGATCGTGCAGGAGGGGACCGCGGACGTCGAAGCCGTCGACACACTCATGGAGAACTGCCTGGGCCACCGGACCGGCCCGCTGCGCACCGCCGACCTGATCGGCATCGACAACCTCGTCGACTCGCTCCAGGTGCTCTTCGAGCGCACCGGCGACGAGGGCTGCCGCCCCTGTGACCTGCTCCTGGAGAAGGTCCGCCAGGGCCACCACGGCCGCAAGTCGGGCCGCGGCTTCTACACCTACACCCACTGAACACGCACCACCACCATCCGATGCGAGGAGACACCCCGATGGACACCACCGACAACGCACCCGACCAGAGCACGGACGGCGGCGCGGTGCGCAAGGAGGTCATCGGCTTCCTGACGGCGCAGACCAAGCGGAGTTGGGAGCCGGACGTGGACCTGTTCGCCACGGGCGGGTTGTCCTCCCTGTTCGCCATGCAACTGGTCCTGCACCTGGAGAAGACGTACGACATCTCGATCCGCGGCGCGGACCTGCGCCTGGACAACTTCCGCACCGTCGACACCATGGTGGCGCTGGTGCACCGACTGCGCGGCACGGAAACGGGGACCGGCGGTGAGTGAGGCGCTGGACGCGGCACGGGACGTGGTCACCGGCCTCGTCGGGGACCAGGCCGAGGAGTGGGACCGCACGGGCGAACTGCCCCGCCAGACGCTCCGCAAGCTCAGCGCCGGCGGCTGGCTTTGCCCGGTCGTGCCCGCCGAGGACGGCGGACTGGGCTGGAGCAGCGCCCAGGACGGCGAGTTCACCGCGCACGTCGGCAGCCTCTGCTCCTCGCTGCGCAGCATCATGACCTCCCAGGGCATGGCCGCCTGGACGATCACCCGGCTGGGCGACGCGCGTCAGCGCACCGCCCTGCTGGGTCGGCTCACCGGCGGGGAACTGGCCGCGGTGGCGTTCAGCGAGCCGCAGGCGGGCAGCGACCTGTCGGCCATCGACACCCGCATCGTGCGCGACGGCGACACCGTCGTGGTCGACGGCCGCAAGACCTGGACGACAGGGGCGGCCTACGCCGACTTCGTGGTGGTGTTCGGGCTGCTCGACGACGGCGGGGCGGGCGCGGTCGTCGTGCCCACCGACGCGCCCGGCGTCACGGTGGAACGCATCGCCGCCCCGCTGGGGTGCCGCGCCGCCGGACACGCGGACGTGCGCATGACCGGGGTGCGGCTGCCGGCGGAGAACCTGCTCGGCGGCGGCGGCCAGTTCCTGCCGCTGCTGGTGACCACCGCACTCGCGTATGGGCGGATGTCGGTCGCCTGGGGCTGCGTCGGCATCCTGCGCGCGTGCCTGGCCGCTGCCGGGTCGCACGCGCGGACCCGCGAACAGTTCGGTCAGCCGCTCGGCAGCCACCAACTGGTGGCCGGGCACCTGGCCGACCTGCTCGTCGCCGAGCAGGCCGCGAGCCGGGCCTGTGAGTACGCCAGCCGCTGCTGGGACGAGAGTTCTCCGGACCAGGTCGTCGCCACCGTGCTGGCCAAGCACACCAGCGCGACGAACGCGGCGCACGGCGCGGCCCTGGCGGTACAGGTGCTGGCCTCGGCCGGCACCCGGGACGGGCACGTCGTGGCGCGCGCCTACCGCGACGCCAAGTGCATGGAGATCATCGAGGGCAGCAACGAGATGAGCCGGCTGCTGTTGGCCGACCACGTGCTGTCCGGAGCCCGGGAGGGGGGACGTTGAGCGAGCAGACGGCACCGACCGTCGTCAAGTGCCTGGTGTGGGACCTCGACAACACGCTCTGGCAGGGGACCCTGCTGGAGGACGGCGAGGTACGGCTCACCGACGAGATCCGCGCGGTGATCGTCGAGTTGGACGCGCGGGGCATCCTCCAGTCGGTCAGCAGCCGCAACGACCACGACCTGGCCTGGCCGCGGCTCGAAGCCCTGGGCGTCGCGGAGTACTTCGTGCTGCCGGAGATAGGGTGGGGCAACAAGTCGGACGCGATCCGCCGGATCGCCGAGCAGCTCAACTTCGCGCCCGGCACCATCGCGTTCATCGACGACCAGCACACCGAGCGGGCCGAGGTCGAGTTCCACCTCCCGCAGGTGCGCACCTATCCGGCCGATGCGGCCCCGAAGCTGACCGAACTGCCGGAGTTCAGACCGCCGTTCAGCACGGTCGACTCCCGGCGGCGGCGGGACATGTACCAGGCGGGCTTCCGACGCGACGCCGAACGGGCCGACTACTCGGGCCCCGACGAGGACTTCCTGCGCTCGCTGGAACTGGTCATGCGGATCGACCGGGCGACCGAGGACGAACTCTCCCGCGTGGAGGAACTCACCCTGCGCACCAGTCAGATGAACGCGACCGGGGTGCACTACGCGGACGAGACGCTCCGCGGGCTGCTGGCGGACCCCGACCACGAGGTGCTGGTGGCCTCGCTCACCGACCGGTTCGGCCCGCACGGGGCGGTCGGCGTCATCCTCGTGGAGAAGCATCCGCAGGTGTGGCACCTGCGCCTGCTCGCCACCTCCTGCCGGGTGGTCTCCTTCGGCGCCGGCTCCACCCTGCTCGCCTGGCTCGCGGGCCAGGCGGCCCGGGCGGGGGTGCACTTCCTCGCGGACTTCCGGCCCACCGACCGCAACCGGATGATGGAGGTGGCGTACCGCTTCGCCGGCTTCGACGACACGGAGTGCACCTGCCGCGAGGCACTCGCCCCGCCGGCGGTCGAGACCGTGCAACGGCTGCACCTGGTGCCGACCGCATGGGGCGGTTCGACGACCGTCCGGCTCGACGCCCCGGAGCTGGTTGCCGACAGTGCCGCCCCGGCCGCCCACTGACGGAAAGCCGAAGGCCGCCGCACCGGGAACGGTGCGGCGGCCACCTCATCACGCTTCGCTCACTCGGGCCGGCGGCGCACCAGGGTGATGCCGTCGGCCACGGCGAGCATGCTGACGTCCACCCGCTCGTCACCGTGCAGCCGGGCGTTGAGCTCGCGGACGGCCTCGGTGTCGGGGTCCTGCGCCGACGGATCGACGACCCGACCGAAGAAGAGGGTGTTGTCCACGACGATCAGCCCGCCCGGACGCACCAGCGTCAGACAGAGTTCGTAGTACTCCGGGTACCCCGTCTTGTCCGCGTCGACGAACACCAGGTCGAAGGCGCCGGGGCCGTCCGGTCCGTCCTCGGCCCGCAGCTTCGCCAGCGTCTCCCGAGCGTCGCCGATGCGCAGGTCGATCCGGTCCGCGACGCCGGCCCGCTCCCAGTAGGGAGCCCCGATGGAGGGCCAACGGTCGGTGATGTCGCAGGTCACCACCCGGCCGTCGGCGGGCAGCGCCCGGGCCAGGCAGAGCGTGCTGTACCCGGTGAACGTCCCGATCTCCAAGACGGCGCGGGCGTTCACCAGTCGGGCCAGCAGGGACAGCAACTGCCCCTCTTCGGGGGGCACCTGCATGGCCACCCCACCGGGGAGGCCGGCGGTCTCCTCGCGGAGCTCGCGCAGCAGCGGGTCCTCGCGTACGGACACCTCACGCACGTACGCGGCGAGGCGCGGGGTGACGGCGATCTGATCAGCCACGATGGTCCTTCGTTGTCGATCGGTGCGCGGATGCGCGGGTGCCCGTCAGGAGGCGGCGGAGACGGCGGCCAGGCCGGAGCGGCGCTGGTCCAGCTCCTGCCAGATGCCGTCGAGCGCCTCGACGAAGGCCCGGACCTCGTCGGTGGAGTGCACCGCGCTCGGCGCGATGCGCAGGATCTCACGGCCCTCGCGGACGCTGGGCGCGTTGATGGCCTGGACGTAGATGCCGTGCCGCTCCAGCAGCAGGTCGGAGATGCGCCGGCTGGTCGCGTCATCGCCGACCAGGACGGAGACGATGTGCGACTCGTCGGACAGGAAGGGTATGCGGCGCTGCTTCAACAACCGGTGCAGCAGCGTCGCGTTCTCGCTCAACCGGCCGCGTTCCTCGTCCGAGACGCGCAGATGACGCACCGCGGCGAGGCTGCCCGCGACCACCGCGGGCGGTAGGGCCGTGGTGAAGATGAAGGAGCGGGAGAGCCTGCGGACGACGTCGATGAGGTCCGCAGGACCGGCGATGTAACCGCCCGTCGTACCGAAGCCCTTGGCGAGCGTCCCCATGATGACGGTGAACCGGTCGGCGAGACCGAGGCCGGCCGCTATCCCGGCACCCTGCGGACCGTACATGCCGACCGCGTGCACCTCGTCCAGGAACGTCATCGCGCCGTGGCGCTTCGCGATGGCGGCGATCTCGGAGAGCGGCGCCACATCGCCGTCCATGGAGTACACGGACTCCGTGACGATCATCTTGGGCCGGTCCGGATCGGCCGCGGACACCAGCTCTTCGAGGTGCGCGGCATCGTTGTGCCGGAAGATCCGCTTCTCGGCGCCGCTGTGCCGCAGACCGTCGATGATCGAGGCGTGGTTCTTCTCGTCGGAGAAGACCAGACAGCCCTCGATCTGCCCCGCCAACACGGACAACGCGCCCTCGTTGGCGGTGTATCCGGAGGTGAAAAGCAGCGCCTCGTCCTTCGCGTGGAGCTCCGCGAGCTCCCGCTCCAACAGGACGTGTTGCCCGTTCGTGCCCCCGATGTTCCGTGAGCCGCCAGCTCCGGCCCCCGACGCGCCCAACGTGTCGCGCATCGCGGTCAGTACGGCGGGATGCTGCCCCATACCCAGGTAGTCATTGCTGCACCACACACTGATGTCGGCGGGGTTCCGCGGGCGGCTGCTCACGGCCGCCGGGAAACGCCCGGCGATCCGGTCGACCTCCAGGAAATCGCGTTTCGGCCCGGCGGAGTCCAGGGCCGTGTGCAGCTTTTGCAGGGCGTCGAGGTAATGAGACATGACGTCGACCCGTTCTCTGGAATTCATGACGATGAGGCGGCAGCGTTCCGCGGCCGTGGGCGGCGGAGCGTGGTGCGGTGTGTGCACGACTCGAATCCGTCATGCTCGCGGCAGCCCCGTGCGCGGGAACGTAAAACGTACTCATGTCGCTGGGAAGGAGCGTTCCGGATGGCAATTCTCGCGGCGTCGAATATCATCCCGATGGCGTCTCGATGACTTCCTCGAATTGTTCGCGATACATGTGCCGGGGCCTCGTGGATTCATTCTCTTCACATTGTCCGCACGGTATGCTCTGCGGGATTCCGCCATGGGAGGGGACGAATTCACCATGCCCGCGAACCATACGTACGTCGGTGAGATCCTCGGGGTCCTCGACGCCGAACCCGGCAAACCCGTCCTCACCTGGCGCGATGTGACGCTCACCGCACGGCAGTTCACCGGTGCCGTCCGGGCCGCCGCCGCGGTGCTGCACCGGTGTACCGGCGGTCGGCCCGACCTCGTGGTCGGCGTGCTCACCGTGACCAACACCCCGGCCACCCTGATCCTGCGGTACGCCGCGAACCTCGTCGGAGCCACGGTGGTGCACCTGCACACCACCAACGCGGTCGACCCCAGCGACCGGATCGGCCTCGACGCCGCCCGCCGGATCGTGGAGGAGACCCGGGTGACGGTGCTGGCCGTCGACGCGAACAACCTGGAACGGGCCCGTGAGGTGCGCGACGGCGTACTCACTCCGGTCGACATGGTGGCACTCGGCGACCTCGGCCCGGACGTCACCGACCTCACCGCGGGCGACCCGGCGTTCGACGCCTCGGCCGTGACCGTCGCCCCGTCCGCCGACGCCGTCGTCACCTACACCAGCGGCACCACGGGCAAACCGAAGGGCATCGTGGTCAGCTTCGGCACCCGCAGGGGATTCATCACCGGCGGCCTCCAACAGGCGTGGCCCGCCGTCTACCTCGCCACCCTGCCGATGAGCCACTCCAGCGGACAGGCCGCCGACGACACGCTCGCCTCCGGCGGCACGGTGGTCCTGCACGACGGCTTCGACGCCGGCAAGGTGCTCGCCGCCGTCCCGCACCACCGGATCACCCGCCTCCTGGTGTCGCCGCCACAGCTGTACCTCCTGCTCGACCACCCCGACGTCGACCGCGCCGACCTGTCCAGCATCACCGTCCTCAGCTACACCGGAGCCCCGTCCTCACCGGAGCGCCTGGCCCGCGCGGCGAAACGGTTCGGACCGGTGCTCATGCAGATATACGGCACCAGCGAAGCCGCCGCCATCACCCTGCTGACCCCGTTCGAACACTCCGATCCGGCGCTGCTGACCACCGCCGGACGCCCGCTCTTCACCCAGCTGCGCATCCGCGACGAACAGGACACCCGGGACCTGCCCACCGGCGAGACCGGGGAGATCCTCGTCCGGTCGCCGTTCGCGATGACCCGCTACGTCGGCGACGCGGAGCTCACCGCCCGGACCCTGCGCGACGGCTGGCTCCACACCGGCGACCTGGGCTCCCTCGACGCCCGCGGCTACCTCACCATCCGCGGCCGACGCTCCGAAACGGTGAAGACCGGCGGCATCAAGGTCTACCCGACCAACGTGGAACGGGTCCTCCTCGCCCACCCGGGCATCGCCCAGGCCGCGGTCTTCGCGGTGGTGGACGGCGACCGGATCGAGCACCTGCACGCGGCGGTCGCCCTCCGGAACGCCCACACCCCCGTCACCGAGGAAGAGCTGAAGGCCAGGATCGGCGCGGAGCTCTCCGCCCCGCACGTCCCCGAGCGCATCCACCTGCGCCCCACGCTGCCGTTGACCGCGGTCGGCAAGCCCGACAAGGCCCGGCTGGCCGCGGAAACGGGTCGCTGAGCCGCCATGACCCTCTCCCTGGCCGCCGTCCTCGCCGAGTCCGCCCTGCGCCGGCCCGAGCACCCGGCCCTCGTGACGACCGACGCCACCCTCACCTACGCCGAACTCTGGACCGGCGCCCGCCGCCACGCCGCCGTGCTCCGCGGGCAGGGCGTCGGCCCCGGCGACCGGGTGGCCCTGCTGCTCCCCAACGAGCCCTGCTTCCCGATGGCGTACTTCGGGGCGCTCGCCCTCGGGGCGACGCTCGTGCCGATCCCGACGACCCTGCGCACCGACGAGATCGCGTACGTCCTGGCGGACTCCGAAGCCCGCGTGCTGATCTGCACCGAAGACGCGCGCCACGGTCACGGCGGCGCCGCCGCGGCCCGGACGGCCACGCCCGTCCTCACCGACGACGCCCTCGACGCCGGGACCGACTCCGTCGACACCCTCGTCCCGCGCGCCCCCGACGACATCGCACTGATCCTCTACACCTCCGGTACCACCGGCCGCCCCAAGGGCGCCATGCTCACCCACCTCAGCGTGTTCCTCAACGTCGAACTCGGCAGGGAGTCACCGTTCGCGATGGACGCCGACGACGTGCTGTTGGGGTGCCTGCCGCTGTTCCACACCTTCGGGCAGATCTGCGGCATGAACACCGCGTTCCGGGCCGGCGCGACCGTGGTGCTGATGGAACGCTTCGACGGCCCGCGGGCACTGGACCTCATGGCGACGCACGGCTGCACGGTGCTCATGGGCGTACCGACGATGTACCTCGCGCTGCTCGCCGCCACCGAACACACCGCCCGTCCGCCCCGGTTGGACCGGGCCTACTCGGGTGGGGCCGCCCTCCCCGTCGCGGTGCTGGAGGCCTTCGAGGCGCGGTTCGGCTGCCCGATCTACGAGGGGTACGGCCTGACCGAGACCTCGCCCGTGGTCGCGTACAACCAGCAGGCCTGGCCACGACGCCCCGGAACGGTCGGCAAACCGATCTGGGGCGTCGACGTCGCGATCGCGCGCTCCGACGTCGACGACCGCATCGAACTGCTCCCTGCCGGCGAGGTCGGGGAAGTCGTCATCCGCGGCCACAACGTGATGGCCGGCTACCTGAACCGTCCGGAGGCCACCGCCGAGGCCCTGGTCGACGGTTGGTTCCGCTCCGCCGACCTGGGCCTCCTGGACGCCGACGGGTACCTGCGCATCGTCGATCGCAAGAAGGACCTGGTGATCCGCGGTGGATACAACGTCTACCCGCGCGAACTCGAAGAGACCCTGGCCCGACACCCCGCGGTGGCGCAGGTCGCCGTGATCGGCGTGCCGCACGACACCCTCGGCGAGGAGGTCTGCGCGGTGGTGGTGCCCCGGCCCGGCGCCGCCGACGAGGCGTTGCCCGGCCAGATCGTCGACTGGTGCCGTGAGCGCATGGCGGCCCACAAGTACCCGCGGCTGGCCGTGCTCACCGACGCGATGCCGTTGGGGCCCAGCGGGAAGGTCCTCAAGCGGGAGCTGACGGCACGGTTCGCGACCCCCGGGGCCCGCCGCCCGTGACACCCCCGGGCGCGGTCCCCGTACCCGGGAGGGCCTGGGGGCAGGCCCTCCCGCGTACGGGAGGCAGCTCGGCCCCGACCCGCCGCCGCGGGTCGGGGACCGCGGTGTCACCCGGCCTGCGGAGCGGTCCCGTACGTCGCCCGGTCCATCTCCCTGGCGTAGGCCCGGACCACGTCACACAGGAAGTACCGCCCGAAGCCGTCCTGCTCCAACAGGTTGGCGTCGACGAGGCGGTCCAACGCGTCCTCGGCGTCGAGGGAGGAGCAGTCGAGCCGTTCGGCGACCGAGGCGGCCGTGAAGGTCGACGTGTCGGGGGTCCCCAGGGTCCGCAGCACCCGGTCCGGGCCGACCCTGCGCCCCACCGGGGTACTGAGGGCGGCGTAACTACGGGCGAAGCAGTCGCGCACCACCAGGTCCCCGACGCTCAGCTCGTCGAGCAACCGTTCGGGCGCCGCCAGCCGGGCGGCCATGTCGGCGAGCGGGCGGTACGGCTGCTGGCGCAACCGGATGCCGATGATCCGCAGGGCCAACGGCAGGCCGCCGCTGATCCGGACGATCTGCTGGGCCGCCACGAGTTCCGACTCGACACGCGTGCGACCGACGACCGCGCCGAGCAGCTGGAGGGAGCTCTCCTTGTCCATGCGGCGCAGCACGACGGTCCGCGCACCCTCCAGCCCGGCCAGCCGGTCCCGACTGGTGATGATCACCCTGCTGCGCGCACCGCCGGGGATGAGGGGGCGCACCTGGGCGGTGTCGGCGGCGTCGTCGAGCACGATCAGCAGCTTGCGGTCGGCGACGACGGAGCGGTACATGGCCACCAGTTCGGCTTCGTCCTGGGGGACGGCGCCGTGCGGCACGCCGAGATCCCGCAGGAACCGGGCCAGCACGCTCGAAGGATGGGCCGGTTGTCCTCCGCTGCCGCCCAGGGAGGCGTAGAGCTGGCCGTGAACGAACTCCCCGCGGTACGCGTGCGCGGTGTGCACGGCGAGGGCGGTCTTGCCGACCCCGCCACCACCACTGATCACCGTCGTCGCGGCCGGGCCGAGGGCCGGGTCCCCGGCCAGCGGGTCGAACGGGTGGCCCCCGCCCGGTTCGTCGTCCACGGGCAGTCGACGTGTCACGAAATCGGGTAGGGCGGCCGGGAGCTGGGCCGGCTGCGGTCGGGTCGAAGTGATCCTGGCCAACGGACGGGCCACGGCGGGCACCGGATCGGAGGGGGGCGCACCCTCCGCGGCGAGGATCCGCGCCTGCATCTCCTGGAGTTCGGCGCCCGGTTCGGTGGCCAGCTGCTCGACCAGCAGGGCCCTGGTCTGCTGGAAGACGTTCAGCGCGTCGCACTGTCGGCCGGAGCGGAACAGCGCCAACATCAGCCGGGCCACCAGTGCTTCCCGTAGGGGGTGTTCGCGGGTCAACCGCCAGAGCTCCGGAACGAGGCTCGCGTGCCGGCCCAGTTGCAGGTCCAGATCCAGCCGCCAGCTCAGGGTCTGGAAGTAGCGCTCCTCGAGGTGCCGCACCTCGATGTCGCGTAAGGTCGTCGAATCTATGTCGTGCAGCGGTTCCCGCCACGCCGACAGCGCCTCCGCCAGCTCCGCCGAGGCCCCTTCGAGGTCCCCCGCCGCGGCGAGTACGCCGGCCTTGTCCCGACGGTTGTTGAACCGGCCGAGGTCGGTCTCCTCCTCGTCCACCTCGATCAGGTATCCCGGGGTGCGGGTGATGATCCGTGCCCCGGCCTTCGGACCGAGTGCCTGTCGCAGCCGCATCACGTAGGTGCGGACCACGGCCGGTCCGCTCGGCGGCGGTGTGCCGTCCCAGACGAAGTCCTGGAGGCGATCCACCGAGACGATCTGTTTGGCACTCAGCAACAGGGCGGCGAGAATGACTCTCTGCCGTGGCGCGGAAACCGTCAACTCACGCTGGCCGACTTCGACGACAAGCGGACCAAGAATCCTGAAATCGATCAAATCGCTTCCTTCTTCGGCCAAGATGTCGGATCAGTGCCCGGGAACGGTTGACCGACGGGGCATCGGCTGCATCTGGCGATCACGGGCGGGGTGGTGCACGCCTACGGGTGGGGACGTTGTCGCTGTTCGGGCGAATCGGAACGTGTGGCGAACATTGCTGGGGCACGCGGTCGTTGTGCGCTGCAAGGGGGCCAACGGGTAGGTGGGTCTGTCGTGTTCACTCCCGGTGAGCAGCTTAGCGCTCCCAGTGGTTGCGCGGTGATGGACGAGGTGCCGTTGATCCCCAAGATGATGCGTGGGCACCATGGGTTCCCCTTCGAGGACGGTGTGCGGAAGTTGTTCGAATTGGTTTCACCTGTTTGACGTTCTGCGTTCTTCTCCAGGGAGAGGGCTCGACTTCATTCATGGTGCGGACAAGTACCCGTTCGAAGAGTTCCCCGTTCCCCTCCGGCCGCACCAACCGGCGCGCCGGACCTCCGGGCGCCGGGCCGCGATCGTTGCCCCGCAAGGGCGCGGAGCCCGTCCAGGCGGCAGCGGGCGGGGAGTGCCCCGGTGGTACGTTCTGCAGTCGTTCGCCGCGGGGCGCGGGGTCCGGCGGTGCGGGAACGACGGGGGCGGGCGATGACCGAGGGGGTTCTCTCCCTGGTGGAGCTGGACCGGGTGGCCTGGGCCGAGCTGGAGTGCATGGGCGGCCCGGCGACGGACGTCCCGGTCCGGCTGCGGGCGCTCACCTCCGCCGACGCGGGGCATCGGCGCCGGGCCTGGGAGTGGCTGGGGACCCACCTGTACCACCAGGGCACCGTCTACCCGGCGGCGGCGCACGCCGTGCCCTTCCTCCTGGGGCTGCTCGCCGAGGGCGGCACCCCCGACCGCGAACGCACCCTCGGCTACCTCACCCGGCTGGTGGAGTCACCGTCCGAGGACGGGGCCACCCCACCGGCCGATGGTCCGCCGGGTGACGACTCCGCCCGCCGTGCGGTCGCCGCGGGGGCGCGAGCCGTGCTGCCGCACCTGGACGCCGCCGACCCGTCGACCGCCGGCGCGGCGGCCGAACTGCTCGCTTGGTTGCCTGAATTGGCGTCAGTCTCCCTCCCCGGACTGCGCAGGCTGTGCGCCCGCCGGCTGCCCGGCCGGGAGCGCACCACCGCACTCATCGCCCTCGGCGCGCTCGCCGGGGCAGCGGGTACGCGCTCCGACCCGGCGATGCTCGAACAGCTGCTGGGCGATCGGGCCGACCCCGACCGCTGGGCCGCGGCCGTCGCCCTCTGCCGCATCACCGTCCCCGACCAACCGCCCGCGGCCGTCGCCGCGATGGTCGCCGAACTGGCCGCCGTGAACGTCGACCCCCAGGGGTACGAGAGGGTCTGGCGCACCCGCTTCCACGACAATCACGTCGCCGGGCTGCTCGCGGCGACGCTGCGGCACCTACCTCAGGAGCGCGGGGAATCGACCCGGGACCTCGTCGCCCGCCGGCTGGGCGAAACGGAGTCCACGCCGGACGAAGTCGCTGCGGTCGCCTCCGGGTTGGTGGTCGACGCACTCGGTGACGAGAGCACGGTGGCTCCCGGAGCGTTGACCCCGTGGCAGCGTGCGGTACTCGGTGCGCTGCCCGGCGCCGACCCCGCTTGGGCCTCCGGCGAGCTGGGCCCCTGGTTGACGTCCGCGTACGGTCTGCCGGGCACGGGGGAGGCCCTGGCCGCCTGGCTGGCGCGCTCCGCGTGACCGGTCGGTGGCCCCGTGTTCCCCATGGGGTCGGTGTCACTTCTGCCCGAGCCACAGATCCGGGCCGAACACCTCGTAGTGGATCGACCGGGCGGGTACGCCCCGGTGCAGCAGGCCGTCGCGGACGGCCCGCATGAAGGGGAGCGGCCCGCACAGGTAGGCCGTCACCCCGTCCGGCAGGTCCAGTGCGCTGACGTCGACCCGGCCGGGCAGCGCCTCCGGCTCGGCGTCGTCGGGGTCGTCGTACCACAGGTGCAGCGTCGCCCGGGGGAGGCGTGCGACCAGGGCGTGCAGTTCGTCGCGATGGGCGTGGGTGGCCGGGGCGCGGTCGGCGTGCACCACGGTCACCCGGCGGGACGGCTCGGTCCGGGCCAGGTGGTCGAGCATGGACAGCATCGGCGTGCAGCCGATTCCGGCGGAGGCGAGGAGGAGGGGCCCGTCGCCCGGAGGCAACACCAGATCGCCGAATGGTGCGGATACGGTGAGGGCGACACCGGGCCGGGCGTGTGCATGGAGCCAGTGGGACACCTCGCCGTTCGGTGCTCCGTCGGCCGCCACCCGCTTGACGGTGATGCGCCACGGTGCACGTCCGGGCGCGCCGGAGAGGCTGTACTGGCGGATCTGCCGTGCGCCGCCCGGCAGTTGGGCTTGCACGCTCACGTACTGGCCGGGCCGGAACGCTGCGAGGGGGCGGTCGTCAGCGGGGCGCAGGGTCAGCGAGACGGTGTCCCGGGTCTCGGTGCGACGCTCGGCGATCACCATGCGCCGCCAGGTGTCGGCGCCGGTCGCTCCGGCGTCGCGGTAGAGACGGGCTTCGACGGCGATCAAGGCGTTGGCCATGAGCCAGTACACCTCGTCCCAGGCGGCGACGACCTCGGGTGTGACGGTGTCCTTGCCGAGCACTTCGGCTATCGCCGCGAAGAGGTGGCGGTGGACCAGCCGGTACTGGTCGGGGGTGACGCCCAGCGAGGCGTGCTTGTGCGCGATCCGCAGGAGCAGTTCGTCCGGCCGGTCGTCGGGCCGTTCGAGCAGCATCCCGGCGAAGGCGGCGATCGACCCGGCGAGGGCCTGCTGCTGGGAGCCGTTCGCCTGGTTGCCGCGGTTGAAGAGGTCCCGCAGCAGCTCGGGACACTCCTCGAAGAGGCGCCGGTAGAACCGATCGGTGATCCTTTCGAGGGCGGCGCCCACGACCGGCAGGGTGGCGCGAACGACCGGGACGGATCGTGTGGACAGCACGGCGACTCCTAAGTGGTAGATGATCTGCATATTTAAGAGCGGGGGGAGGTCCCGCTCGGCGGGTGGGCGGGTCAGATGTGTCGGCGTCCGATCAGCCCGACGAGTACGGGACCGGCGGGCGAGGCGGCGAGATCGTTGACGGTCAGCGGATCGAGTGCCGAGTAGAACGCTTCCTGGGCGGTGCGCAGCGCCCCGCGCAGTCGGCAGGCCCCGCGCAGCGGGCAGGGGGAGTCGCCCTCGCAGGCGACGACCTCCTCCTCGCCCTCCAGGTCGCGGACCAGGCGGCCGACCGAGGTGTGCCGCCCGGCCTCCGTGAGGGCGAGTCCACCGCCCCGGCCCCGTCGTGCCTCGATCACGCCCAGGTGTTGCAGTCGTGCGACGGCCTTGGTCATGTGCGTGTACGGCACGTCCATGGCGTGGGCGACCTCGCGCGTGGTGAGCGGTTCGGCGTCCTTCGTGGCGGCGAGGCTCATCACGGCGCGCAGGGCCAGGTCGGTGAACTTGGTCAGCCGCATGCGTGGACCGTATCAAATATGCATTCTGGAGGCTTATTTGGGTGGGTCGTTCGGTGCCGGCCCGGCGGCGCCGGCGTTGCGTCCCCCCGGTGGCTGCTCGCCGGCGACCGGGGCGGGCGACCCGTGCGACGGAGAACGGAGAGTGGTGGTGGCGGACCTAGGTGCGGCCGACACTGCCCACCGCGCCCGAACCGACTGAAGATCGTAAACATGTGCCGGGGTCCGGAACCCCGCCTCCGCGGCTCGACGGTGCCTCCGGCGCGGCCGGTCCGGGTCTCCCGTGAGGCCGGTAGGGACCACGCCCTCGGCGGCGGTGGCCCGATCGGCTCCGTCTACCACCACGTCGAAGGGGTAGTCCGTCCATGAGCGCAGCCGCAGATGCCGTCGCCACCATGCGTGCGATCAGCCAGGAGGCCTTCGGCGGGCCCGAGGTGCTGAGGGAGGTGCGGCGGGAGGTCCCGGAACCGGGGCCGAACGAACTCCTCGTCCGGGTGCACGCGGCCGGGCTCAACCCGACCGACTGGAAGCACCGGGCGAGGGCGGCGTTCCTCGGCGAACCGCCGTTCGTCCTCGGCTGGGACGTCTCCGGGGTGGTCGAGACGGTCGGGACCGGGGTCACCCTGTTCGGACCCGGGGACGAGGTCTTCGGGATGTTGCCCTACCCGTACGGTGCGGGAGCCCACGCCGAGTACGTGACCGCGCCGGCCCGCGCCTTCGCGTCCAAGCCGTCCCGGATCGACCACGTACAGGCGTCAGCCCTGCCGTTGGCCGCGCTGACGGCGTGGCAGGCGCTCGTCGACACCGCTCGGGTGGGGCCGGGGCACCGCGTCCTGATCCACGCGGCGGCCGGCGGGGTCGGTCATCTGGCCGTGCAGATCGCCAAGGCCAGGGGGGCGTACGTGATCGGCACGGCCGGTGGGGACAAGCACGGGTTCCTGCGCGGGCTGGGCTGCGACGAGGTGATCGACTACCGGGAGGTCGACTTCGCCGAAGTCGTCAGTGAGGTGGACGTCGTCCTGGACGCCGTCGGGGGTGACTACCGTGCCCGCTCGCTCCGGACCCTTTGCCGGGGCGGTGTGCTCGTCTCCCTCCTGCCCTACGAGAAGCGGGAACTCTCCGCGGAGGCGGCCCGGTTCGGGGTGCGCGGGGAGGTGATGATCGTCGAGTCCGACCACGCCGGAATGAACGCGATCGCCGACCTCGTCCGGACCGACCGGTTGCGCGCCGCCATCGCCGGGACGTACCCGCTGGCCGATGCCGCCGAGGCGCACGCGCAGGGGGAGACCGGACGGACGGCCGGCAAGCTGGTGCTCCTCGTGCGGTGATCCGGTGCCGTACGAGCGGCCTTGGTGGACCCCGAGTCACCGCCCGCCCGCCCGGTTCGGTGGGTGTGGTGGCAGAGTGCGCCGCGCCCACCATCGGGTGAAATGTGTTCCAGGGGGGCGGCGGTGACCGGTGTGGTGTGAGCGGACATCTTATGTGATCTTGTTAATCCCTAACCCCCGTATGTCGCGCCACCCCTGACGTTGCATCATATGAATGTGTGACTGGATTCTTTGACGGAAGAATCATTTCCCCTTGCATTTCCTGGGTGCTGGCGGCGAGGCGAGTGCCTTGCCCCGCGCCAATTCCGCACCGTAGCGTTCGTGGCTGCGAGGGCAATGGGTGGCGGCCCTCGTGGTCCTGGCCAGGACACTTCTGTGCTTGCCGTCGAAGCGGCGACCCCTGTGGTCGCACGTTCTTCGAGAAAGGGCAATTCGCATGACTGTTCCTGGAACCTTCCCTTCGATTCCCGCAGCACTGGTCTTCGACTGTGACGGCACGCTGGTGGACACGGAATCCCACTGGCAGGCCGCACGCATGCGGTCCTTCTCCGAATTCGGACTGAAGGCACCACCCGGTTTCGCCGAGAGAGCGGCCGGAGTGCACTACACGGAATGCGGGAGCCTCATGGCCGAGGAGACCGGGGCGCCGGAACTGGCCGACGCGTTGACGCAGGCCCTGCTGTCCCACTTCACGGAACTCGCCGACACGGCCCCGACCACCATGCCCGGTGCGGAGGACCTGGTGCGCTTGGTCTCGGGCCGACTGCCCCTGGCGGTCGCGAGCAACTGCCCGGCCGCAGTGGTGGAGGCGAGCCTCGGCAGGGCCGGCCTCCTCGACCACTTCGACCACCTCGTCGTCCCGGACGAGGAACTGCGACCCAAACCCGAACCCGACCTCTACTCGCGCGCCGCGGACCTCTGCGGCACGCCCCCCGGGGACACCCTGGCCTTCGAGGACTCCCTCACCGGCATCGAAGCGGCACGCCGCGCCGGACTGAGGGTGGTCGGCGTCGGTAGGCAACCGGCGTGGCAGGAGCACCCGGCCAACTGGTGGGTCGACACCCTCGACGCCCTGGAACTGGTCAGCTGGATGCGGGGGACCCTCCCCGACGCCACCGACTGACCGGGGCGGCCCCTCGGGGTCAGGCGACGTTCGACGTCGCTCGCGAAGTGCACCACAGGAAGACCAGGGCCGCCGCGGCGATCACCGCCCCCAGGGCGTACACCGTCGCCGCGCCGGCTCCGAGAGCGGCGCCGCCGAGCACGGTGCCGAGGCCGATGCCCAGGTAGATCGAGGACGAGTTGAGCGAGACCACCAGGGGGGCCTCCTGCGGGGCGACCCCGATCAGTCGGTGCTGTTGCGCGGGTGTCTGGCACCAACTGCTCGCACCCCAGAGGAACACCAGCAGCCCGACCAGGGGGGTGGCGTCGGCGCCCACCGCGGCGAGCCGCCCCAGTGACCCGAGGGCGAGCGCCATGACGACGTACCCCACGGTCAACACCGTGGTGGAACCCCGGACGTCGGTGGTGTATCCGGCGGCCAGGTTGCCGAGGACGGCACCCAGGCCGTACAGGAAGAGCATCCACAGGACGCCGTCCCCGCGCACGTCGACCGCCTCCAACACGGGCACGCTGTAGGCGTACGCCGTGTAGCTGGCTCCCATGCCGAGCACGGTGAGCGGCAGCACGCCGAGGACGGCGGGCCGTCGCAGTACGGCGAGGCGGGTGCGCAACGGCACCCGGGCGTCGCCCGGCAGCCACGGCATGACCAGGCGCAGCACCGCGGCGACGAGCAGACACAGCGCGGCGACCAGGCCGAGTGCGGTGCGCCAACCGAACCACTGGCTGGCGGCGCTGCCGAGCGGGACGCCGAGCGCGGTGGCGGCCGTGAGCCCGCCGATCACCACGGCGAGTGCGCGAGCGCGGAGTTCGGGCCGGACGAGGGCGGCGCTGACCGCGCCCGCGGTGGGCGTGTAGGCGGCCGCACCGGCTGCGGCCAGGACGCGGCTGCCGAGCAGGGCGGCCGGGTCGGGGGCGAGCGCCGAGCCGAGGTTGGCGATGCCCAGCACGGACAGCGCGCCGATCAGTAAGGTCCGGCGCGGCAGCCGTGCGAGGGCCGTGGCCAGCACCGGGGAGAGGGCGGCGTAGGCGATCGCGAAGACGGTGATCGACTGACCCGCCGTCGCCGAGGACATCCGGAGGTCCTCGGCCATGGAGGGGAGGAAGCCGGCCACGATGAAGGCGTCCGTCCCGACGGCGAAGGCGCCCAGCGCGAGGACGAGGGTGGACGGCAGCCCGCTTCGGGGCGTCGAGTCCGGGGCGGCCCGCTTCGACCGTCCGATCGGAATCGAGACGTTTGACATCCTGATTCTCCTTCTGTGTTCGTGCGTGCGGTGCCCGTGTCCGTGTCCGTGTGTGCGGTGTCCGCGTCGGCGGGTGCGGCGTCGGGCCGCTGGGGGTGGGTGTGCTCAGCCGGTGGTGCGTGCGTAGTGGCGCCGGGTGCGGTCCGCGGCCGTGGCCGGCGCCGCGGCCATCAGATCGGCCACCGTCTGCCCGGCGAGTTCCCGACGCCAGGCGAGTTCTGCCCTACGCATCGCGGTGGCGATCCCGCAGGGGCGCTGGAACTCCTGTGCCGGTGTGTCGAGGCCGGCGCCGCGCTGGCGGATCTCGGTGCAGCGGAAGACGTCGTCCGGGCCTTCGACGGCGGCGACCACGTCCATCAACGTGATCTGCTCCGGTCGCCGGCCCAGCCGGAAGCCGCCCCGGGCGCCGGGGGTGGAGTTCAGGATTCCGGATCGCACCAACGTCTGGAGTCGCTTGGTGAGGTAGGCGGGCGGTAGGTCGAACCAGGCCGCCAGCCGCGCCGTCGGTACCGGCGCCTCGTCCTCCAGCCATGCCAACGTGAGGCAGCAGTGCAGGCCCCACTCCACTCCCTCACCCATGCGCATAACCAGGACGATACACGTCCGGGTTTCGGCGGGCCGGTGGGTCCGGCGGGACTCGTCGGGTCGGCCGGTACGGAGCGGGGTGGCATGATCGGGGCATGTCTGACCGCATCATCGCCGCCTGTGACGGCTCATCGAGGGGTAACCCGGGGCCCGCCGCCTGGGCCTGGGTCACGGCGGACCCGCAGGGGCGCCCCCAGCGTTGGGAGGCCGGACCGCTGGGCGCCGCCACCAACAACGTCGCCGAGCTGACCGCCCTGGCGCGCCTCCTCGAAGCCGTCCCCGCCGGCACGCCGCTCGAAGTGCGCATGGACTCGCAGTACGCGATGAAGGCCGTCACCCAGTGGCTTCCGGGGTGGAAACGCAAGGGGTGGAAGACCGCGAGCGGTAGCCCGGTGGCCAATCGGGACCTCATCGAACACATCGAAGAGCTGTTGGCCGGCCGGGACGTGGAACTGGTCCACGTCCCCGCCCACCAGGCGGACGGCGACCCGTTGAACGCGATCGCCGACCAGGCCGCCAGCGATGCGGCAACGGCCCAGGCCCCCGCCGGTACGGCCCTCGGCCATCACGGACTGCCGGTCCCCGCGCCTCAGCGCGCCACCGAGACGCGGGCGAAGCGGCCGTCGGACCGTCGCCCCAAGAGCGCCGCGCGGCCGGGGCGCACCGACGGCCAACCCCGGGTCATCAGCGCGAAGTTCGCCGGTCGATGCCCCTGCGGCACCTCCTACACCGCCGGCGCCAAGATCACCAAGGTCGGCACGGGCTGGGGACACCCGGACTGCCGTACGGAACGAACCGCCGCGGACCGGGCGACGGGGGCGTGACGGGGACCCGCGGGGAGTGAACCACGCCGTACGGTGGGTCCCGTGCACCACTTCGACAACGGGAGTTGCGGCTCCAACCGGACCTGCCCGTCGCTGAGTTCACCGCGCGCCGACGACCGGCCCGGCGGCAGGGGGACGGGATGAAGCTGGAAGCCGTGAGCAAGCGCCACGGCCGCGGGGAGTGGGTCCTTTCGGACGTGCACCTCACGGTCCGAGCCGCCGAGATCGTGGCCTTCCGCGGCGACAACGGTTCGGGGAAGTCGACCCTGTTGCGCCTGCTGGCCGGCCTCTCGCGTCCTACACGGGGGAGGATCACCGGCAGACCCCTCTGCGTCGGCTACGTGCCCGACCGGTTCGGCCCGCCCGGACGGCTCTCCGCGCTCGCCTACCTGGTCCACCTCGGTCGGGTCCGTGGACTGTCTACCGACGCCGCTGCCGCACGCGGCCGACGGCTGCTGGAACGGCTGTCGTTGGTCGGCGGCGAGGGCGCGCAGTTACAGACCCTGTCCAAGGGCAACGCGCAGAAGGTCGCACTCGCCCAAGCCCTGCTCGTCCCACCGGAACTCCTGATCCTCGACGAACCGTGGTCCGGTCTCGACGCCTCCGCGCACGACGTGCTCGCGGAGGTCATCACGGAGGTCGCCGAGGCCGGCGGCGCCGTGGTGTTCACCGATCACCGGGAGTCCGTCAGCCGGGCCCGCGCGACCGCCACGTACGCCGTACGGCAGGGGCGGGTGACGGCCCTCCCGGCCGTTGCGGAGCTGAGCACGGGGCGCCCCGCCGCCGAGACCCGCCCCCACGCGGAGGTGGGCCCCGCCACCGAGGTGGTGCTCACCCCCCGCGCCGGCGGACCGTCGGCGCGACCGCTCGACTGGACGGCGGTCGGCGCCCTCTCCCACGCCGTGCGCGGCCCCGACACCGTCCTGCGCGTGGACCCCGCCCACTGCGACACCCTGCTGCTCACGGCGCTGCGCAGCGGATGGTCCGTGGTGGCCGTGACCCACGAGGGAACGCGGACGCCCACCCGACCCGGCCCCGGAGGCGGACCCAGGTGATCGCACTGATCCGCTACTCGCTGGCCGTCGCGCTGCACTCCCAGCGCTATCTGCCCCCGCTGCTGCTCTTCACCGGCCTGCTCGGGGTGCTCACCGTCAGCGGCAGCGGACCGCTGCCGCCGGCGTACGCCTCCTCCGCGGGCGCGCTGTTCATCGCCTCGACCTGGCTGACGGTCGCCCTGCTCGGCCTCGACGGCCCCTCCCAGCGCGCCATCGTCACGGTCAGCGCCGGGCGGTCCTGGAAGGTGCTGGCCGGTTCGACGACCACCGTCCTGCTCAGCTGTCTCCCCCTGCTGGTGCTCGGCCTCTTCTTCCCGCTCTGGGTGGGCGCGTACCAGGTCCGCCCGGTCGATCTGCTGCTCGGTGCGATCGCCCAACTCACCTGCGCGCTCACCGGAACCGCCATCGGACTGCTCTGTTCCCGATCGGTGTTCCGGCGCCCCGGTTACGGGCTCGTCGCCGCCCTCACCCTGGTGCTGACGACGTTGTTCACCCCCGGCCTGCCTCCCGTCAACCACCTCTTCCGACGGATGGCCGACTCCTCCGACTCCGCTGCGCTCCTCGCTCTGGCGGGCGGCATGCTCGCGCTGTCGGTCGTCCTGCTGACGCTCGCGGGGACGGTGACCCACCACCTCGCCACGCGTCGCGACTGAGCGCCTACGCCGGCCCGTGGAGGGGATCAGGCCGGCAGGACCGGGAAGTTGGCGTGGAACACGTTGTCCGGATCGTAGGCGTGCTTGATCCGCAGCAGTCGGCCGAGCGTCGCCGGGGGGTAGGCCCGGGTCAGGGCGGTGGCGTGCTCATGGGTTTCGAAGCTCAGATACAGACCCGTGGCACCCAGCGCGTTCCAGGCGTCGTCCGCGTGACCGCCCGCAGACCCGCGCAGCATCGCGGAGAGGGCGAAGTTCTGGCTGCGGTGGGCGTAGGCGGTCGCGTCGGCGGGCGTGTCGTTGACGGCGCCGCCCACGGAGCGGATCTGGAAGTAGCCCGTGCCGCCGTCCTCGAACATCCCGGCCACGGTCCGGGTGACCCCTTCGTCGAGGTGGTCGACGAGCGCGGAGCGCATGCGGTGGCCGCCTTCGCCGCGGTGCACGGTGCGTCCGGGGGCGACGACCCCCGAGTACGGTACGAGCTGGGCCTGCTGCTGGAGCACGGGGGCGATGCCGAGGAAGGGCTCCAGCGCCGCGACCGCGGCCTCGGTGTCGTCGCCCGCCCACAGGGCGTACGTCTGGCCGATCACCTGTCCGCGCTGCCGGACGACGGTGAGGAACGGGGTCAGCTCCCGGGGGCTCGCCTCGACCAGTGCGCCCCAGGCGCCCAGGAAGCCCGCCAGGTCGGACGCGTCATGGGCGAAGACGGCGAGCACCACGTCATCGAGTTCCGTCGCCTCGATGTCGAACGAGGTGACGACGCCCATGTTGGCTCCTGCGCCCCGTAGCGCCCAGAACAGATCGGGCTCGTGGTCGGCGTCGGCGGTCACCCGTCGGCCGTCCGCGAGGACCACTTCGACGGCCTTGACGTGGTCGATGGTGAGGCCGTACGAGCGGGCGAGGAAGCCGATCCCGCCGGTCGTCGCGAGCCCGCCCGCGCCCACCCCACCGGAGTCGCCGGAGCTGATGGCCAGACCGTGCGGGGCGAGCTTCGCCGCGACCTCGCCCCAGCGCGCGCCGGCTCCGACCCGGACCAGACGGCGTTCGCGGTCCAGCAGGGTCACCTGGTCGAGCGCGCCGAGACCGATCACGATTCCGCCGTCGTTGGTGGACCGTGAGCTGATGCCGTGGCCGCCGCTGCGGACGGAGAGGGGTACGGACTGGGTCCGGGCGTAGCGGACCGCGTCGGCCACCTGGTCGGCGGTGGAGGGCCGCAGGACGAGTCCCGGTGCACCCCGCCACAGGTACGTGGACCGCACGTTCTCGTAGGCGCGGTCCCCCGGTTCCACGGCCCGCTCGGCGAGGGAGTCGGGCACCGCGTCGTGGTCGATGCCGTCGTGCCGCAGGGCCAGGGCGGCGGCCGGCCGGATCCGTCCGCTGACGGCCGTGCCGGAAGAGGCCCGTTCGGCGGCGACCGCCTCGCGCAGGGCCGGGGCCACTTCCCGGCCGAAGACGGAGAGCACGCGCGGGTCGTCGGAGCCGAGGACGAAGGTGCTGAAGCCGTCCTCCAGGACGAACGGCAGCAGCTCCTCCACCCACTGCTCGGGCGGACCCTGGAGCTGCCCTGAGGAGGGGCCGAAGGCACCGCTGATGTTGAGCAGCCGGCGGATCTCCCGGGGGTCGCGGCCGACGCGCTCGGCTTCCTCGTCGATGAGGGCATTGCTCTCGGACACGGTCGGCGAGCCGAGGTAGCTCAGACTGGGCAGCCACCCGTCGGCCTTGGCGCCGACCATCCGCAGCAGCCGCGGCTTGTAGGCACCCAGCCAGATCGGTATGTCGTGGGCCGGGGCGGGGCCGCGCTTGGCGCCGTCCACCGAGTGGAACCCTCCCGCCACGCGCAGGGGACCTCGTTCGTCGGTGTCCCAGATCCCCCGGATGATGTCGATCGCCTCGCCGAGCGCCGTGACGCGTTGTCCGGGCGTCAGGGCGGGCACGCCCATGGCGCTGATGGCCTCCCAGAAGGCGCCGGCCCCCAGTCCGAGGCCCAGCCGGCCCCCGGAGAGCAGGTCCAGGCTGGTCGCCGTGCGGGCGAGGACGGCGGGGTTGCGCAGCGGCACACCGGTGACGTTGCTTCCCACGCGGATGCGCCGGGTGTGTGCGGCCACCCAGCTCAGCAGCGTCCAGGTGTCGAGCAGCCCGGGGTTGTAGGGGTGGTCCTGGAAGGTGACGAGGTCGAGGCCGACCTCCTCGGAGAGGACGGCGAGGTCCACCACGCCCCGGGGGTCACGGGTGCTGGGGGTGAGGAACGAGCCGAACTCCAGTTCGTGCCCATAGTCGGCCATGGTGCTGCCTCCCCTGGAGGTGTGGGTGCGCCGTTGACGGCGGGTGCGTCCACCCTAACGATGTCGTTGAATGGTCAACGAACAGGGTCGTCGGGTTATGCCCGGTCGCTCCCGTGACCCTGCCGACACGCCCCACCACCGACCCGGCCTGACGAGCACCGGCGGCCGACCCCGGGCCGACGCCCCGTGCCCTCAGGGCGACGGCACGAGGTCGCCCAGGGCACTGTCGGGGTCCGGGGAACGACCCCGCGCGAACGCGGCGGCGAAGCCGTCCGCCCCCAGGGCCCGCCGCGCCCGGGCGCCGACCCGGTCCACGTCGCCCCGCTCGCCGTCCGGCAGGGGCGCGCCCACGGCGCAGCGGGCCGCGTCGGCGGCGCCCAGCAGCCGAGCGGCCTCCTCGACGTCCCCGAACAGCGAACGCGCGGCGGCCAGCCCCTCCAGGCCCAGCGCCAGCGCCCTCGGATCACCCGAGCCCCGGGCGGTGGCCAGGCCCTCCGCATGGAGCCGCAGGGCCGTGTCCCGGTCCCCCCGCGCCTCCGCGACGAAGCCCAGTTCCGCCAGGATCAGCGGCGGCCGGGCGGGCTCGTAGCCGAGCCGACGGTGCAGGACGAGGACCCGGTCGAAGCCCGCCTCCGCGGCGTCGAGGTCGCCGGCGCGGCGCGCCCCCATCGCGAGCCCCGTCTCCGCGTACTGCTCGCTCATCCCGTCCGACTGCTCCACGGCGAGCCGCCGCGCCCGCCCGTGGTACTCGGCGGCCAACGGCAGGTCACCGGTGAGCAGCGCGATCCGCCCGAGCCCGGAGAGCTGGAAGGACACCTCCCGCCACAGCCCCAGGTCCTCCGCCAGGCGCAGGGCCTCCCGGTGCAACCGGCCGGCGCTCGCGTAGTCGCCGGTCACCTCCGCGAGGGTCTGGAGCGGGACCAGGGACTGCACCTGGCCCCAGGCGTCCCCCAACTCCGTGAAGACCCGCAGGCTCTGTTCGCCGAGACCGCGCAACACGCCGAAGCGGCCCCGCAACTTCGCCTGGCACGCCTGGCTCGCGAGCGCCGCCGCCGTGCCCCACCGGTCGCCCATCGCACGGAACTCGCCCAGCGCCCCGGTGATCAGCTCCTCGCTCGGCGTCGCATCGGTGATGCCGTACAGGTTCAGGCCGAGGAACCAGCGGGACCACGCCAACCCCGCGGGGTCGTCCACGTCCTCGAACCGCGCCAGGGCCGTCCGGTACTCGGCCGCCGGGTCGGCGGTGCCGCCCAGCGCGAGGCGGACCCCGCCCAGCAGCGCGCTCGCCCGGGCGATGCGCGCGGCCCGCTCCCCGGGGCGTCCGTCGGTCGGGTACGGCACCGCGAGGGCCCGGGTCAGTGCGCGCTCGGCCTCCCGGTGACGGCCCCGCAGGTACCAGTACCAGCCCAGGGCGTTCACCAACCGCAGCGCGCGCTCGCCGTCGCCGTCCCGTACCGCGCCCTCCAGCGCCGCCCGCAGGTTCGCGTTCTCCGTGTCCAGGCGGCGCAGCCACTCCCGCTGGCCGTGGCCCCGCAGATGGGGTGCGGCGCGCTCGGCCAGGCGGGTGTAGTGGTCGCGGTGCCGCTCCTGGAGCCCGGCCAGCTCGCCCGCCGCCCGGAGCCGGTCGAGGCAGTACGCCGCCACCGACTCCAACAGTCGGTAGCGGGGCCCGTCGGTGCCGTCGCGCACCACGACCAGCGACCCGTCCACCAGCCGCGTCAGCAGGTCGAGCACATCGTGACGGTCCACGCCGCCGGCCGGGCAGACCGCTTCCGCGGCGGGCAGGTCGCAGCCGTCGGCGTGCACGGCGAGGCGCGTGAGGACGGTGCGCTCCCGCTCACCGAGCAGCTCCCAGCTCCAATCGATGACCGCCCGCAGGGTCCGTTGGCGCGGAGGGGCGCCGCGCACCCCGGAGGCCAACAGTCGGAAGCGGTCGTCCAGTCGGGCCGCGAGCTCGTTCAAGCCCAGCACCCGCACCCGGGTGGCGGCCATCTCCACGGCGAGCGGTATCCCGTCGAGCCGCCGACAGATCGCGGCGACCTCCTCCCGGGTGGTGGCGTCGAGCACGAACGGGGCGACGGCCGCCGCACGGGCCGCGAAGAGGGCCACCGCGTCCGGTTCGGCCAGCGGCGGCACCTCCTGGAGGCGTTCCCCGGGCACCCCCAACGGGAGTTGACTGGTCGCCAGGACCCGTAGCCCGGGCAGCGCCGTCTGCAGCCGGCCCACCAGGTCGGCCACGGGTTCGACGACGTGTTCGCAATTGTCGAGGACCAGCAGGGAGGGCCGGTCGCCCAAGGCGTGGGCCACCCGATCGGCCAGCGACCGCGGCCGGTCGCCCGGCGTGGCGACGTCGTCGCGGACCCCCGCGACATCGGCCACCAACTCCAGTGCCCGGGTGTCGTCCGCTCCGTGCGCGGGCGGCAGGGCGGCGAGGTCGGCCAGCCGCACCCCACCGGGGTCCGCAGCGGCCGAGCGGGCGGCCGCCGCCCATGCCAGCCGGGTCTTGCCGACCCCGCCGGGCCCGGTGAGCGTGACCAACCGGTGGGCGGCGAGGACCCCGTCGAGTTCCCGTACCGCCGCGTCCCGACCGACCAGCTCGGTCAGTCCGCCGGGGAGCCGGGCCGGTGGCCTGGCCGCGGTGGTGACCGGTGCGGGCGCCGCGGTCAGCGACGGGTCCTGGCTGAGGATCGCCCGGTGCAGCGCGACCAGCGGAGGGCTCGGATCGACCCCCAACTCGTCGGCCAGCCGCTCCCGCAACTCCGTGTAGCCGGCGAGCGCGGCACTCTGCCGGCCGGCCAGGTACAGCGCCCGCACATGCGCGGAGCGCAGCCGCTCCCGTAGCGGATGTCGTTGGGTCAGATCGCCCAACTCGTCTGCCACCAAGACGTGTTCCCCCAGGGCGAGCCGGGTTTCGGCCTGTTCCTCCCATGCGGTCAGCCGCTGCTCGGTGAGCCGGGCGGCGACGGCACGGGCGAACTCCTCGTCCGCGAAGTCCCCGTAGGCGGGGCCCCGCCAGAGCGCGAGGGCCTCGGCCCACAGGGCGGCCCGTGCGGCCGGGTCCTCGGTGGCCCGCGCAGAGTCCGTCAGGGCGTCGAACTGATCAGCGTCCACGGTGTGCACGGGGTCCGGACACCGGGCGCTGCCCGTGCCGTCCGTGTCGTTCGGGGAAGGCGCACCGGTGTGCAGCCGGTAACCGGCCGGGAGCGACACGACCAGGTCCCGGCCACCGGGCTCGGCGCCCTCCAACGCCCGACGCAGCTGCCACACCTTGTTCTGGAGCGCTGCCGCGGGACGGCGCGGTAGCCGGTCCCCCCACAGGTCGTCGATCAACCGGTCGGCGGAAACCGGGCCGTCGCGGTGGGTGAGCAGACACGCCAGTAGCGCGCGGACCTTGAGTTCGGGGACCTGTACCGGTCGCCCGTCCGATGTCCACACGGCCAGTGGACCGAGCACCCCGAAACGCATGGCCTCACGCTAACCCATGCTCAGGGCCGCGCTCCGCCCTCGGGAACCGGCCGGGAGCGGCCCCCGGGCGAACCGTCCGGCACCGAGAGCGGACCGGGAGCGGACCGAGAGGGGCCACCGGCACGGTCGGTGCCGGAACACGAAGAGAGCGAGGCAACCGACATGACCGCCCCGTCCGACACCACCGAACGCGGTCTGCGCCTGACCGTCATCATCGGCAGCGTGCACGCCCATCGCTTCGGCCCCACCCCGGCCCGCTGGATCGCGGCGCTGGCCGCGGCCCGCGAAGGGCTGGAGGTCGACGTGATCGACCTCGCCGAGGTGTGGCTCCCCGACGTCCACCCGGATCGGACCGGCGCCCCGCCCCCGCCCGCGGTCCGCGACCTCGCCCCCTGGCTGGCCGGCGCGGACGCCTTCGTGATCGTGACCCCGGAGCACAACGGCAGCATCCCGGCGCCCCTCAAGAACGCGATCGACTGGTACGTCGACGAATGGCGTGCCAAGCCCGTCGGCTTCGTCAGCTACGGCGGGCCGTCGGGCGGGCTGCGCGCCGTGTCGCACCTGAGGGAGATCTTCTCCGCGCTGCACGCCGCCACCGTCCGCGACACGGTCGCCTTCGTCGGCCCGGACGACCGCTTCGACGGGCAGGGCCGCCCCACCGACCCCGACGCGGAGGCGGCTGCCGAGGCGCTGCTGGACCAACTCACCTGGTGGGGCCGGGCCCTACGGGAAGCCCGGGAACGACGGCCGTTCCCCGTCTGACCTCACCTGTCGTCCTCGGGACGGCGGCGCCTGCCCGCGCGCCCCCACCGGGCCGCCTCCCGGCGGCACCGGGAACACCTCACGCCCCTGACGGCCGGCCGTCGTTCGACGGACCGTGCCCGGAAAGGAAGACCATGCCCTCCACCGTCCCCACGCAGGTCCCGGAGAAGGCAGGGCCACGACAATGGGCCGGCCTCGCCGTCCTGGCGCTGCCCACCCTGCTGATCTCCCTCGACCAGAGCGTGCTGTTCCTGGCCCTCCCGCACCTCGCGGAGTCCCTGGACCCCAGCGCCAACCAAACGCTGTGGATCATGGACATCTACGGGTTCATGATCGCCGGGTTCCTGGTGACGATGGGCACCCTGGGCGACCGCATCGGCCGCCGCAAAATGCTCACCGGCGGGGCCGTCGTGGTCGGCGTGGCCTCCCTGCTGGCCGCGTTCTCCACCAGCGCCGAAATGCTGATCGTCACCCGCGCCCTGCTCGGCATCGCCGCCGCCACCCTGATGCCGTCCACCCTGGCCCTGATCGGCACCCTCTTCCGCGACCCGCTCCAGCGCGGCCGGGCCATCGCCGTGTGGGCCTGCTGCTTCATGGGCGGCACCGCACTCGGGCCCGTGGTCGGCGGGATCATGCTGGAGTACTTCTGGTGGGGCTCCGTGTTCGTGCTCGGCGTCCCGGTGATGGTGCTGCTGCTCGTCACGGCGCCGTTCGTGCTGCCGGAGTACCGCAACCCCGATGCCGGTCGGATCGACCTGCCCAGCGTGGTCCTCTCGCTCGGCGCCATCCTCCCCGTCATCTACGGCCTCAAGGAGATCGCCCGCGAGGGGTGGGGGCTGCTCCCGCCGCTCGCCATCGCGGTCGGGCTCGCCATCGGCTTCTTGTTCGTCGCACGCCAACACAAGCTTTCCGCACCGCTGTTGGACCTGACCCTGTTCCGACAGGGCGCCTTCACGGCCTCGCTCCTCATCCTGATGCTGGCCATGATCACCATGGGGGGCAGCTACCTGTTCATCACCGGGTACCTCCAGATGGTCGAAGGGCTCTCCCCGTTCGAAGCCGGACTGTGGATGGTGCCCTCCGCGCTGGTCTCCGTGGTCACCGCGATGCTCGCCCCCACACTCGCCAAGCGGTTCCCGATCGGAGTCATCATCGGGACCGGCCTCGTCGTCACGGCCGTCGGCTACGCCCTGCTCGTCTTCGTCGACCCGGTCGCCGGACTCCCGCTGCTCCTCACGGGCTTCGTCGTCGCCTTCATGGGCACCGGTCCCATCGGCGCCCTGGGCACCAACCTCGTGGTCGGCTCCGCGCCGCCGGAGAAGGCGGGGTCCGCCGCCTCGATGTCGGAGACGAGCGGGGAGTTCGGGGTCTCCTTCGGCCTGGCGGGGCTCGGCAGCCTCGGCGGGGCGGTCTACCAGGGCCAGATCACCGTCCCCGAAGGCCTACCGGAGGAAGCCGCCGAGGCCGTGGGCAGCAGCATCGAGGGGGCACTGGCGGCAGCCGAGACACTGCCCCCGGCGCTGGGCGAACAGGTGCTGTCCGCCGCGGGGGAGGCGTACACGGCGGGGCTCAACACCGTTGCCGTGGTCTGCGCGGTGCTCGCCGCGGTGACCGCGGGAATCGCCCTGACCGTGCTGCGCCGGGCGGGGTCGGCCGCCGCGCACCCCACGCCTGACGACGGTTCCGAGGCCCCGCAGCCGGTGGCCCAGCACCACTGACCGCGTCGGGAGCGCCCGCGGCCCTGCGGACCGCCGGCGCTCGTCGGTGCTTGTCGGCGTCTGCCGCGGGCAGCCCCCGGCCGCGGTCGAAGGAGTCCGTGCCCCGGGCGCCCCGCCGCACCAGGGGCGCCCGACGCCGGTGCTCAGCCGGTCAGCGCCGCGGACTGCTCGTCCAGGTCACGGGCCCCGCGGGCACCGCCCGACGGGGCGTCCGCGGCCGGGACCAGGAACCCCGACACGCTCCGCAGCTTCTCCCGGGTCTCCTCCAACTCCCGCTCCGGCGTGGAGTCCGCGACGACGCCCGCCCCCGCCCGCAACCAGGTCCGCCCCTCGTGGCGGTACACGCTCCGCAGCACCAGCGCCGCGTCGATGGTCCCGTCGGCGTCCACCGTCAGCACCGCACCGCTGTAAAGACCGCGGGGCCCGGGCTCGCTGCGCCGGATCAGGGCACACCCCTCGGCCTTGGGGATGCCGGACGCGGTGACGGCGGGGAAGAGCGCACCCACGGCGTCCCACGCGGTGCGCCCGGGCGCCAGGGTGCCGGAGAGACGGGAAGCGAGGTGCTGGACGCTGCCCCGTTCCTTCACCGACATGAAGTCGTCGACGGTGACGCTCTCCGCAGAGCAGACCCGGTGGAGCTCCTCGGCCGCCAACCGGACCGACATCGCGTGCTCGAACACCTCCTTCGCATCGCGGTACAACTCGGCCCGACGGTCGTGGTCCGCCTCGGGATCGCCCTCCAGGGCGCGGGTCCCGGCCAGCGGCTGGGCGGTGACCACCCGGTCGTCCCCCGTGACCCGGGTGACGATCTCGGGACTGAACCCCGCCGCCTCCCAGCCGCCGAGCCGCAGCAGGAAGGAGCGCGCCGGATCGTTGCCCCGACGCCCCTCCACGTAGGTGGCGGGCAGATCGACCGGCGAGGTGACCGGCACGGTCCGGGACAGGATCACCTTGGTGAGACGTGCGGCGCGGATCTCCCGCACCGCCGCGGCCACGGACGCCCGGTACGCGTCGGCGCCGTGCTGCTCGATGTCCACCGTCACCCGCGCGGTGCCGCCGATCGCGCCGCCGAGGGCAGCGGCCGCACGGACGCGCCGCTCCAGGGCGTCGAGCTCGTCCGGATCGAGGCAACGCAGCAGCGCCGTGCCCGCGTCGAGGCGTACCTCCCGGTCCGGCACCACCAGGTGCGCCAGGGGCGCGTCCCCGGGAACGGGCGGCAACCCGTGCAGCGGATAGCTCAGCTCGAACGCGGCCCAACCGTAGGCCCGCCAGTTCCGCACGGGGACGGCGGCCAAGGCCCGGTCGAGCGTCCGGAGCACCCCGCCGTCGGTGGGGAACACCGTTGACGCGCCCGCGGCGTCGGCGTCCCGACCGGGGCCGCGCAGGGCGAGGACCGTCCGGTCGGGGTGCACGGTGACCCGGGCGTGCGCGCCTTCGGCCCAACCGACGGCGCCCCGGTCCTCGTACAGGACGTGGTCCTCGTGGGACGTCGCCGACAGCGCCGCCGCGGTGTTCAGCGGCTCGCCGGTCAGCGCGATGCGACGTTCGTGGTGGGCGCGGGCCTGGGTCCGCACGGCCTCACTTCCTTTCCCGGAGCCGATCGGTCCGGTGGGACGGGGCGTTCCGAGGGGTGCGCCGGGCGGGGGAGCGGACCTCGGGGCGCGGGCCGCGGCCGTCTCGCTGCGCAGGGCCCGCAGGACGTGGTCGAGTACCCACGGCGGGTCGTCGAGGAGGTAGAAGTGACCACCGGCGAACACCCGGGTGCCGCGGAACCGGGCGGCGACCTCTTCCCAACGGGACCCGTCGCTCACCGGCACGCCCCGGTCGAGCGCCCCGAGGAGCACCCGGAGCGGGGTGTCGATCCGGGGCCGGTCCAGATCGGGTGCGTACCCTCCGATCACCTGGAAGTCGGCCCGGCACGGCGGCAGGATCAACTCCCGTACGTCGGGGTCGTCGAGGAGTGCGTCGGGGGTGCCGCCGCGTTCGCGCAGATAGGCGACGATGGCTTCGTCGTCGTAGTCGGCCACCGGCGACGGGAACTCCCGGAGCCGGCGGGGGCTGGGCCGGGCCGACACGAACAACGCCGTCGGTCGGGGGCCAGGGCGGGCCTCCAGCCTGCGGGTCACCTCGAAGGCGAGGGAAGCACCCATGCTGTGCCCGAACAGGACGGTCGGCCGGTCCAGCCAGGGCACGAGCGCGGCCGTCGCGGTGTCCGCCAGCGCCGTCATCGACGTCAACGGGGGCTCCGACACACGGCTTTCGCGTCCCGGCAGCACCGCCGACAGCACTTCGACCTCCGACGGTGCGGCCCTGGCCCAGTCCCGGTAGAACGCCGGCGACCCGCCCGCCGGGCCGAAGCACACCACTCGGGCCGCGGCCTTCGGCCGGGGGACGTAGCGACGGAACCAAGTCTCGGGGTCCGGGGCCCGCGTGCCCCTCGGTTGCTCAGCCACGATCGGACTCCGCGAGGTCGCCGTCGTGCCCCGCCGTCGAGGCCAACCGGGCGTCGAGTTCCTCCTCGGACAGGGATTCGATCTCCAGGAAGAGTTCCGCGACGACCTCCCACCGACCCCCGTCCGTGTCCCGGGCGGCCAGCGCACGGGCGAGCCGCGCGACGGTCAGGGAGGACAGCACGTCGTGCACCGTGACGTCCTCGGTGTCCAGGTACTCACGCAGCAGCGCGACGACACGAGTGGCGAGGACGGAGTCGCCGCCGAGCGAGAAGAAGTCCTCGTCCCGCCCGGGCGTCCCCGTGTCGAGCACCCGGCTCCAGACCCGGGCGATGACCTCCTCCAGGGCGGTCCTGGCGGCCTCACCCCCACCGCCGGCCGCCCGCTCGGCGGCCAGGAGCGCCCGCAGCGCCCGCCGGTCCACCTTGCCGTTCGCCGTCAGCGGCAGTTCGGCGACGACGGCGAGGACGTCGGGCAGCATGGGGGCGGGCAGTCGTTGCGCGGCCAGGTCCCGCAGTTCGGCGGCAGCGGTCGGCGTGGTGCCGGTCGCCACGACCGCGCACAACCGGGGGGCGGGACCGTCGCGCAGCACCAGGGCGGAGACCCGGCGCACCGCGGGGTGGGCGGCCAACGCCGCCTCGACCTCTCCCAGTTCGATGCGGAACCCGCGGACCTTCACCTGGTCGTCCGCCCGGCCGAGGAACTCCAGGGTCCCGTCCGGCCAGTAGCGGGCCCGGTCACCGGTGCGGTACCAGCGCACGCCGTCCCGGACCGGGAACCGGTCCGCGGTGCGCTCCGGGTCGCCCCGGTAGCCGTCGGCGACCCCGGCGCCGCCGATCCACAGCTCGCCCGCCACCCAGTCGGGACGGTCCCGGCCCTGGACGTCGACGACCCGGCAGCGGACGTTCCGCAGCGGCCTGCCGTAGGGAACGCTGCTCCAGTGGGCCGGCACCTGCCCACCGGTCACTTCCTGGACCGTCGAGTGGACGGCGGTCTCGGTGGTGCCGCCGAGTGCGAGGAAGCGACAGTCGGGGACCCGGTCGTGCAGCCGGACCGGCAGGTCCACCCCCACCCAGTCACCGCCGAGGAGCACCGCCCGCAACGAGCCGCCGAGCGGCGTGCGTTCGGCGGCGGTCAGCAGCATGTCCAGCAGCCCCGGCACGCAGTTCAGCACGGTGACACCGTGTTCGCGCACCAGGTCGGCCCAGCCGGCGGCGTCCTTGCGGGACCGTTCGTCCACGGTGACGACGGCGCCACCGACCGACAGGGGGGCGAAGACGTCGAAGACCGAGAGGTCGAAGTCGAGGGCGGACAGCGCCAGCGTGCGGTCCGCGGGTCCGATCCCCAGCCGTTCGACGAGGTCAGCGAGGGTGTTGGCGGCGGCCCGGTGGGAGACCTCGACCCCCTTCGGCCGACCGGTGGAACCGGAGGTGAACAGCAGGTACGCGATCTCGTCCGGTGCCGCGTACACCGGCTCGGGCAGTGGGCGGGGCCATCGGGCGGCCTCGTGGAGAGCCAACGCCCCGGGGCCGCCGGCGGATGCGATGACGAGGGCCGCGCCCGCCCCGTCGCGGATCGCCGCGGCCCGGACGGGCGGCTGCTCCACGCCGATCGGCACGTAGTGCGCCCCCGCCGCGTGGACCCCGAGCACCGCCACCACCTGGTCCGGGCCCTTGGGCAGGCTGACGGCGACGGCGTCACCGGGGCGCACCCCGTGCTCGCGCAGCGCCCCGGCCACCCGGAGCGCCCGCTCGGCGAGTCGGCCGTAGCCGAGGGCGGGGGCGTCGCCGGACAGCACGGCCGGGGCGTCGGGCGCGATCCGGGCACGGGCGAAGAAGGCGTGGTGCAGGGGGTGTCGGGGGAGCGGGCCGTCGGTGCGGTTGGCTTCGGCGCGGACGGTCACCCGGTCGGGAGCGACCAGCGGCCCCACCGGAACGTCCCAGGCGGTGCCGTCCGCGATCCGGTCGATCAAGGCCGTGAAGGCCGTGAACATGGCCTCGGCACTGCCTTCGGGAAGGGCGTCCGAGCGCACGTCCCAGTTGACGAGCAGCCCGTCGTGCACCTCGGTGACCTGGGCGTCGAGGAGCACCTGCGGTCCCTGGGAGACGATCCACACCGGCTCGCCGAGGCAGGCTTCGACCTCGTCACCGAAGAGCTCGCCGAGATCGAGGGCACTGGTGAACACGACCGGGGCGAGGACCTGCGCGCCCCGGTCCCGGGAGAGGTCACGCAGGACCTCGATGCCGGAGTACGAGGAGTGGGCCGCCGCCGCGTGCATCCGCTCCTGGGTGTCCCTGGCCCGGTCGGTGAAGGTGCCCGGCTCGGTGAGGTCGACGTCGAGCAGGACGGAGCCGGTGAAGTCGCCGACGAGCAGGTCCACATCGGGGTGCAGCGGCCGTCGGTCGAAGAGGGGGACGTTCAGCAGGAAGCGGGGCTCACCGCTCCAGGCGCCGATCACCTCGGCGAAGGCGGTGGCGACGGCGACCGCGGGGGTCACCGCGTGCGCCCGGGCCCGCGCCGTGAGCGCCGTGCGCCGTTCGGGGTCGAGCCAGTGGTGCAAGCGGGTCACCCGGCCGCCGCTCCCGCTGCCCGACCCGGGACGGGTGGGCAACTCGGGGGCGCCGGGCAGGACGCCCAACCGGTCCCGCCACCAGTGGACGTCCCGCTCGCGGGGCGGTTCGGCGCGGCGCTCGGCGAGGTACCGGGCGTAGTCGTAGCCCAGATGCGGCAACGGGGCGTCGGGTTGCTCGTAGAGGTGCACCAGATCGGCGAGCAGCACGCGGTAGCTGCGGGCGTCGGCGGCGAGCATGTCGACGTCCACGTGGACCCGGGTGCGGCCACCGGGCAGCAGGGTCACCCGGACGTCGATCATCCGACCCGCGGCGACGTCCAGCATCTGGTGGGAGAGACGGTCCCGGAGCCGGTCGGCCTCCTGCTCCGCCTCCTGGGGGGTCGCTCCGCGCAGGTCGAGGACCGGGAGCCGACCGTCGTGCGCCCGGGGCCCGATCACCTGCCGGCCGTCGTCGAGGACACGGGCGCGCAGCATCGGGTGGCGGTCGATCAGGGCGGCCACGGCGACCCCGAGACGATCGGGGTCGACACCGGTCCCGTCGAACTCGGTGTAGAGGTGGGCGGCCACCGCACCCAGGGCCTGGGAGCCGCCCCGACCCACCCAGTAGGCGTGCTGCATCAGAGCCAGCGGGAACGGCTCCGTACCGCCCGCGGCCGCCACGGCACTAGACGGGAGCGGTCCCGGTGCCGGCCCCCCGGTGGGCTGCGGCGGATCGGTGGGCGGGTCCGTGCCCGGAGCCCCGGCCAGCAGGGCGTTCCACTCCGCGAGCGTCGGCCGGCGTGCCAGATCGGCGAATCCCACGTCGATGCCCGAGCGGCGCAGTCGGTTCGCCACTCCCATCAGCTTCAGTGAGTCCAGGCCGAGTTCAATGAGGCTGTCGTGGTCACCGGGCGGCTCGGTATCGCCGCCGAGCAGGTCGGTGACCACATCGCGGAGGTCGTCGATGGACAGCATGAAGCGGCATCTTCCTAACACGTCGTGTGAGGGGAGTTGCGGGCGTCGGCAGTGGGCCGAGAAGGGCACTGATCCATGGGCCCGAAGCCGAACGACAGGGAGAACGGCCCGGACGGCCGTCCCGGGGACCCTCGGCAACGGGAGGTGTGCAACGACGGTGGTTAGGTTAACCTAACCGTGCCAGTTTGTGGATGCCGCCCAGTGCGCCTGGGGCGCGCACGCGCTGACGACCAGGCGCCCGTGCGGAGCGTGAACCGCCCCCCGGACCAGGAGAGTCGAGCCCACGTGACGTCACACACCCCCCCGACCCCCACCCCCCGTCCCTCGGGGCTGACCCCCTGGCCCGAAGAACTCGCGGCCCGCTACACCGCGGCCGGCCACTGGGACGGACGGACCCTCGGCGCCCTGCTGCGCGAATGGTCGACGCGGTACGCCGACCGCACCGCGATCACCGCCGGGACCACCCGGCTGACGTACCGTCAACTCGATCGACGCGCTAACCGGATGGCGGCGGGCCTCGCGGAACTCGGCATCCGGCCCGGCGACCGGGTCCTGGTCCAGCTGCCCAACAACGCCGCGTTCCCCGTGCTCCTCTTCGCCCTGTTACGCCTCGGTGCCGTCCCCGCACTGACCCTGCCCGCACACCGCAGCACCGAGATCGGTCAGCTGGCCCGACTGTCCGGCGCCGTCGCGTACGTCATCGCCGATGAACACGGCGGCTTCGACTATCGTCAACTCGCCGCGGACATCCAGGCGCAGGCCCCCGCACTGCGGTACGTCCTGGTGGACGGGGAGCCCGGCCCGTTCCACGCCCTCGCCGAGGTCGACGCCGCACCGCGCGAGCTGCCCGAGCCGGACCCCACGGACCTCGCACTGCTCCTGGTGTCCGGTGGCACGACCGGGGTGCCCAAACTGATCCCGCGCACCCACAACGACTACGGCTACAACGCCCGGGCGAGCGCCGAGGCCTGCGAACTCGACGCCGACACGGTGTACTTGGCCTGTCTGCCGATCGCCCACAACTTCCCCCTGGCCTGCCCCGGCATGCTCGGCACCCTCGCGGTCGGCGGCCGAGTGGTGCTCGCGCCCTCCCCCGACCCGGGGGACGCCTTCCCCCTCATCGCATCAGAACGGGTCACCCACACCGCACTGGTGCCGCCGCTGATCCCCCTGTGGATCGACGCCGCGGAATGGGACCCCGCGGACCTCTCCAGCCTGCGCGTCCTACAGGCCGGAGGCTCCAAACTCTCCGCCGACCTCGCCCGGTCCGTCCCCGACGCCCTGGGCTGCGCCGTGCAACAGGTCTTCGGCATGGCCGAGGGGCTGCTCAACTACACCCGCTCCGCGGACACCCCCGACCTGGTGGCCCGCTCCCAGGGCAGGCCGCTCAGCGAGGACGACGAACTGCGCATCGTGGACCCCACGGGCCGCCCGGTCGCGCCCGGCGAGGTCGGTGAACTCCTCGTCCGCGGCCCGTACACCCTGCGCGGCTACTACCGGGCCCCCGAGGTCAACGCCACCGCGTTCACCCACGACGGCTACTACGCCTCCGGCGACCTGGTCCGTCAACTGCCCTCCGGGCACCTGATCGTCGAGGGTCGGGTCAAGGACACCATCGACCGCAACGGCGAAAGCGTGTCCGCCGAGGAGGTGGAGGGCCAAGTGGCCGCCCATCCCGAAGTGCGGCGCTGCGCCGCGGTGGGCCTCCCCGACCCCAGCGGAGGAGGGGAACGGATCTGCGCGGTGATCGTCCCGGCCGGCCCACGAGCGCCGACCGTGCAGACGCTGCGCGCGTTCCTGATGGAACGCGGCCTGGCCGCCTACAAACTCCCCGACCGCGTCGACGTCGTCACGGACCTCCCGCTGACGGCCATCGGGAAGATCGACAAACGGGCCCTGCGCACCCGGCTGACCGCGACCGACCGCGGCTGAACCGGTGGGCGGGGCCTGCCGGGCCCCGCCCACCGGCTACCGCCATCCCCCGGTGTGTTCCTCCAGCACCTCCATGACCTTCCGCAGCGCCGCCGGATCGAGCACCCCGTCGTGGTCGTCGGCGACGGTGTGCACCTCGACCACGCCGTCCGTGTGGGCGGCCCACTCCTCGCCCCGGCGACCCGACGAGGCCCGGAAGTGCAGGAGCGTGCCCCGGAACCGGTCCGGTGCGAACGCCGCCGACTGCGCTGCGGCGGCGGCGAGGTTGGCGGCCATCGCCCGCACCGCCTCCTCGGGGAGCCCCAGCCCTGCCACCGCCGCAGCCACCGCTTCGGCCACCGGCCCGGCGGGCCCGGGTGCAGGCCCGTCCGCCCCGGCGGGCCCCGGTACGGGACCGTCCGCCCCGGGATAGCCGTCCAGCACCGCGAGCAGGTCGACCCGCTCCCCGCGCCGCTGGAGGCGGCAGGCGAGCGCCTGGGCCAGCACACCGCCCAGGGACCAACCGAGCAGCCGGTACGGGCCGTGCGGTTGCGCCCGGGTCAGGGCGGCCAGATACACGTCCACCAACTCCGTCAGGGACCGGGTCGGCTCACCGCCCGTGAGGTCGGGCGCCTGGAGCGCGTGCACCGCCACCGCCTCCGGGACCCGGCCCAGCAGCGACGCGTACCGCCAGCCCAGACCGGTGGCCGGCGCCGGGCACCACAGCGGAGCCGGACGGGCGGCGGACTCCGCGCCGGGGGCCGCCCGCAGCGTGCACACGACGTCCAGGCCCGTGCCGGGGCCGTCCGCGCCGCGCAGCAGACCGGCCAGGGACATCGGCGTCGGATGCCGGAACAGGTCGGCGACGGCCACCTGGCGCCCGGTGGTGCGCTGGAGCCGGTCCCGCAGCCGCACCAGCAGCATCGAATGCCCGCCCAGGTCGAAGAAGTCGTCCTCGATCCCCACCTGGGGCAGTTCCAGGACCTCCGCGAAGGCCGCGCACACCCGCGCCTCGACCGGGTCCCGCGGGCCCCGCCCCTCGCGCGGCACGGGCATCGGCGGCGCCGGCAACGCCCGCCGGTCGACCTTGCCGTGCTCCGTCAACGGGAGCGCGGGCAACTCCACGTACGCCGAGGGCACCATGTAGTCCGGGAGCACCCTGATGAGCCGCGCCCGCAGCGCCGCGGGATCGAACACCGCCCCGGCGGCCAGCACCGCGTAACCGACGACGTGACGGCCTCGCGGGCCGTCCTCCCGGACGTCCACCGCGGCCTGGAGCACCGCCGGATCGGCGGCCAACGCGGCAGTGACCTCCCCGAGTTCGATGCGGAAACCGCGGATCTTGACCTGATCGTCGGTGCGGCCCAGATAGTCGACCGTCCCGTCCGGCATCCACCGCGCCAGGTCCCCGGTGCGGTACATCCGGGTGCCGGGCCCGCCGAACGGATCGGCCACGAACCGCTCCGCCGTGAGCGCCGCCCGACCGAGGTACCCGCGGGCCAGACCGGCCCCCGACAGGTACAGCTCACCGATCACCCCGGCGGGCACCGGCTGGAGCCGACCGTCGAGCACCCGGGCCGCGGTGTTGGCGGTCGGCCGCCCCACCAGGGGACGTTCGCTGTCCGCCACCCGCGCGGCCAAGGCGTCGACCGTGCACTCGGTGGGCCCGTACAGGTTGAAGCCCGAAGTCCCGGCGAGCGACCTGAGGTCGTGCCACAGCGGCGACGGCACGGCCTCCCCGCCGACGCCCAGCGCCAACAGCGCACAGCGCCCGTCGCGCACCAGGCCCGCCCCGACCAACTGCATCGCGTGCGAGGGGGTGACCTCGATGAAGTCGATGCCCTGCGTGGCGACGAACTCCACCAGCGCCTCGGGATCGCGCACGGTCTCCTCGGTGACCAGGTGCAGCGCGTGTCCGTCCAGCATCCACAACTGCGGCTGCCAGGAGGCGTCGAACGCGAACGACCAGGCGTGCGCCACACGCAGCGAGCGCCCCCCGGCAGCAGCGACGGTCGGCCGGTACAACAACGCACGGTGACTGGCGAACAGGTTGGCGATGCTGCGGTGCTCCACCACCACGCCCTTGGGCAGCCCCGTCGACCCCGAGGTGTAGATGACGTAGGCGGGGTGGCCGGGCGAGGGGTGCGGGAGCGCGTCGCCATCCGGCTCGGGGCCCTCGTCCGCCAGGGCCTGCTGGACCTCCGGCGCGTCCAACAGCAGCTCGACGGGCCGCTCCCCGGTGGTCGGCACGGCGTCCCGGCCGGTCGACCCGCTGGTGGTGATCAACAGCCGGGGGCGTGCGTCGGTGAGGACGTGCGCGATCCGGCCGCTCGGGTAGCCCGGGTCGATCGGCACGTAGGCGCCGCCCGCCCGCATCACCGCGAGCAGGGCGACCACCGTGTCGGCCGTCCGGGGGAGCAGGAGGGCCACGGTGACCTCCGGGCCGACGCCCCGCCCCCGCAACAGCCGGGCGAGCCGCGCGGTGCGCCGATCCAACTCGGCGAAGGTGTACGAGGTCCCGCCGCACACCAGGGCCGTCGCGTCGGGCGTGCGCGACACCTGGCGTTCGAAGAGCGCGACCAGGGTCGTCGCAGGCCCGGCGACGACATCGCCCTGCCAATCGACGAGCACCCGGCGGCGCTCCTCGACGGACAACAGGTCCAGGGACCCGAGGGAACGGTCCGGGGCGTCCGTGACCGCCTCCAACACCCGCAGGAACCGGGTGACCACATTGCCGACGGTCCCGGCGTCGAACAGATCGGTGCTGTACTCCACGCCCAGCCGCATGCCTTCGCGGCCGTACTCCTCCACCACCTCGAAGGCCAGGTCGAACTTGGCGGTCCGCGATTCCAACGGCTCCTGCACCACACCCAGTTCACCGAAGGTGAGGTCCATGGCCGGCCGGGCCTGGTGGCTGAGCATCACCTGGAACAGGGGATGGCGGGCCATCGACCGGGCCGGGTTGAGCAGCTCCACCAGACGCTCGAAGGGCACGTCCTGGTGTGCGTACGCAGCGAGGTCGACCTCCCGCACCCGGGCCACCAACTCCCGGAAGCCCGGATCGCCGGACGTATCGGTGCGCAGCACCAGGGTGTTGGCGAAGAATCCCACCACCTGGTCCACGGCGTCGTCGCCACGTCCCGCGATCGGCGTCCCGAGCGGGATGTCGGTGCCCGCGCCCAACCGTGTCAGCAAGGCGCCCAATGCGGCGTGCAGCACCATGAACACACTGGCGTCACAGCGGCGGGCCAGGGCGCGCAGCCGCCGGTGCAGCGCCGCCGGGACCTCGGCCACCACGGTCGCACCCCGCAGGCTCGGCGCGGCGGGACGCGGACGGTCGGTGGGCAGCGGCAGTTCCTCGGGCAACCCCTCCAGCGCCTTGCGCCAGAAGTCGGACTGCCGGCTCAACAGGCTCTCCGGGTCCGACTCCGCGCCGAGCACGGCCCGTTGCCACAGTGCGTGATCGGCATAGCCCACGGGCAGCGGGACGAAGGCCGGCACGTCACCCCGGCCGCGCGCGGTGTACGCCGCGGCCAGGTCCTGGAGCAGCGGGAGCGCCGACCAGCCGTCGGCCGCCACGTGGTGCAGCACCAGGAGCAGCACGTGGTCGTCCGGTCCGACGGCGAACAGCTCCGCGCGGAAGGGCACTTCGGCGTCGATCCGGAACGGGCGCGCCAGGGCCGCCGACAGCAGCGCCCCCAGCCCCGCCGCGTCGGTCGGGGTGACGTGGAGGTCGGGGCGGGCCCCCTCCGCGTCCAGCAGCACCTGGTGGGGCACCCCGGCGTCCTCGGCCAGGACGGTGCGCAACGCCTCGTGCCGATCGCTCACGTCACCGAGCGCACCGTGCAGGGCCGCCCGGTCGAGGGCGCCCGCGAACCGTGCCGCGAAGGCCATGTTGTACGCCGGGTTCGGGCCCTCCAGACGGTACTGGAACCACATCCGCGCCTGGGCGAAGGACAGCGGCAACGGATCGGGTCGCACCGCTGCCCGCAGCGGTGGCCTGGTGCTGGCGGACCCCAGGGTCGGGGCCAGCGACGCCACGGTGGGCGCGTCGAACACGTTGCGCAGCGGTAGGTCCGTACCCAGGGTGGAGCGCACCCGGCTGGCGAGCCCGGTGGCGAGCAGCGAATGCCCTCCGAGGTCGAAGAAGTCGTCGTCGATGCCGACCTCGGGTACGCCGAGGACCTCGGCGAACAGGTCGCACAGGATCTCCTCGGTGGGGGTGCGGGGCCGCCGCCCGGTACCCGGGACCGTGCCCGGTAGCGGCGCGGGCAGGGCACGGCGGTCGAGCTTGCCGCTGGGCGTCAGCGGCAGGGCGTCCAGCACCACCAGGGCCGTCGGCACCAGGTGCTCGGGCAGCGAGGCGGACAGCGCCCGCCTCAGGACGGCGGGCTCGGGTGCGTGCCCCGGGGCTCCGGTGACGTAGCCGACGAGGACGGCCGCCGCGTCCGCGCCCAGGTCGGTGCGGGCGACCACCACGGCCTGGCGGACCGAGGGGTGCGCGGTCAACGCCGCCTCGACCTCCCCGGGCTCCACCCGGAAGCCGCGGACCTTCACCTGGTCGTCCGTGCGGCCCAGGTACTCGATCACCCCGTCGGCGCGCCGCCGCGCCAGGTCGCCGGTGCGGTACATCCGGGTACCGGGCGGCCCGTAGGGGTCCGCGGTGAAGCGCCCCGCCGTCAGCCCGGTGCGGCCGAGGTACCCGTACGCCAACTGGCGGCCGGCGAGGTACAGCTCCCCGGGCACCCCGTCCGGGACCGGGCGCAGCGCCGCGTCCAGCACGTGGACGGAGGTGTTCCACACCGGACGGCCGATCGGCACGCTCGCGGCGGGGGCGGCACCGGACCTCGGGCAGGGCCACGCGGTGACGTCCACGGCGGCTTCGGTGGGCCCGTACAGGTTGTGCAGTTCGACCGCGCCGTCGTACAACGCGTGGAAGCCGTCGACCAGGTCCGGGGCCAGGGCCTCGCCGCTGCACAGCACCCGCACCAGTCCCGTGCAGCCGGCGGCCTCCGCTTCGGCGGTGAACGCCCGCAGCATCGAGGGCACGAAGTGCACGGTGGTGACCCCGTGCTCCCGGATCAGCCGGGCCAGGTACCGCGGGTCCTGATGGCCCTGCGGACGGGCCACCACCACGGCCGCCCCGGTGATCAGCGGCCAGAAGAACTCCCACACGGACACGTCGAAACTGGACGGGGTCTTCTGGAGGACCCGGTCGTCGGGGGTGAGGCGGTACTCGGCCTGGGCCCACGACAGCCGGTTCACGATCGCCGAGTGCGGTACGACGACGCCCTTGGGACGACCGGTGGACCCGGAGGTGTAGATCACGTACGCCGGGTCGCCCGGACCGGCCGCCCGTACCGGGGCGGGGCCGTCGGAGTCGTCGTCGGCGTCCGCCGCAGGGTCGTCCGCCACCAGTACGGCGGTGCTGCCGCCCGCTGCCGGATGCGCGCCGGAGCCGTCGGTGACGAGGGCGACCGGGTGCGCGTCGGCGAGCATGAAGGCGATCCGGTCCGCCGGGTAGTCGGGGTCCAACGGCAGATAGGCGGCGCCGGCCCGCACCACCGCATGGAGCGTGACCACCAGCTCGGCGGACCGGGGGAGCGCCACCGCCACCACCGTGCCGGGTCCGGCCCCGTGCCGCACGAGCCGGGCGGCCAGCGCCCGGGCCCGGGCGTCCAACTCGGCGTAGCTGAGCGTGCCGCCCGGGGCGATCACGGCGGTGGCGTCCGGGCTGCGGGCCACCTGGGCGGCGAGGAGATCGGCGAGGGTGGCGTCCGGCACCGCGTGTTCGCCGCCGGTGACCGTCGCCCGCGCCACCTCCTCCGGTCGGAGCAGATCGATCCGGCCGAGCGGAAGGTCAGGGGTGGTCGCGAACGCCTCGAACGCCCGGCGCAACCGGTCGGCGATCGACTGCACCTGGGTCCGGGTGACGGCGTCGGCGCGGTATCCGAGGCTCAGCCGCAGCCGGCGGCCCGGCAGCGCGGTCAGGGCCAGCGGATAGTGCACGTCCTCGTGGCCGTCGGCTTCCAGCAGGCGCAACCCCGGGGCGAGCTCGGCGAGGGCAGCGGGGTCGAGGGGGTAGTTCTCCACCACGGCGAGGGTGTCGAACAGCTCCCGTCCTCCCGAGGCCCCCTGGATCTCGGTGAGCCCCAGGTGCTGGTGCGCCACCAGCGTCGACTGCTCCTCCTGGAACCGGGCCAGCGCCGCGGCGTACTGCTCGGCCGCATCCCAACGTGTGCGCACCGGAACCGTGTTGACGAACACGCCGATCATCGTTTCCACGCCCGGCAGGTCGGCGGGCCGCCCGGACACCACACCGCCGAACACCACGTCCGTGCGCCCCAGGGTCCGCGCGAGTGCCAGACCCCAGGCGCCCTGCACGACGGTCCCCAGGGTCAGCCCCCGCGAACGGGCCAGGGCGGTCACCGAGCCGGTCAGCTCCTCGGTGAGTTCCACGACGATCCGGCGCGGACGAACCCCGACCGCATCGGTGGAGTCGGGGGCGATCAGGGTCGGTCCTTCCACCCCGTGCAGGGCTTCCCGCCAGGCGGCGACCGCTGCGGGCCGGTCCTGGGACGCCAGCCAGTCGAGGTGTGCGCGCGGGGACGCGGCCGGTGCCGGCGCACGACCCGCACCGGCGGCGTACCGCGCGAACAGCTCGCGCACCAGGAGGGGTTGTGACCAGCCGTCCAGCACGATGTGGTGATTGGTGATCACCAGCCGGTGCGACTCGTCCGCCAGGGTGAGCAGCCGGAACCGGACGAGGGGCGGCCGGCCCAGGTCGAAGCCCCGTGCGGCATCGGCCTCCGTCAGCAGGGCCGCTTCGCGCTCCTGCTCCGGGGCCGACAGCGGGCGCAGGTCGTCGTACGCCCAGTCGACGGCCAACCGGGACGGGATCAGCGCTGCGGCCTTGCCCCGCCGGTTGCGACGGAACGCCGCGCGCAGCCCCGGCCAGCGGTCCAGCAGCGCTTGGGCGGCCGACCGCAGCGCCGGCTCGTCCACCGGGCCGCGCAGCGTCAGGCAGAGTCTGCCCACGTACACCCCGCGGCTGTGGTCGTCGAACTCCGCCCGGAACAGCAGGCCCTCTTGCAAGGGCGTCAGCGGAAGGATGTCCGCCAGCTCGGATCGGGCCGTCACGCATGCCTCCAGTCGGCTTCGAAGTCGTCGATCTCGTCCTGGGTGAGCGCGATGAGGGAGAGGTCGGAGGGCGTCCACCCACCCGCGTCGGCGGTGGCGGCATGGGCCGCGATCCCCCTCAGATGGGCGAGCCAGCCCGCCGCGAGCTCCGCCACCGCGTCCGGGCGCAGGACCTGAGACGCGTACGACCAAGTGGCCGTCAACCGGGGCCCGTCGGGGCCCGTGGTGACATACGCGTCGATCTCCAGGGCATGACCCAGCGCCAGCGTCGGCGGCACCCGGTGGAACAGGGCGTGCGCGCCGGTGACCGGCTGCCACGGTTCGGCCTGCTCGCCTAAACCGCCGAACCGGCCCAGGTAGTTGAAGGCGATGTCGGGGGTGGTCAGCGCCGCGAGGGTAGCGGCCGTGTCCGGGTTGAGGTGGCGCAACGCACCGTACCCGAGGCCCCCGTCGGCGGGGGACCGCACCTGCTCCTTGACGGTCTTGAGGGCCTGTCCGGCCGCCGGGCCCCCGGCCCGGGCGTCGGCGAGGTCCACGGCCCCTGGGTCGAGCCGCACCGGATGCACGGTGGTGAACCAGCCCACCGTGCGGGACAACTCGGCGTCGGCGCCCGCGAAGGCTTCACGGCCGTGCCCTTCGAGGTCGACGCTCACCGCCCGTCCACTGCTCGTACCGGTGGTGCGCCGTCGTTCGGCGACCGCCAGGGCCAGGGCGGTGATCAGAACGTCCTCGGTGTTCGCGTGGAAGGCCGCCGGCACCCGCGTCAGCAGCGCTTCGGTGTCCTCGGGGCCCACCGTCACCGTGTGGCGGGCCGACGTCGCCGCGGTGTCCCGTACGGGGTCCGGCGCCACTTCGGTCAGTCGGGTCGCTGCGCTGACCGCGGCGGCCCACTGCTCCGCCCGGTCGACGGTGGCCGGGCGCCGGGCGTAGTCGCGCAGCAACCCGCTCCACGTCCGTAGGGAGGTGCCCTCGGGGGCCAGCTCCTCGCCCCGCCAGGCGGTGGCGAGATCGTCGCACAGCACGCGCCAGGACACCCCGTCGACCACCAAGTGGTGAATGGCCAGAGCGAGTTGCCCGGACGACCCGCTGCTCGCGGGGGGCCACCAGACCGCCTGCACCATGACCCCGTCCGCCGGCCGCAGCCGCGTACCGGCCGCCGCCGTCTCCTGCTGGTGATCACCCCGTGCGAGCCGGAGGAGGTCTGTCGCGCGCGGGGTGCCGGGCGCGGGTACGGCCAGCTCCCAGGTGCCGTCGGACGCCACCACGAGACGGGCCCGGAGCGCGGGGTGACGATCCAGCACGGCCTGGAGCACGGCCACCAGCGCGGCGCGGTCCACCCCGGGCGGCGTCGTCAGCGTCATGCCCTGGCTGTAGTCGTCCACCAGTGGTCCGACGCTCCCGGGCCGGGGCGCGTTCGACGCCGTGGCCAGCTCCCGCAGCCGGGCGACGATCGGCGTCTCCGCGATCCGCCCGAGCCCGTCGTCCGCCCGCACGACCGTCTCGGCGCGGTCCGTCAGGGGGACGGCCACCGCGGCCAGGGCGGCCGGTGTCTGGTGCCGGAACACTTCCCGGGCCCCGACCGTCCACCCCGCGGCCCGGGCCCGGGAGACCAGTTGCAGGGCGATGATGCTGTCGCCCCCCAGTGCGAAGAAGTTGCCGTCCGCGTCCACCTCCGGCCGGCCGAGCAGCGCGGCGAACAGGTCGCTGAACAGGCGTTCCGTCACGTCGGCGGGTGCCCGGCCGACGCCTTCGGGCAGCACCGGCACGGGCAGCGCCGCGCGGTCCAGCTTGAGGTTCGCGGACTGTGGCAGCCGCTCCATCGGCACCCACAGCGCGGGCACCATGTGATCGGGCAACAACGAAGCGGCGTGCGCCCGCCAACCGTCCGGGTCCACCGCCCGGCCGGCCGCTGGCACCACGTAGGCGACCAGCCGGCGCGAACCGGGCACGTCGTCCCGGGCGAGCACGGCGACCTCCGCGACACCCGCATGACGTCCGAGGACGGTCTCGATCTCACCCAGCTCGATGCGGAAGCCATGGATCTTCACCTGGTGATCGGTGCGGCCCAGGCACTCCAACTCCCCGTCGGTTCTCCAGCGCGCCAGGTCCCCGGTGCGGTACATCCGGGTGCCGGGCCGTCCGTACGGGTCGGCCGTGAACCTCTCGGCCGTCAACCCGGGCCGCCCCAGATAGCCGCGGGCCAGGCCCGCGCCCGCCAGGTACAACTCCCCGGGCACCCCCGGCGGCACCGGGCGCAGCCGGCCGTCCAGCACGTACGCGGTCGCGCCCCGGACCGGGCGCCCGATGCGGGGCGGGCCGTCCCCCGTGACCTCGGCGACCACCGAGTCCACGGTGCACTCGGTCGGACCGTAGAGGTTGTACGCAGTGGTCGTGGGGTGCGCCGCGAGCTTGCGCCACAGGGCCTCGGGCAGGGCGTCCCCACCCGGCCCGAGCAGCGCGGGCCGGTGCCGCCCCTCGTCCAGCAGCCCGTGGGCGACGAGTTGCTGGAGCTGGACGGGGGTGAGCCCCAGATAGTCGAGGCGTTCGGCGGCCACGTACGCGGCGACCGCTTCGGCGTCCGGGTACGTGTCCTCGTCCAGGACGTGGAGCTCGTGGCCGCCCACCAACAGGACCACCGGGTCGAGCGAGGCGTCGAAGGCGAAGGAGGCGATGTGCCCGGCCCGCAGCCGCTTGCCCCCGACCGCGTCCACCTCGGGCGGGAAGCGGGTGGAGGTGTGCGCGGCGTACAGGTTGGCGAGGTTGGCGTGGGTGACCACCACGCCCTTGGGGCGCCCCGTCGAACCCGAGGTGAACAGCACGTACGCGGCGTCGTCCGGCCCCGCCCCGACCAACGGCCCCCGCGCACCGCCGGGCGCTTCGGCGTCCACCAGCACCACGGGCACCTCGGGGCACACCGGCAGGGACGGGGCCAGGGCGCGGGTGGTGAGGAGGCAGACCGGGGCTGCGTCCGCCAGCATGCCCGCGAGCCGGTCCGTCGGGTACCCGGGGTCGAGGGGCAGGAAGGCCGCACCCGTGCGCAGCACCCCCAACAGTGCGGGGACCATCGCATGACGCGGCAACGCGAGCGCGACGATGCGCCCGGGGGCGGCGCCCCGTGCCGCGGCCCACCGCGCGAACCGCTCCACCCGGGCGTCGAGCTGGGCGTAGGTGAGCCGTTCGCCGGCGCCGCCTCGACCACCGAGGACGAGGGCCGTCGCACCGGGGGCGTACCGGACCCGTTCGGCGAACACCTCGTGCAACAACGGCACCACCGGCGCGGGCTCGGGCTCCGCCAGCAGCACCGCGCGTTCCGCTCCGGTCAACAGGTCGTGGTGGGAGAGCGGCAGGTCCCGCCGGTCCACCGCGGCGGCCAGCAGCCGCAGCAGCCGTCCGGTCAGCCGCTCCACGGTGTCCGGGTCGAACAGGTCCGCGCTGTACTGCGCGAATCCGGCGACCGCGTCCGGGTCGCCGTCCGGGTCGAAGCCTTCGATGAAGGTGAGACTCAGATCGAAGGTGGTGGTCCCGGCCGACACCACCTCGGGCCGGCTGCGCAGTCCCGGCACGGGCAGTTCGGAGGCGGTGCCCGACTGGTGCACCACCATCACCTGGAACAGCGGGTGCCGGGCGGTGGAACGCGGCGGGTTGACGATCTCGACCAGCCGCTCGAACGGGAGGTCCTGGTGCTCGAACGCCGCGACGGCGGTCTCCCGGACGCGGTGCAGCAGGGTCACGAACGACGGGTCGCCACTGACGTCGGTACGCAGCACGAGGGTGTTCACGAAGAAGCCGACCAAGCCGTCCAGTTCCTCGGCCGAACGCCCGGCGACCGGGGTCCCGAGCGGGATGTCCTCCCCGGCGCCGAGCCTGCCGAGCAGTGCGGCCACCGACGCCTGGTAGACCATGAAGGGGGTGACACCCAGATCGGTGGCGAGGCTCCGGACCCGGCGGGCCAACTCCCCGTCCACGGCGAACCGGACCGTACCGCCCCGATAGGAGGACTCCGGGGGGCGGGAGCGGTCCGCCGGCAGCCGCAACTCGGCGGGGGCACCCGTCAGTTCCTTCTTCCAGAACGCAGCCTGACGGGACGTCACGCTCCTCGGGTCCTCCGCCTCGCCGAGCAACTGCCGCTGCCACCGGGCGAAGTCCGCATAGCTCACCGGCAAGGGATCCCACGCCGGTGCCTCGCCGATCCGCCGTGCGCGGTACGCGCGGGCGAGGTCGTCCACGAGCACCGGTAGGGACTGCCCGTCACCCGCGATGTGGTGCAGCAGCAGGAGCAGTACGTGTTCCTCCGGCCCGGTCTCGAACAGGGTGACGCGCAGCGGCGGTTCCTGCGCGAGCGCGAACACGTGCGCGGCGGCCTCGGCCAGCGACTGCGCCACCCCTGCGGGCGCCACCGCGCACAGCTGGAGCCGGGGCCCCTGTTCCGGCGGCAGGACCACCGGCGACGCGGTCCCGTCCCGGCCGTGGAAGACGGTGCGCAGGGTGGCGTGCCGGGTGCCGACGTCGACCACGGCGGCAGCCAGGGCTTCCCGGTCCAGCGGCCCGCTGATCCGCAGCGCCGTCGGGATGTTGTAGGCCGCGCCCGGCTCCTCCAACTGGTGCAGCAGCCAAAGCCGTTGCTGGGAGAACGACAGCGGTGCGGCCCCGTCCTCCCCTGAGCCCGGCGAAGCCGCCCGATCCGCCGAGGCCGTGAGGGCGGGCCGATTACCGGCATCGGTCACCGGCCCCTCCGCATCGAGGAGCCGGGCCAACCCGGCGGGGGTGCGCGCATCGAAGAGCGCGCGCAGGGGCGGGCGCACCCCGAAGGCGCTCTCGATCCGGGTGAGCAGTCGTGCCGCGAGCATGGAGTGCCCGCCGAGCAGGAAGAAGTCGTCGTCGGGCCCGACCTCCGGAACATCCATCACCGCGGCGAACAGCGCGCACAGCCGGGTCTCCGCCGCGGTCGCGGGTGCCCGACCGGTGGCCCGGGCGTACACGGGGGCCGGCAACGCCCTCCGGTCCAGCTTCCCGTTGCCGGTCAGGGGCAGCCGCCCGAGGACGACGACCGCAGCGGGCACCAGGTGGTCGGGCAGTCGTGCCGCCAGCTCCGCGCGCAGCAGCTCGGGATCGGGTGCCGGGGCCCCCTCGGCAGGCACCACGTAGGCCACCAGCCGAGGATCACCGGGGGTGTCCTCCCGTGCGATGACGGCGGCCTGGGCGATGCCTCCGGCGTGCCGCAGCAGGTGTTCGACCTCGCCGGGCTCGACGCGGAAACCACGGATCTTCACCTGGTGGTCGACCCGCCCCAGGTACTCGAAGACTCCGTCGGCGCTCCAGCGCGCCAGATCACCGGTGCGGTACATCCGCCCGCCGGCCGGCCCGAAGGGGTCGGCGACGAACCGCCCCGCGGTGAGGCCGCCACGGTCCAGATAACCGCGGGCCAGTCCCTCGCCCGTCACGTACAACTCGCCGGGCGAGCCCGGCGGCACCAGGTGCAACCGGTCGTCCAACAGCCGCAGCGCCGTGTGGTGCACCGGCCCGCCGATCGGTACGAGGGAGCCGTCACGATCCGGACGGCAGGCCCAGAGGGTGGCGTCGACGGTGGTCTCGGTCGGCCCGTACGAGTTGAACATCCGGGTGGTGCCCGCCCAGCGACGCATCAGTGCGGCGGGGCAGGCCTCACCCGCGACGACCAGGGTGACGCCGTCGGGTAGCGCGTGTTCGTCGGGCAGGGTGGCCAACACCCCGGGAGGAAGGGTCAGATGGGTGATCGCGTGCCGGTCGCAGAACGCGGCGAGCGGCGGTCCGAGCCGCTGCTCCGCGGGGACGACGGCGAGCGCGCCACCGGTCAGCAGGGCCATCGTCCACTCCCACACCGAGGTGTCGAAACTGAACGAGGCGAACTGGAGCACCCGGGAGCCGGGTCCGACGCCCAACTCCCCGGACATGGTCGACACCAGTGCGGACACCCCCGCGTGGGTGACCACCACCCCCTTGGGTCGGCCCGTCGATCCCGAGGTGTAGATGAGGTAGGCGGCGTGTTCGGGGTGCGCGGGGAGCAGCGGCGCACGGGCGCCGAGCGTGGCGCGGGCCCCGTCGTCGACGAGGAGCCGTGGGGTGGTGTCCCCGGCGAGCCGGGCCGCGGACCGGGTGTCGGTGACCACCAGGTGCGGGCGGGCGTCGGCCAGCATCAGGGCGATCCGGTCCGCCGGGTACTCCGGATCGACCGGTAGGTACGCGGCGCCCGATTTCAGGACGGCGAGCGCCGCCACCAGGAAATCGCCCGAGCGCGGTAGCGCCACGGCGACCACCCGTTCGGGCGCCGCGCCCAGCGCGGCCAACTCCCCGGCCAACGTCTCTGCCCGGGCGTCCAGTTCGGCGTAGCTGAGCCGGTGCACCGTCCCGTCGGGGTCACCGTCCTGCCAGCTGAGCGCCGGGGCGTCGGGGGCGTCGCGGACCCGCCGGGCGAACAGCTCCGGCAGGGTGGCGCGCGGCGCTGCCGGAGCCTCGCCGGTCCAGTCGGCGAGCAGGCGCCGCTGCTCCTCTCCGCCGATCGGCGCGAGGTCACCGAGCGGCGTGTCCGGTGCGTCGAGCGCCGCGTCCAGCAGGCGGGCGAACCGGTCGAGCAGCCCGGCCACGGTGTCCGGCGCGTACAGGTCCCGGCGGTAGGTGGTGTCCAGGGTGAGGGTGCCCGCGGCGTCCAACACCGCGGAAACGGAGAGGTCGAAGGCGGCGCCGCCGCCCGCCACCGGCCGGTCGGCGAGCCGGACGCCGGGCAGGTCGAAGCCCTCCCACACATCACTGCGCAGCGAGAACATCACGTCGAACAGCACGTGGTGACCCGGGGTGCGCTCGGGGCGCAACTCCTCCACCAGGGTGTCGAAGGGCACGGCCTGATGGGCGTACGCGCCGAGGCACCGCTCGCGGACCTGTGCGAGCAGCGCCCGGAAGGTGGTGTCGGGGCCGGCCGTCGAGCGGAGCACCAGGGTGTTGCCGAAGTTGCCGACGAGCTCCGCGGCGCCGGGTGCGGACCGCAGCACCGCGGGTGATCCCACCAGGACGTCCGGTGCGCCACAGAACCGGTGCAGCAGGGTGGTGAACACCGCGAGCAGGGCCATGAACGGACTGACGCCTTCGGCCCGGCACCCGGCGTGCAGGCGCTCCCGCAGCTCGGCGGGAAGGGTACGGACCAGTCGCCCGCCCTCGGCGGCCCCGGTGGGGGAGCGGGGGAAGTCGGTGGGCAGCGGAAGCGGCCCGGGCGGGTCGGCGAGAGTGGTGCGCCAGTGGTCCAGATCGACGTCCGTCCAGGGCGTCCGACGGGTCTCGGCGTGCGCGAGGTCGGCGTACTGGACGGTCGGTTCGGATGGCTCGGCGCCCCGATAGCCGGCGGCCACCTCATGCAGCAGGACCTGCCAACTGCCGTCGTCCCAGGCGATGTGATGGGCGACGAGCACCAACACGTGTTCCCGGGCTGACAGTTGCAGCAGTTCGAACCGGACCGGGGCGTCCTCCGTCAGGTCGAAGGGTCGGTCGGCGAGCCGGGAGGCGGCGGCGTCCACCGCGGCCTCCCGCCGGTCGGCGGGCGCGCCCGTCAGATCGGTCAGGGTCACCGGCACGACGGTGCGCGGAAGGAACACCTGGAACGGCACCCCGTCGCCGTCCACCCGGTAGACCGTGCGTAGCACGTGGTGGCGTTCGGCGGCGGTGCGCAGGGCGTCCGCGAACCCGGGCGCGGCGAGGTCGCCGGACAGGCGCACCGCCACACACACGTGGTAGGCGGTGCTCACGGGGTCGAGTTGGTGCAGGAGCCACATCCGGCGTTGCGGTGGGGAGAGCGGCGCGGGTCCTTCGGCGCGGTGTGCGGGATGCACGGGTGTACCGGTCCCGCTCTGGGGTCTTGCCATGCCGCGGACGGCCAGTTGCCGGCGTAACAACTCCCTCCGTCGCTCTGCCGATCCGTCGCCCGCACCGATGTCCGCACCCGACAAGAAGGCTCACGTCCCCTCAAGGTCCGACTGGTGAGCCGCACACTAACTTAGGATAGCCTTATCTTGCTATAGTGACTCTGATGCGCTCCGCGGTACTCCGTTGCCTGCTTGCCCTGTTCGCTCAACGCCAGTCCCTCTCCGGGTCATTGATGGTGCGTCCAGGTAAGTCGGATGGCCGGGGGGTGAGGGTAACGGAGACGCAACGGGCCGCATCGAACCTTGTTGGCGGGCACTTAGGTATGGCTATCCTTTTCCCGTGCATCACGATCCGCCGAGTTCGACCGCGGCGCCCGTTCCCTCGCCGGAGAAGGCTTCGCTCCGGCCCTCTCCATCCCGGTCCCTCCGGTCGTCGCGGTTGTCCCGGTTGACCCTGAAGCCCCTCCCGCACTACGCGGCCGTCCCCCTCTGCCTGCTCCTCCTGCTGCTGCTCTGCCTCGGCTCCCTCGCCCTCGGCACCAAGTGGATCGCCGCGGACCGCGTCCTCGACCTCCTGCTCCACCCCGACGGTTCCGAAGAGTCCGGCATCGTGCACGACATGCGCGTACCGCGCACCCTGTTCGGCCTCGTGGTCGGAGCCGCCCTCGGCACGGCGGGCGCACTGATGCAGGGACTCACCCGCAACCCGCTCGCCGACCCCGGCCTGCTCGGAGTCACCGCGGGCGCCTCACTCGGTGTCGTCGTGACCACCGGACTGCTCGGCATCACGGCCGTCCACGGCTACCTCTGGTTCGCGTTCGCCGGAGCCCTCCTCGCGACGGTCCTCGTCTACGCCCTCGGCGGCGCAGGCCGCGGCGGCGCCACCCCCGCCAAACTCGCCCTCGCCGGCGCAGCCGTCTCCGCGCTGCTCCAGTCCCTGGTCAACGCCGTCCTGTTGTTCGACGCGGCAGCCCTCGGCGACTTCCGGTTCTGGGCCGTCGGCTCGCTCATCGGACAACCCGCGGGGCTCCTCGTCGACCTGCTGCCCTTCCTCGGAGCCGGCCTCCTGCTCGCCGTCCTCACCGCGCCCGCCCTCAACAAGCTCGCCCTCGGCGACGGCGTCGCGACCTCCCTCGGTCAGAACGTGGGCCTGGTCCGCGTCCGCGGGGCCGCCGCCATCACGCTCCTCACCGCCAGCGCGGTCGCGCTCTGCGGACCGATCGCCTTCGTCGGCCTGGTGATCCCGCAGATCGCCCGTCTGCTCACCGGCCCCGACCACCGTTGGATCGTCGCCTACTCGGCGCTGCTCGGGCCCGCTCTGCTCCTCGCCGCCGACCTCGTGGGCCGTCTCATCGCCCGCCCGGACGAACTGCACGTCGGCATCGTGGTGACGGCCGTGGGCGCCCCGTTCTTCATCCTGTCGGTGCGCCGCCGCCGGCTGCGGGAGTCCTGAACCATGCCCACCACTCCCACCGCCCCTCCCGTCAAGGAGACCGCCCGGCCCGCCGGCGGCCTGGTCCTGCGGGTGCCCCGGACCCGCGCCTCCTGGATCATCCGCCCGCGCGGCACCCTCGTCAGCCTCCTGCTCGTCGCGGCGGTCGCCCTGGCCTTCGTCGTCTCCCTCGCCTCCGGCGAACTGGACCTGCCGCTCGCCGACGTCGTGCACAGCCTCTTCGGCGACGCCGACCCCGCCACCGAACTGGTGATCCAAGGGCTCCGACTGCCCCGGGCGCTGGTCGGGCTGCTGTGCGGAGCCGCCTTCGGACTCGCCGGTGCCGTCTTCCAGAACCTCACCCGCAATCCGTTGGCCAGCCCCGACGTCATCGGGATCTCCGCGGGCGCCGGAACGGCCGCCACCGCCGGAATGCTGCTCGGCGCCGGCAGCGGGGTCGCCCTCCCGACGTTCGCGCTGACCGGGGGCCTCGCCGCCGCGGCACTGATCTACGCACTCGCCTGGAAGTCCGGCACCACGGGCTACCGCATCGTGCTCGTCGGCATCGGCGTGGCCGCCCTGTGCACCAGCGCGACCAGCTACCTGCTCCTGAAAGCGGGCGTCTACCAGGCCCAGCAGGCCCTGATGTGGCTCACCGGCAGCCTCAACGCCCGCGACTGGGAGCACGTGCGCCCCCTGGCCCTCGCCCTGGCCGTGCTGCTGCCCTGCGTCCTGCTGCTGGCGCCCTGGCTCAGCGGCCTGCAACTCGGCGACGAGACCGCCCGGTCCCTCGGCCTGCCGGTGCAGACCGCACGCATCGCGCTGCTCGTCGTCGGAGCCGCGCTGGCCTCGTTCGCCACAGCGGCGGCCGGGCCGGTCGCGTTCGTCGCCCTGATCGCCCCCCAGATCGCGCTACGGCTCACGGGCCCCCCGGGCCCCGCGCTACTCCCGTCGGCCCTGGTCGGCTCCCTCGTCGTGCTCGCCGGGGACGTGGTGGGACGACAACTCCTGCCCGACACCGAACTGCCGGTGGGCGTGGTGACCGGAGTGCTCGGCGCCCCCTGCCTGCTCTGGCTGCTCAGCAGGTCCAACCGCACCGGATCGGGAGGCTGACCCGTGGACCCACGACCGAAGGGGCTGACAGCGGAGGGCCTCACCCTCGCGTACGAAGGCCGCAGCGTGGTCGACGACCTCGACGTGGCGATACCCGCCGGCCGGATCACCGCCGTGATCGGCGCGAACGCCTGCGGCAAGTCGACGTTACTGAAGGGGCTGTCCCGGCTGCTCGCACCCCGACGGGGCGCCGTCTACCTGGACGGTCAGCTCATCCACTCCCTGCGCGGCAAGGAACTCGCCCGCCGGCTCGGCATGCTGCCGCAGTCACCGGTCGCCCCGGAGGGCATCACCGTACTGGACCTGGTGAAACGCGGACGCAGCCCGCACCAGTCCTGGTGGCGCCAATGGTCCCCCGAAGACGAACGGGCCGTGTACGAGGCCCTGTCCGCCACCGGGCTCACCGAACAGGGGCAACGCAGCGTGGACGAGCTGTCCGGGGGGCAGCGTCAGCGCGCGTGGATCGCCATGGCCCTGGCCCAGGACACCCCCGTCCTGCTCCTCGACGAACCCACCAACCACCTCGACCTCGCCCACCAGATCGACATCCTGGACCTGGCCGTCGACCTCAACCGGGACCAGGGCCGCACCATCGTCCTGGTGCTGCACGACCTCAACCACGCCTGCCGCTACGCCGATCACGTCATCGCCCTGAAGGAGGGACGGATCGTCGCCGAAGGCGCTCCCGCCGCCGTGGTCAGCCAGCACCTGATCGCCGAGGTCTTCGGACTCAGCTGCACCGTCATCGAGGACCCGGCCGGCGGCGGCCCGCACATCATCCCGTTCGGCCGGCACCACGCCGTCGCCCCCGACCGCACGGCGACGGTCATCAACCGCTGACCCTCGCCCACCACCACCCGTGCACCCTCAGACACCACCCTGCGGTGACCGCAGCCCGGAAGGACACCCATGCCCCGCCACCACTCCCGTGCCCACTCCCCGTTCGCGGACGTCCGGCCGGACCGCCGCCGGTTCCTCGCCCTGAGTGCACTGGTCGCCGCCGCGCCGCTGCTGGCGGCCTGCGGTGCGGACGACTCGAAGGACTCGCGGAGCAGCGGCGGTTCCGGCTCCGACGGTGCGAAGGGCAGCGGCCCGTGGAGCTTCACGGACGATCGGGGCAAGAAGATCGAACTACCCCGGCGCCCGGAGCGCGTCGTCGCCCAGTCCCATCCCGCCGCCGCGCTCTGGGACTTCGGCGTCCGCCCGGTCGGCATCTTCGGCCCGCAGAAGGCTGCGGACGGCAAGCCCAGCCCGCAGATCGGCAATGTGGACCTCGCCGAGACCACCTCGGTCGGCACCGCCTTCGGCGAGTTCCAGATGGAGAAGCTGATATCCCTCAAGCCGGACCTGATCGTCACCATCGCCTACGGCCCGACGGTCTGGTACATACCCGAGGACGTGATCAAGAAGGTCGAGGAGATCGCCCCGATCGCGGTCATCCAACTGATGGGCGTGGCCGTGCCGGACGCGGTGAAGCGCTTCGGCGAGCTGGCGGCGGCCCTCGGCGCCGACCCCGACAGCGCTGAGATCAAGAAGGCGAAGACGCAGTTCGAGACCGCAGCCGCGGCGGTCACCAAGGCGGCCGAGGCGAAGAAGGGCCTCTCCGTCGCGGTCGTGTCCGGGACCAAGGCCAACTTCTTCGTCGCCGACCCCGCCTTCCACGGCGACGTCAAGTACTTCCAACAGCTCGGTCTCGACATCGTCAAGCCGAAGAAGCCCGAGGCCGGTTTCGAAGCACTCAGCTGGGAGCAGGCGGGCCGCTACCAAGCAGACCTCCTCCTGGAGGACGCCCGCCCCGAAGGCGGCCTGACCCACCGGCAGATGGACGCGTACCCGACGTGGCGGGCCAGCCGCGCGGTGAAGGCCGGACAGGTCATCGACTGGCAGACCGAGACGCCCTTCACGTACCAGCGCTTCGCCAAGGTGCTCGACGACCTGGCCGCTGCCGTGTCCAAGGCACGCGTCGACGTGGTCTGACACGCCCCTCCCCAACGCCCCCGGAAGCGAACGAACGCTCCCGGGGGCGTTCGTGCTGTCCTCCTCCGAGCCCACGGCCAGCGACGGACGGGGCGGTCGCCGACCCCCTACGCGTAGTACTCCAGAGCTAGCTGGAAGGTCACCCCCCGGCGGGACGCGGACGACGACGGGCGGTCCGTAGCTTCACAGAGCCACCACACCACGGATCCCCGGTTCGATAGGAAGCCCACCTGCCATGCCCTCCCGCTCCCGCACCAGCAGCCCCCGCGCCACTCACCCCCGCACGAGCCGCCGCTCGAGCGGTCCTCGCACGAGTCGCCTCAGCTGGAGCCGGCTGCGCCGCGTCGCGCTGGCCGCGCTGGTCACGGCATCGGTGGCCGTCCCGATATCCGGCGCAGCCCGCCCGGCGGACGTACCGGCCCCCGCGCCGACCGTCCACGGCCAGCTCCGCGCGGCGACCCCCGCGGCCCTTGCCGAACGCTACGCAGGGACCCGCGTCGACCTGGTGGCCGCCGCGCGGACGGCCGAGGAGCACGGCGACACCCAACGAGCCGAGGCCCTGCGCACACTGGCGGCCCCCGCCCGTCAGCTCCTCTCCTTCGACGGTCGCAACGGCGGCCGGGCCGTCGAGGTGATGGGCGACCTCGCCCGGGCCGACCGGATAGCCGTGCTGGTGCCCGGCGCGGGCACCAGCGTCGACAACTACGGGCGACTGCGGAGCGACGCCGGCGCGCTGCGCCGCACCTTGGGCGACCGGTCCGCCGTCGTGGCCTGGCTCGGCTACCGGACCCCGGAAGCGGTGAGCCTGTCGGTGGCCACGGCCCGACGGGCCGCGCGAGCCGTGCCCGACCTACGCGCTCTGGTCGACGAACTGACGCGGGTGAAGCCCGCCGCACGTACGTCCCTGGTGTGCCACTCCTACGGCACCGTGGTCTGTGCCGGCGCCGCCTCCCGGGTGCGGATCGCGGACATCGTGCTCTACGGCAGCCCGGGAACCGGCTACGACAGCGCAGCCGCGCTCCGCACCGAAGCCACCGTATGGGCGGGCCGGAGCAGCGGTGACTGGACGGTGGACATCCCGCACCGGCGCCTGAGACTCCCCTTCGTCACCTTCGGATTCGGCACCGACCCCGTCTCCCCGGAGTTCGGCGCCCGGACCTTCCGCGCGGGTCACGGCCAACACAGCGAGTACCTGAAACCCGGCTCGCTGCCCCTGCGCAACATCGCCCGGATCGTCGCCGGCGAAGCGACGGACACGGGTGGGGATGCGGACACGGGCGCTGGTACGGGCAGCGGCACAGCCGAACGTTTCGGAGGGAACCGTCATGCGTGAACTGATCCGTCACATCGACGCGGCCACCCCCGCTGATCGTGACCGGGCCGTGGACGCCTTACGGGCCCTGGCCATCCTCGGCGTGGTGCTGGGCCACTGGTTGGTGACCGCGCTCGTCGTCGACAGCGGTGTCCTGCGCGGTGACAGCCCGCTCGGACACCTGCCCCAGTTCACCCCGGTCTCCTGGGCGTTCCAGACACTCGCGGTCTTCTTCCTGGTGGGCGGGCAGGTGGGCACGAAGAGCTACCTCGCAGCCCGGGCCAGGGGCACGAGGTACGGGCGGTGGCTCGGCGTTCGGCTGCTGCGACTCTTCCGCCCGGTCGCCGTGGTGCTGGTCGTGTGGACGCTCGCCGTGATCGTGATGCTCGCCTCGGGCGTGGACGGGACGACCCTGTACACCCTGGGCAAACGCGTGCTGTCGCCCCTCTGGTTCCTGCTCGTCTTCGCGGCTCTGACAGCGGCGACGCCCCTGGTGGTGAGACTGCACCCGCTGTGGCCGCTCACGGTGGTGCTGCACATCGACCTGATCCGCTTCGGCCTGAACGGGCCCGAGTGGCTCGGCTCGGCCAACGTACTGGCGGCGTGGCTGGTCCCCTACTGCCTCGGCGCCATCTGGGCACAGGGCGGCCGGCACACGCGGCCGTTCGGCTGGACACTGCTGCTCGGCGGGGCCGCGGTCACCGCCGGACTCGTCCGCTGGGGCGGCTACCCCGCGTCGATGGTGGGAGTGCCCGGGCAGCCGGTCTCCAACCTGGACCCGCCCACCCTGGCGGTGGTCACCTTCGGCCTCGCCCAGTGCGGCGCAGCCCTCCTCCTGCTGGGCCCGCTGCGGCGGCTCCTCGTCCGGCCCGCGGTCTGGGCGGTCGTGGCGCTGGTGAACCTCTCGGCGATGACCCTGTTCCTCTGGCACCAGACGGCAATGATCGCCGTGACCACCCTGGGGCTGTTCAGCGGGGTGCCCCTACCCGGTCTGCACACCGTGCCCGATGACACCGGCTGGGTGCTCGCCCGAGTGGCGTGGCTCCCGGTGTTCACCCTCGCGCTCTGGATCTGTTGGGCCGCCTTCCGCACGTACGAGCACGGCCCGCGCCGCGGCAGCGGTCGACGGGAGCGCACGAGGACCCGGCGCGGCGACCCCGCACCGACGCGACCGACGCGACGCGCCCAGCCGCACGGCTCACCACCCATCGCGCGTGGGGCCCCGTGAAATCACCCCGGCCCCTTCACCGGGTACTCCCTGCCTTGCTGCCCGCCCCGGGCCTCAGCGTCGGGCGTGACGGATCTTCAGCCGCCCGTAGCCCACGGTCCCCGAGATCCGGATCTTCGGCCCGCCGGGGCGGGATCGCCGTCGGGCCGCGTAGCGCAGTGGCTTCCAGCCGGTGCGCAGGTCGTCGACGTCCACGACGGCGTCACGGGGCACGGTGATCCTGGCCCCGCCGGTGCCGAGTTGCAGCTCGATGTCGACCACCGGGTGCTCGATGACCGCTCGGGACAGGTTCAGCCGCACCGTGCCGAACGCCGACTCGACCTTGAGGGTCCGGGGCACCCGCCATGCGCCGCGTCGCCGGATCCGCCCGGTTGCGGCGGAGATCGTGGCGGTGGTGTCCACCTCTGCCGGGAGCGAGGCCAGGGCCGACACGATCTCGCCGTGCGTGGTGGCGGTGAGGACCTGGTGGAGGCGTCCGTCCATCTCCTCGTGCGGGACGTGGCCTTGGGCGTACCCCTCCTGGAGGCGCCGCAGGGCCGATTCGCGTGCGTCTTCGCTGATCGGGAGCGACGGATCTTCCGGCGGTGAGGTCACCCGCTCACTCTAGTCCCGTGCCCGGCCGTGTTCCGGGCCGTACTCCCGGCCGCTTGAAGGGGGCAAGTCGACCATTCGCCGGGGAACTTGGTCGGTGAGGCGCCCGGGAGGTGTGTCCGTGGACGTGCGTCCGCGCGGCGGGGGACGGCGAGGCCCCGCTGGACGGGCGGGCCAAACAAGATCATTTTTGTTACTGTCGGGTACTTTACTTCTCCTTGACCTGGTGGCAGGCTGACGTTCACCTCAGCCCCCCACAGGTGAATCCTTCTCAACTCCCCGTATGTGCAAGGGAGTTGAGGCCTGGGCTGAACTCCCACAGTAATTGAGATCCCTAGATCGGAGTGCGAATGAACCGTCGTGTTCGCTGTGCGGCTTTTGTGGCGACCGTGGCGGCCGGTGTCTCCCTCGTTCTGACGAGCGGCACCGCCCACGCCCAGGACCAGCAGGCCCCCCGCTCGGGCGGCCTGATCAACATCAACGCCCCGCTGATCAACAACACCGGTGACATAGACCTGGTGGAGGACGTCTTCGAGCACATCAGCATCCCGATCCTGGGTCAGGCGGTGCACCAGATGTACGACTGGGCCACGTTCCAGGGCGGCTTGTTCGGCAAGAAGTGACCCGTACGCCGTCACCGGTTCGTTGATCCGCGCGGTGCGCACCGCGCGGGTCAACGAACCCGCCCCCCGGCCGGCTGGGGGGACGGGCCCACCCCACCCGCTCGGGGGGGAGGCCCCGGC